>JBBRWI010000001.1:0-66457 GCA_038249305.1 Acetobacterales bacterium
AAAGCCCGACCCGATCGCCGCCGGCGCCGAGGCCCGCCGCCTGTTGCGCGGCGCCGCCAGCGCGACGCTGGCGACCCAGGCCGAGGGCCAGCCCTTCGCCAGCCTGGTGACGCCGGCCATGACCGGCGGCCTCCGCCCGCTGCTGCTGCTCTCGACCCTGTCGGAACACACCCGCCACCTGATGCGCGATGCCCGCTGCGCCCTGCTGGTGACCGGCCGCGCGGAGGGACCGAACCCGCAGACCGCGCCCCGGGTGACGCTGACGGCCCTGGCCGAACCCGTGCCGCCGGAGGAGGCCCCGGCGCTCAAGGCGCGCTGGCTGGCGCGGCATCCCTATGCCGCCTTCTACGCCGATTTCGGGGACTTCGGGCTGTGGCGGCTGCAGCCCGGCGGCGCGCTGCTGGTGGGCGGTTTCGCGCGCGCGATCCGGCTGCCCTTGGCCGCCCTGCTGCCCGACGCCGAGGCCGAGGCCGGTATCGCCACGGCCGAGGCCGAGATCATCGACCATGTGAACGCCGACCATGCCGAGGCCGTCGCCGCCATCGCCACCGGCCTGTTGCACCAACCTGCCGGGTCCTGGCAGCTGACCGGGGTGGATGTGGATGGCTGCGACCTGATGGGGCCGGAGGAAGCGGTGGCGCGGTTCGACTTCCCGGCCCCGGTCGGCGATGCCGATGGCGTGCGGCGGGCCTTGATCCTGGCGGCGCGCGCCGGTCGCGGGGTCGCATGATCCGCGGGGCCTGCAACTCAGCCCCTCCCGCGCCCCTCCATGGACGCCAGTAGCTTACCCGCCGTAATCTAGCGTCACGAAATTGCCTCGACACCCGGAGACCTTGCGCATCATGGCCACGACCCAGACCCCCCTCGGCGGCACCGGTGTCGCCGCCGGCGGCGCGGTGCATGCCAATCTGACGGCCGCCCCGCTGGTCGCCGCCGCGATGCGTCGGGGTGAGGGGCGGTTGTCGGCGCATGGTGCCTTCATCGGCGTGACCGGCATCCACACCGGCCGTTCGGTCGCCGACAAATTCGTCGTGCAAGACCCGGAGGTGATGGACCAGGTCGCCTGGGGCCGCATCAACCAGCCGATGAGCCGGGCGCATTTCCACACCTTCGTCGGCCGCGTTCGCGACCATCTCGGCGCGCAGCCGGAACTCTTCACCGAGGATCTTTACGCCGGTGCCGATCCTGCGCACCGCATCCGTGTCCGCGTGGTCACCACCAACGCCTGGCACGCGCTGTTCGCCCGCAACATGTTCCTGCGCCCGCCCGCGGCTGACCTTGCCGATTTCACGCCCGACTACACCATCCTGCACGCGCCGGACCTCGACGCCGTGCCGCCCGAGGATGGCTGCAAATCCACCACCTGCATCGCGCTGTCCTTCCAGGACCGGATCATCGCCATCGCCGGGACCTCCTACGCCGGCGAAATCAAGAAAAGCATTTTTACGGTCATGAACTGGCTGCTGCCCGCGCGCGGCGTGCTGCCGATGCATTGTTCGGCCAACCTCGGTGCGGCGGGCGATGCCGCGCTGTTCTTCGGCCTGTCGGGCACCGGCAAGACGACCCTGTCGTCGGACCCGGAACGCCGGCTGATCGGCGATGACGAACATGGCTGGTCGGATGCCGGCATCTTCAACTTCGAGGGCGGATGCTACGCGAAGGTGATCAACCTCTCGCGCGCCGCAGAGCCGCAGATCTGGGACGCCTCCCACCGGTTTGGCGTGGTGCTGGAGAATGTGGTGGCGGATGCGACAGGCGCACTCGATCTCGACGACGGGTCGCTGACCCAGAACACGCGGTCCTGCTACCCGATCGAGTTCATTCCCAATATCGTTCCGGGCGGCCAGGCGGGCTTGCCGAAGAATGTGGTGATGCTGACGGCCGATGCCTTTGGCGTGCTGCCGCCGATCGCCAAGCTGACGCCGGCACAGGCGATGTACCACTTCCTGTCGGGCTATACGGCACGCGTCGCGGGGACCGAAAAGGGCCTGGGGCGTGAGCCGCAGGCGACCTTTTCCACCTGTTTCGGCGCGCCCTTCCTGCCGCGCCCGCCGGAAACCTATGGCCGGATGCTGGCCGATCTGATGGCGCGGCACGGCACCGATTGCTGGCTGGTCAACACCGGCTGGAGCGGCGGGGCCTATGGCACCGGCCGCCGCATGAGCATCGACGTGACGCGCGCCCTGCTGCGCGCGGCACTGGATGGCTCGCTGGCGCGGGCGGCTTTCGTCCGCGATCCCTTCTTCGGGCTGATGATCCCGACTGCGGTGCCCGGCGTGCCGCCCGAGGTGCTGAACCCACGCGAGTCTTGGGCTGACAAATCCGCCTACGACCGCACCGCGACCCAGTTGGTCGGGCTGTTCGAGAAGAACTTTGGCGCCTTCGAGGCCGGGGTCGGCGAAGATGTGCGGGCGGTGGCGATCAAGGTTGCCGCTTAGAGCACGATCGATCCAAGTGGATCGATCTCGTGCTCTAGAAGCCGTTGAATCTAGAGCAAGAAATCGGATCAGATGATTCCATCTGATCCGATATTGCTCTAGGCGAGGCGACCGCCCGGACAGCCCCCCTACCCTGCCCAATCCTGGGCGGGCCGCCCTGTCAGGTGGCGACAAGCCCGTTGGCGGTGACCGTGATGACCGCCGCGCGGCAGATATCGACCTGGCGCAGTTCCTGCGCCCGGCCATTGGCGAAGACCACGCGGAAATCGTAGCGCCCGGTATTGGCCGCGCGGAAGGCCAGCGCCTGGCCTGACTTGAGGTCACGCGTACCCAACCGGTCGGCGCCCCAATCGCCGAGGGAGGCATGGCTGAAATAGACCTGGGTGACGGTCGCGTTGGTCTGGTTCACAACGCGAAACGAGGTGTCGCAGCTTCGCCCCGACACTGGTGCGCCCCCGCCGGTCGTGACGCAGCCGCCCAGGGCCAGGGCCGCTGCGAGGACCAAGAAAAGAGACGAACGCCGCACGAGATTTCTCCAGAAATTTACTGCTTTACCGACATTGGCAAAAGCGAACGTGACTGTCGAGGCGCCGGCCTGCGCTTGGGCGTGTGTCCCACCGGTCACGGCCTGTGTCTAATCTGTCGCGACCATGGCGCCGCGCCTGGCGGGACGTTACGGTGATTCCCATGCCGCATTTGTCTGCCCCGCGCCGCCTTGCCCTCCTCGCCCTGACCCTGCTGGCCGGTTGTGCCGCCGCGGGTCCTGAAGCCGCGACCACAGCGTCCACGACCGCGGCCGCCCCGACCGGCGCCTTCGGCCCCTATCTGGCCGGCCGATTCGCGAATAGCGAGACCGACACCCGCGCCGCCGCCGACCAACTGCTCGCGGCCCTGCGCGTAGAGCCGAATCAGGCCGAAATTCTGACGCGCGCCTTCCTCGCGACGGTCATGGACGGGCGGATGGACGCGACCCGCCTGGCCCGCCGCCTGCCCGACAACCAAGTCGCGGTGCTGCTGCTGATCGGCGCCGATGCCCAGGCCGGGCGCTGGGACCGCGCCGAGACCCGCCTGCGCGGGCTGCCGCGCCAGGGGGCGGCTGGGCTGTTGGTGCCGCTCTGGACCGCCTGGGTGCAACAGGGCCGCGGGGCGACCGACACCGCCCTGGCCACCTTGCGGCCGCATATCGAAACGGGCCGCCTGCGCGGCACCCATGCCCTGCATGCCGCCATGATCGCCGATATCGCTGGCCGGCCGCGCGATGCCGAACGCTACATCCGCACCGCCATCGCCGAATCGCCCGAGGCCAACCTGCGCATGCTCACCATCGCCGCCGGCATCCTGGCCCGGTCGGGGCGCGAGGCCGAGGCGCAGCGCCTGTTGGAGTCCGCCGCCCGCGGGCCGGACGACCTGGCGCTGGCCTATACCAGCGCCGCCCGCCGCCAGATCCTGGCCAGCCGCGCCGTCGCGACGCCGGTGGAGGGGATGGCCGAGGCGCAGTTGGCGCTCGCGGCCGCCTTGCGCGGCCAGGGCGCGGGTGAATTCGGCCTGGTGCTGACCCGGCTGTCGCTGCGCCTGCGCCCGGATTTCGCCGCAGCGCTGCTGATGACCTCCGACATGCTGGCCGACGAACGCCATCCGGATACGGCGCTGGCAACGCTCGACACCATCCCTTCGGGCGATCCGCTGGCCGCCGTCGTGGCGCTGCGCCGCGCCGTGCTGCTCGACCGCCTGGACCGCACGACGGAGGCCGTGGCGGCGTTGCAGTCCCTGTCCGCCGCCCTGCCGGACAATGCGCAGCCGAGCGCCCGGCTGGGCGACATCCTGCGCGCCCGCAGCCGCTTCCCCGACGCGGTCGTCGCCTATGATGTCGCGGTCGCGCGCGTCCCCAACGCGGGGCCGGCCGATTGGCCGCTGTTCTACGCCCGCGGCATCGCCCAGGAACGCGCCGGGCGCTGGCAGCGGGCGGAAGCCGATTTCCAGCGCGCACTGCAACTTGCGCCGGAACAGCCCTATGTCCTGAACTACCTAGGCTACACCTGGGTCGAGCAGGGTCAGAACCTGACCGAGGCGCGGCGCATGCTGGAACGCGCTGCCGAGTTGCGGCCGCAGGACGGCAACATCGCCGACAGCCTGGGCTGGGCGCTGTTCAAGATCGGTGACCTGCCCGGCGCAGTGCGCTGGCTGGAGAAGGCGGTCGAACTGGAATCCCGCAACAGCGTCATCAACGACCACCTGGGCGACGCCTATTGGGCTGCCGGGCGCCGGTCAGAGGCGCAGTTCCAATGGCGCCGCGCGCTGAACACCGACCCGGAGCCCGGCGACGTGGCCCGCATCGAGGTCAAGCTGCGCGACGGGTTGGCAGGCCTCCAGGTGCCGACCGCCCAGGCCGGGGCGCCACGGCCGGCCCAATAGCCTTGGCCGAGTTCGCACCGGCCAAGATCAACCTGTTCCTGCATGTGCTCGGCCGCCGGGCCGATGGGCTGCACCTGCTCGACAGCCTGGTGGTCTTCGCCGGCGTGGGCGACCGGGTTTCGCTGAGCGACGCCCCCGGGCTTTTGCTGGAGGGGCCGGAGGCTGCCGGGCTGCTCGCCGAACCCGACAACCTGGTACTGCGCGCGGCGCGGGGGATGGCGTTTGCCGATGGGCTGCGGTTGGAGAAGCACCTGCCCGTCGCCTCTGGCATCGGCGGCGGTTCGGCCGATGCGGCGGCGACACTTCGGTTGCTGGCGCGGGTCACCGGGACGGTGGTGCCGGCGGGGCTGGCGGCCCGGCTCGGGGCCGATGTGCCGGTCTGTCTTGGCGCCAGCCCCGCGCGGTTTGGCGGCATCGGCGACGTGCTGGCCGCCGCCCCCCGCCTGCCACGCTTCGGGCTGCTGCTGGCCAATCCGCGCGTGGCGCTGCCGACGCCGGAGGTTTTTCGCGCGCGCGGCGGCGCTTTTTCCACCGTGGCCTTGCTGCCCGCGTCCTGGGCCGATGCGGCGGCGATGGCGGCGGGCCTGTCGGTGACCCGCAACGACCTGCAGGTGCCGGCGATCGCCTGCCGGCCGGTGATCGCCGAGGTGCTGGCGATCCTCGGCGGGTTGCCCGGCTGCCTGCTGGCGCGCATGTCAGGGTCGGGGGCGACGTGTTTCGCGATGTTCGCCGAACCGGGCGCGGCGCGGGATGCCGCGGCGTTGTTGCCTGCCGCATGGTGGGTTTGGGGCGGCGGGCTTCACGAAGGGGGCGGGGCGGGCTAGACGCTCGCTTCGCTGCTGGGGCGTCGCCAAGCGGTAAGGCAGCGGTTTTTGGTACCGCCATTCCCAGGTTCGAATCCTGGCGCCCCAACCAGTCGCCCCAACCTGTCGACTCAGACCGCCAGGATCCGCGCCGTCGCGCATGCCGAACGTCCGGCCATGCGAACGCCGATGCGCGGGTTCAGGAGAACATGTCCTGCGTGATGCTGGCATACCAGGCATCGGCGTAGAGTGCCTCCAGCCGACGCTGCTCAGGCAGCACGCCGCGCGGTGAGACGCCGCCGGAATTCGGCACCTCGACGATCGCGGTGCCTTGGGCGTTCGGCCGAAAGATGCCGACGACCGAAATCCCGTAGTCGCTGCCGACGTGCGAATAGCAGGTGTTGAAATACTGCGCCTCGGGCGGCGCCTCGCCCCGCAGTGACGCCGCGGCGCTGGCGACCGCCTGCTTGGCGGTGCTGTTGGCGACGTAGCCGGATTTGGGCATCGCACCGGGGATATTCGCATCGCCGACGACATGGATGCCGGCGGCGGCACGGGCCTCGAAGGTGGCCGGATTAACCGGCACCCAGCCGGTGGCATCGGCCAATCCCGCGTCGATCGCGATGCGTGCGGCCGACTGGGGCGGGATGATGTTGGCGACATCGACCCTGTGCCGCGTGCCGAATTCCGTCTCCAGAACACGCTCGCGCGGATCGACGCGGACCACGCGACCGTCGCGGCTGGCCGGCACCCATTCGATCATGCCCGGATACAGCGCCGCCCAGGCGTCCTGGAACAGGCCCTGCTTGCTGAAAGCCTCCTTGGCATCGAGCGCGAGGATCTTCGATCGCGGCTTATGCTGCTTGAGGTAGGCCGCAATCATGCTGATCCGCTCATAAGGCCCTGGCGGACAGCGGAACGGGTTGCCGGGGATCACGAGGCCGACGGTGCCGCCATCGGGCATCGCCTCCAACTGGCGGCGCAGCAGCAGGGTCTGCGCGCCATCGGCCGGGACCCAGGCATGCGGCATGACCTCGGCGGCGGCTTCGTCGTAGCCCTCCAGCGCACCCCAGCGCAGCGCGATGCCAGGGGCCAGGATCAGCCGGTCATAGCCCAGGCTTTCGCCGCCATGCAGACGCACCTGGCGCGCCACCGGGTCGATGCCGCGGGCCCAGTCGTGCACCACCCGCACGCCACGCGCGCGCAGGCCGTCATAGCCATGGGTGATGTCGCTGATTTGGCGCAGACCTGCGATGACGAGGTTGCCATAGGGGCAAGTCACGAGCCGTGTCTGCGGTTCGACCAGCGTCACCTGCAGCCAGGGATGCGCGCGGCGGGCGAAACTGGCGGCCGAGGCGCCGCCGAAACCGCCGCCGATCACCAGAAGCCGGGCCTGGCCCTCGGTTTGCGCCTGCAGGGTGGTGGGGGCCGCGAGGGCCGCGGCGAGCAGGCTGCGGCGGGGTACAACACGGGTCACGTCCACCCTCCTCAGCGTGGAACGGTGGCGAGATGGGTCGCGATGGCCGCAATCTGCGCGTCGCTATAGCCGCGTGCGACGCGGCCCATGATCGTGCCGGGGCGTTCGTTGGCGCGGAAGGCCACCATCAGCGTGACCAGTTCCGGTGCCGGGCGCCCGGTCAGCCCCGGAATGCCCCCACCTTCTGCCGCGCCCGGCCAATGGCAGCCGAGGCAGGCTTCGGCGAGCAGCGCCCCGGGGGGGCTGGTCTGCGCTGCGACCGGCGCCGTCAGCAGCGCCGCAAAGAGGGCAAGCATCGATCGCATGAAGATCCTCCAACAGCCTATTTCGATACCGAATCATAATAAACTGAGCCAGTTCGTTCAATACGTAAATCACAAAAGCCTACGCCCAGGAGCGATGATCTCACCAGGGCGGCGCACCAGCCTTGCCCGTCGGCCAAGCAACAACGCTCCGATCGCCAACAGCCGCACCCCCAACGCGATTGATACCGATCAGGCCAGTCTCAACCGTAAGAAGGCACCCACCTCGGCCAGCGCCCCGCGCCCCGCCGCCACCTGCTGATAGAACAGCGCCCAGGCGTGGATCATGTCCGGCCAGACCTGCAACGTGACCCGCACATCCGCGGCCGCTGCCACGCCAGCCAGGCGGATCGCGTCATCCATCAGCGTTTCTGCCGAACCGGTCTGGATCAGAACCGGCGGCAGGCCGCGCAGGTCGGCGTGCAGCGGCGACACCAGGTGCCCGGCCGGATCGGCGCCATGCAGGTAGGCCGCGGCCAGTTCTTCGAGGTAGCCGCGGCTGATCAGCGGATCGACCGCGGCCTTGGAATCCATGCTGGCGCCCTGCATTCGCAGGTCCACCCAAGGCGAACTCAGCCAGGTGCCGCCGGGCAGAGGGATGCCTTGATCGCGCAGCGACACCAGGGCTGCGACCGCAAGCCCGCCGCCGGCACTTTCGCCGCAAAGCGCGATACGATGCGGCGCGAACCCTTGCGCCAGCAGGAAGCGGTAGCCGGCCAGCGTATCCTCCAACGCGGCCGGAAAAGGGTGTTCGGGGGCGAGGCGGTAGCCGAGGGCGAGGGTTCGCGCGCCAGCCTGGCGCCCTGCCTCGGCGACCATGTGGCGGTGGCTGGCGATCGAGCCAGAGACATAGCCGCCGCCGTGCAGGAACAGCAGCACGCGGGCAGGGTCGGCGCCGGGCGCGGTGGTCCATTCGGCGGCGACGCCATGCGCGATGATGGGTTCGATCCGGATGTCCGGCGCAGTCGGGTAAAGGGCGCCGAAGCCATCGAGGCGGGCGCGCCGTTCAGCCAGGTCGGCTGCGCGGGGGCTGGCGGCCAGGATGGCGCGGATCGCGTCGATCTCGGGGTCGGGCATGGCGGTTGGGTTCGCAGTCGGGTCCTGTGGCAGCCAAGTTGACACCAGCGGCTCCGCTGCCGGTCACGTCTGTTTCGCGGCGTTGCGTATCAAATCCCATCAATGCCCGGCAAGTAGTCAATTTGTTTGTTCGGCACGCCGCACCGCAACGCCGCGAAGCGCACCCGGGCCATCGAAGGTGATCGAACCAGCGTGTCCGCCGACCCGTCGCCGCCGTCCACCCGCTCAGCGGAGCGCTCGCGCCGGCACGCCGCCCACGCGGGCGCCGTCCGGCACATCGCGCACCACCGCGGCCCCCGCGCCGACGATGGCATCGCGCCCGATGCTGATGCCCGGGCTTACAGCGCTACCGACGCCCACAAGCGTCCGCGCGCCCACCGTCACATCCCCCGCCAGCGCGCAGCCCGGGGCAATGTGCGCGGCCTCCCCGATCGCGTTGTCGTGGTCCACCACGGCGCCGGAATTGATGATGCAGAGCCGCCCGACCCGGCTTGCAGTGCCGACCACCGCCCGGATCAGCACGACCGCCCCCTCGCCCAACGACGCCGAAGCCGCGACATAGGCCGCCGGATGGACCAGCACCGGCAGCGCAAAACCCGCCGCGGTCAGACGGTCGCCCAGGCGTTGGCGGGCGGCGTTGTCGCCGACCGCGACGAAGGCGCCCGTGATGCCCTCGGCGCGCAGCCGATCCAGGTCAGCCTCGTCACCCAGGTAACGCAGGCCCAGGTCCCGCCCGGGCGGGGCGGGACCGACCATACCTGCCAGGGCGACCCCGCCCACCGTCCGCAACGCCTCGACCAGCACCGCGGCGTGCCCGCCCGTGCCCATGATCAAGCAGGGCGGCATCAGCCCTTGGTTTTGGCGCGTTCGATGGCGGCCTGGACCAGCTGCCTTGCTTCCTCCGGGCCGCCCCAGCCCAGCATCTTGACCCACTTGCCAGGCTCGAGATCCTTGTAATGCTCGAAGAAGTGCTGGATCTGCTCGATCGTGATCTGCGGCAAGTCAGTATAGGATTTGACGTGCAGGTAACGCTTGGTCAGCGCGTCAGACGGGACCGCGATGATCTTCTCGTCGCCGCCGCCGTCATCCTCCATCTTCAGGACGCCAACCGGGCGAACATTGATGACTGCGCCCGGAATGATCGGGCGGGTATTGGCCACCAGCACATCGATCGGGTCGCCATCATCCGACAGCGTATGCGGCACGAAGCCGTAATTGCCGGGGTAGCGCATGGGCGTGTGCAGGAAGCGGTCCACGAACAGCGTGCCCGCTTCCTTGTTCATCTCGTACTTGATGGGCTCGCCGCCGATCTGGACCTCGATCACCACGTTCAGGTCCTCGGGTGGGTTCTTGCCGATCGGGATCGCGTCGAGGTTCATGCGGAGGTTCCGGGTTCAGGAGAGATGGCAGCAGGCGCCTTACCGGCCATACCCTGCAACATTCCCCGCCCGTCGCACAGGTGCGGGGCGGTCAGCGCCGGACGATCTCCACCCGGCGGTTCTCCGCCCGCCCCGCATCGGTCGCATTGCTCGCGACCGGTGCCGCCATCCCGGCGCCGAAGACATCCCCCTCCTGCGGCCGCACCAGCCGCGCCATCAGGTAGGCCTGGTCGGCCCAGTTGTTGCCGAGCGCGGGTGCGATCGGCACCGCCTCGGCCACCGCGAACCAGAGGTCCGACGCACTGCCGCAGGCCTCCCGCGCACAGGCGAAGACGATTTCAAAGCCTTGCGCGACCAGCCGTTCCTGATGGTTGCGCAGCACTTCCAGCGCCGAGCGCCCGGCCGCGGCGGGCAGGTTGTAGGTGATGCGGACCGCGCGGCCGGCGACCGCCAGGCTGTTGCCATCATGCCGGCGGCTGCCCTGCGTGCGCACATCGGCGCTGGTGACGCGGCCCGAGACCATGCGGAATTCGTCGTAGTCGCGCGCGCGGAAGATGCGGATGACGGTGCCCTGGTAGCGCCCGACCAGCGGGTGATCGCGCGATCCGGCGATATCGGCGGCCGCGGCGGATGCGGGGCGGGGCTGTGACTGGGCGGGGGCGGTAGCGAGGGTGAGCAGCACCGCGCCGGCCAACCCCAGGATACGGGGTCCGTCCGCGTCGTGACAGGGGCAGGATGCCGACACCACGACGCACCCGACAAGCCGGCGTCAGGCGCTGCGCTCGACCAATTCCACGCGCACGCCCTCGGGGCTGTCGACAAAGGCGATCCGCACCCCAGGCCGCGCCTGGGTCACCGGCTTGACCAGGGTCGCGCCGTGCCCGTCCAGGATATGGGCCAGGGCCGCGTCGATGTCGGTGACCGTCAGGCCGAGGTGCTCGATACCGCGGAACGGCGGCGCCGGCGGGGTCGGCGTGCTGGCCGGGACGGTTTCCAGGAACAGCGACAACCCGCCGAGGTCGAGCACCACGCGGATGCGATCCTCGATCTCCAGGCGCGCCATCGGCTTGGCGTCCAGCGCCTCGACGAAGAATCGCGCTGCGGTGTCGGGGTCGGCGCTGCGGATATGCAGGTGGTCGAGTTTGAAGCGCGTCATGCGGGCAGTTCCTCCGGGCGGCAGTGTTCCGTCGCACGGCCGCCTCGGCAAGACCGCTTCAGGCCAGGGGTGCCGCGTCGCGCAGCATCGCCTCGGCGGCCGGCGTCCAGCCCGTGGCGGCATGCAGCACCAGGCCCGGCAGCACCGCATCCGGCCCGCGCCCGCCGCGCCGGGTTGCCAGGATGACGCGCCGCGCGGCGATGCCCTCGCGCGGCCAGAGCGGGCGCAGGGTTATGCCGCCACCGCCGGCGGCGCGCAGGGCGGTCGCAGCCTCGGCCCAGCGTGCCGCGGGCAGCACCAGGCTTGCGCTGCCGCCGTGGCGCAGGGGGGCCAGCAACGCCGCGGACCAGGCCGCCAGCGGCACCTCATCGGCGTGGGTCGCCCCGGCCCGGATCGCGGCCGGCGGCGGTGTGCCGGCGGGCCAATAGGGCGGGTTGGCGGCGGCGTGGTGGAGCAGCCCCTGGTCGCGCAGCAGCGCCGGGTCGGCGACGTCGCCGCAGACCACCCGCACCCGGTCGGCCCAGCCGTTGCGCGCGGCATTGTCCGCCGCCAGGGCCGCCAGGCCGGGGTCACGCTCGACCGCCACCACCGACGCCCCGGGCACCCGGGCCAGCAGGCAGAGAAACACCGCCCCCGCGCCGCAGCCCGCATCCAGCACCACCTGGCCCGCGCGGGCGGGGATGGCGGCGGCCAGCGCCACCGCGTCCAGCCCCGCCTTCAACCCGCCCGCGGCCTGGACGATCCGGACCCGCCCGCCGAGCAGGGCGTCGCCGGTCAAGCGGCCTCCCCAGCCTCACGCAATACACGCAGGGCGGCGTCGTGGTCGTCGTCGATCACGGCAAGCCGGCGTGGGAAGGCGCCGATGCCGCCCTCCACCGCGCTGATGTGCTGATCGAGCACGATCGCCTCGATTCCCGCATCGCGCAGCAGCGCCTCCAGGAAGGACAGCCGGACGATGTCCGAACTCGTTGCCAGTACCCGCATGAACAGCCGCCACCCTCCAGCCCGCCAAACCCTTGATCCGCCAACCTTGCTGGCCCGACGCACGGGACGTATGTTGCATATAGCGCCCCGCACCACATGTTGCGCCACGGGTGCCGGGGGCTCAATCGTCGTTGGATACTTTGCCGCACACATCGCCCGTCGCTGCCTCCCCCGACCCGGGGCGCGAGGATGCGCTGACCCGCCTGTCGAACCTGGTCGCCGCCGACATGCTGGCGACCAACCGGCTGATCGTGGCCCGCATGGACAGCCCCGTGGCGCTGATCCCGCAACTGGCGGCGCATCTGGTCGCGGCCGGCGGCAAACGGCTGCGGCCGCTGCTGACGCTCGCGACCGCCAGGCTTTGCGGCTATGCCGGGGATCGTCAGATCGCGCTGGCCGCCTGCGTCGAGTTCATCCACACAGCGACCCTCCTGCACGATGACGTGGTGGATGAAAGCGCGCTGCGCCGTGGCCAGCCTTCGGCCAACGCGCTGTTCGGCAACCAGCCATCGGTGCTGGTCGGCGATTTCCTTTTTGCGCGCGCCTTCCAGATCCTGGTCGAGGACGGCAACCTCGATGTGTTGCGCATCCTGTCGGCCGCCGCGGCGACGCTGGCCGAGGGCGAGGTGCTGCAACTCGTCACCCAGAACGATCTTGCGACGACCGAGGCGCAATACCTGGCGGTGGTCGAAGGCAAGACCGCGGCCCTGTTCTCCGCCGCCGCCGAGATCGGCGCGGTGGTGGCCGGCCGGTCGGCGGCCGACCAGGCGGGGTTGCGCGAATACGGCCGGTCGCTGGGTGTCGCATTCCAGCTTGTGGACGACGCGCTGGACTACGCCGCCGAACAGGATGTGCTGGGCAAGACGGTCGGCGACGACTTCCGCGAGGGCAAGATCACCCTGCCGGTGCTGATCGCGCTCGCCGCGGCCGACGTGTCGGAACGCGCCTTTTGGGAACGGACCCTGGAACGCCAGGAGCAGGCCGACGGTGATTTCGCGCAGGCCCAGCAGATCCTGGCACGGCACGATGCGGTCGGACTGACGATCCAACGCGCGCGGGCGTATGGCCGGGTGGCGGTGCGGGCGCTGGCGCCGTTTCCGGATGGGCCGATCCGCCAGGCGCTGGCCGATACGGTGGCTTTTGCGGTGGAGCGGGCGCGATAGCCCGCAGCAGCCCCGCAGCAGCAGGTCGAAGGATAAGCAGCGGGGCATGGCGCGGGCGGGGACGACCGACAGCGCTGGCTACATACCCGCCGAGGCCCCGCCCGATGCACCCCGCCGCACCGTGCAACGGCGTCGCCTCGCGCGATGCGCGGCCCCGGCTGCCCCGCACCTATCGACCGGGTTCTGACCTTCAGGGAGAAACGGGCGTTCGCCCGAGCGAGGTTGGCCGATCCCTGGAATGCCAGCCTGGGCGTGGTTTTGCGGCGTTGGCCCGGCGCCGGGTGGGGCGCGACGATCCCGGTCGAGCGTTGACCGCCCCGCGGTAGCGCCCCAGATGCATGCAGCGCGTATTGGAACGCCCTGGGATCACCCCACCGTGGCGCGCCGGAAGCATGCATGTTCGACCGCAAGATCGCCATCGAGCCCGCAGCGCGGGCATCTGCCGCCCCCTCACCCGTAGCCGCCCCTCGGCGGCGGTGGGGTTGGCTTGTGGCCGGCGTGGTTGCGGCGGCCGTACTGGTGGCCACGATCCTGGCCGGCGGCTTCCTGCCGCCCTGGTCCGGCGCCGCGCCCCCGGTACCCGAGGCGACCCGCATCCGGCCGCCAGTGCCCGTGCTGACCGTGGCGCTGGGCGCGGCGGTGACGCGACCGGTGGTGACGACGGTGACGGGCGACGGCTCCGTGGTGGCATGGCAGGAACTGGTGGTGGGCGCCGAGATCGGCGGTCTGCGGCTGGTGGAGGCACCGGTTGAGGAAGGCCAGGCGGTCCGAGCCGGAGACCTTCTGGCGCGGCTGGATGACAGAGTGCTGCGCGCCCAGGCCGCGCAGGCGGAAGCCGCCATCCTGGAAGCCGACGCGGCAAGGGACCTCGCGGCCGCCGACCTCGCGCGGTCCGAACAGTTGGTGCGCAGCCAGAGCGCCTCGGTCCAGGTCACGGAACAGCGCCGCGCCGCGGCGCTACAGGCCGAAGCGCGCCTGGCTGCCGCCCGGGCCCGGCGCGACGAAGTGGTGGCGCGGCTGGCGCAGACCCGCATCCTGGCGCCCACCGATGGCATAATCGCCAAGGTCAGCGCCCGCATCGGTTCGGTGTCCGCCATGGGACAGGAAATGTTCCGCATCCTGCGCGACGGCCGCCTGGAGCTGGATGCCCGGGTGCCCGAACTCGACCTGCCCGGGGTCCAGCCGGGCCAGGCGGTCACGGTGCGGCACGGCGACCGCATCATCCAGGCCGAGGTCCGCGCCATCGCCCCGGTCGTGGCGCCGGAGACCCGGCTCGGGGTCGTGCATGTCGCACTGCCACCGGGCTCGGTATTGCGCCCGGGGATGTTCGCGCGGGCCGAGATCGTGGGTGCGGTGCGGCAGGCCGTGGTGGTGCCGGCCGGCGCGGTGGTGTTCCGCGACGGCGCCTCGCGCGTTTTCGTGCTGCCTGAAGGCGAGGACCGCGTGCGGCTTCGCCGTCTGACGACTGGCCTGCGCGATGACGGGATGGTGCAGGTCACCGACGGGCTGCAGCCGGGTGAGCGGGTCGTGGTGGTCGGTGCCGGCTTCCTGGCCGATGGCGACCTGGTGCGCGTCGCCCCCGCCGTGGCGACCCCATGACCATCGAGGACAAGCACCGCAACATCTCCGGCTGGGCGATCCGCAATCCGGTCGCGACATCCGTGCTGTTCCTGCTGCTGACGATCGCCGGGCTGTTCGCCTATCCGATGCTGCGGATCAACAACAGCCCGGACATCGACCTGCCCGCCGTGGTCGTGTCCGTCGTGCAGTCCGGCGCAGCCCCTTCGGAACTGGAAAGCCAGGTGACGCGGCGGGTGGAGGATGCGGTCTCCGGCCTGGGTGACGTCAAGCACATCACCTCCACAATCACCGATGGCAGTTCGACCACCGTCATCGAGTTCGCGCTCGGCAAGAACATCGACCGCGCAACCAACGACGTGCGCGACAAGATCGCGCAGATCCGCAGCGACCTGCCCGCCGCGATCCGCGACCCGGTGATCACGCGGGTGGAGGCGACCGGTGGTGCCATCGTCACCTTCACCGTGGCCTCGCCGCGGATGACGGTGGCGGAGCTGAGCTGGTTCGTCGAAGACACCATCGCCAAGTCCATGCTGTCGGTTTCGGGCGTCGCGCAGGTCAACCGCATCGGCGGCGTGGCACGGGAAATCCGCGTGGCGCTGCGGCCGGACCGGCTGCTGGCGCTCGGCATCACCGCCAACCAGGTCAACGCCCAACTGCGCGAGCAGAACATCAACCTGCCCGGCGGGCGCGGCACGATCGGCGCCGGGGAGCAGACCATACGCACCCTCGGCTCGGCCACCAGCGTGGCAGGCCTGCGCGAGCGTCCCATCATCCTGCCGAATGGACGCACCGCACGCCTGGGCGAGCTGGCGGAGGTGGAGGATGGCACCGCCGAGGTCCGCACCTCCGCCCTGCTGGATGGCCGCCCCGTCGTCGCCTTCGAAATCCTGCGCACCCGCGATTCCTCCGAAGTGCGGGTCGCCGAGGGCGCCATGGCGCGCGCGCAGGCGATCATGGCGGCGCATCCGGGGGTGGAGATCACCGCCGTCAGCTCCACCGTCACTTTCGTGCTGGCCGGCTACCATGCGGCGGTCGAGGCGCTGGCGATCGGCGCTGGTCTTGCGATGTTGGTGGTCTACCTGTTCCTGCGCGACTGGCGGGCCACGTTCATCGCCTCCATCGCCATGCCGTTGTCGCTGATCCCGACCTTCTTCGTCATGCAGATGCTCGGCTTCTCGCTGAACAACGTGACGCTGCTGGGCCTCACGCTGGTGGTGGGCGTGCTGGTGGACGATGCGATCGTCGAGATCGAGAACATCGTCCGCCACATCCGCAAATCTCCGGGCATCAGCGTCTACCGCGCGGCGCTCGATGCCTCCTCCGAGATCGGCCTCGCGGTGGTGGCGACGACGGCGACCATTCTGGCGGTGTTCGTGCCGGTGGCCTTCATGCCGGGCATCCCCGGCCAGTTCTTTCGGCAGTTCGGCCTGACCGTGGCCGCGGCCGTCGCCTTTTCCCTGGTCGTCGCCCGGCTGCTGACGCCGCTGCTCGGCGCGTATCTGCTGAAGCCGCATGATGCGCCGCCGCGGCCGGATGGCGCCATGGTGCGCGGCTACATGGCGACGTTGGGCTGGTGCCTGCGGCACCGCCGGACGACGCTGGCCGGCGGCGTCTGCTTCTTTGCCTTGTCGCTGGCCCTGGTGCCGTACATCCCGCGGGATTTCGTGCCCGGTGCCGACCGCGGTCGCGCCTCCATCGCCATCGAGTTGTCGCCCGGTGCCACCTTGTCGAACACGGAATCGTTGGTGCAGCAGGCGACGCGCATCCTCCAGGCACGGCCCGAAGTCGTCTCCGTCTTCGCCAGCATGGGCACCCAGACCGGCGGCGGCGGTGGGCCGGGCCTCGGCACCACGACGCGGGCCGGAGATCCGCGCACCGCGAACCTGCTGGTGACGCTGGTGCCACGCACCGAGCGACGGCTGACCCAGACGGAGTTCGAGAGCTCCGTCCGCCCGGCGCTTGAGCAACTGCCCGGCGCCCGGGTGCGCTTCGGCGCCGATGGCCAGAGCGGTTCACGCCTGCAGGTCACGCTGGTCGGCAATGACAGCGTGGCGCTGACCGAGGCGTCGCGCAGGCTGGAGGAGCAGATGCGCGGCGTGCCCGGCCTGTCCGGGGCCCGCTCCACCGCCTCCCTCGACCGGCCTGAGTTGCAGATCCTGCCGCGGGAGGCGCGGGCGGCCGAGCTTGGCGTCTCGGTCAGCGCCATCGCCGCGACGGCACGGCTGGCCACCATAGGCGATGTGGACCAGGCGCTGGCGCGCTTCACCCTGCCCGACCGGCAGATCCCGATCCGCGTCATGCTCGACCAGCGCGCGCGCAGCGACATCTCCGCACTGCAGTCCCTGCGGGTCGAGGGTCGCGCCGGCAGAGCGGTGCCGCTGGAGACGGTCGCGGAAATCCGGCACGGCTCCGGCCCTGCGCAGATCAACCGCCTGGACCGGCTGCGTCGCGCGACGGTGGAGGCGGAACTGAACGGCATGCCGCTCGGCGACGCCGCAAAGCTGATCGCCGCGCTGCCCGTCATGCATGATCTGCCGGCGGGGGTGCGCGAATTGTCCGTCGGCGACAAGGAGATCATGGCGGAGTTGTTCGGCGGCTTCCTGATGGCCCTCGGGGCCGGGGTCCTGCTGGTCTACCTCGTGCTGGTGCTGCTGTTCGGCGGCTTCCTGCAACCGCTGACCATCATGAGCGCGCTGCCGCTGTCGCTTGGCGGAGCGCTGATGGCGCTGCTGCTGGCGCAGAAGTCGCTCGGCGTCTCGGCGGTGATCGGCGTGCTGATGCTGATGGGCATCGTGGCCAAGAACTCCATCCTGCTGGTCGAATACGCCATCATGATGCGTGCCGAGGGCGCGGGGCGGGTCGAGGCCATCATGGAGGCCGCGCACCAGCGGTCCCGGCCGATCGTGATGACCACCATCGCCATGGTCGCCGGGATGCTGCACATCGCGCTGGGCATCGGCGCCGACAGCGAGTTCCGGTCACCGATGGCGCTCGTCGTCATCGGCGGGCTGATCACCTCGACCCTGCTCAGCCTGATTTTCGTGCCTGTCGCCTACATTTATGTGGACCGCGCGGAAAGCTGGATTGCCCGGCGGTTCCGGCCACGGGCCGCGCCGGCACCCGCAGCGGCTGAGTAGGCGGGCAGGAGGCAGCGACGGTACGATCCAAGCCACCGCGGAACCATCCGACGCCCCAAAATTTCTGGTGATCGGCGATGATCGGGCAATCCGGTGGCACCTGGCTCCTCAGCTTTTCCGCCGACTCCCGGGTGATCAGACCCGGTGCTCATGCCCATCGCGCGCAGGGCATATCTGCGGCCTCGTCGCGTGACCTACCGCGCCGGCCGAGCTTTCGGCCCGCCGAAACGGCCCCTTGGCATCAGCCGCGGGTCAGCAGAACCGCGCCGCGCGGCAGCACCTCGGCCGTCCAGCCGGGCGTGACCAACGTGGTGGCATCCAACTGCGTGACGATGGCGGGCCCGGCGAAGCGGTCGCCGCTGCCGAGGCTGGCGCGATCATACAGCGCGGCCTGTTCCGGCCCTGCCTCGAAATGCACGGTCCGGGTGCCGATCGGCCGGGCGCCGACCCCCGCGGCAAGCGCCGGCGCCGGGTTTGGCGGCAGCGCCCCGACGGCTTCCAGCCGAAGGGTGACGATCTCCGCCCGGCCTTCCGGCAGGTCGAAGCCATAGAGGGCGCGATGGGCGGCAGCAAAATCGGCAGCGGCGTCCTGGCCGCGCCAGGCTATCGGCAGTTCGGCGCCCTGCCCGGCATAACGCATCAGCACGGTGCGCGCGGTGCTGCGGGCCTCGGGCGCGACACTTTCCTCCATGAACCAGGCCGCTGCCTCGGCTTCCAGCGCGACGAAGACCGCATCGATCAGCGCAGGGTCGCCAGCCTGCGCCGGCAGGATGGAGCGGCTGAACTCGGCGCGCATGTCGGCCGACAGTAGCCCCTGCGCGCACAGCACGCCCGGCGCGGGCGGCACCAGCACCCACGTGATGCCGAGCATTGCCGCCAGCGCGCAGCCATGCAGCGGGCCGGCGCCACCGAAGGGCACCAGGGCGAAATCGCGCGGGTCGTGCCCGCGCTCCACCGACACCACGCGCAGCGCGCCGACCATGTTGGAATCGACCACGGCGAGGATTCCCCGCGCCGCCTCATACAGGCCAAGGCCGAGCGGCGCCGCGACCTCGCGCTGCACGGCCTCGGCCGCCGCCGCCACATCCAACGCCATGCGGCCGCCAAGCAGCGCCGCCGGCAGATTTCCGAGCACCACATGCGCATCCGTCACCGTGGCGCGCGTGCCGCCGCGTCCGTAGCAGGCGGGGCCGGGATGTGCGCCGGCGCTTTCCGGGCCGACGGCGAGCGCGCCTTCGCGGGTGACGCGCGCCAGCGACCCGCCGCCGGCGCCGATCGTCACCATGTCCATCATCGGCAGCGGCAGCGGCCAGTCGCCGACCGCGCCGCGCTGCGTCAGTTGCAGCACGCCGCCGCGCATCAGGCAGATATCCGCGCTGGTGCCGCCGATATCGACGGTGAGGATGTTCGGCACGCCGGCCGCTTCCGCCATGGCGCGCGCGCCGACCACGCCCGCCGCGGGGCCAGACAGCGCCGTCACGGCCGGCGCGCGGCGGATGGAGGCAGCACCCGCCACGCCGCCATTCGACTTCATCAGCAACAACGGCGCGGCGATGCCGGCCTCGACGAGCCGTTCCTCCAGCCGCGCGACATAGGTGGAGACTGCCGGCATGACCTGCGCGTTCAGGATGGCGGCGAGCGAGCGTTCATATTCGCGCACCACCGGCAGCACATCGACCGAGGCCGTGATCGCCACACCCGGCAGCGCGGCGCGCAGCAGTGCCGCCACGCGCTGCTCATGCGCCGGCACGGTGAAGGCGTGCAGCAGGCAGATGGCGATGGCTGTCACACCGCTTTCGCGGCAGGCCTCGGCGGCGGCCAGCACGCTCGCTTCGTCGAGCGGGGTGAGAACAGTGCCATCCGCGCCGATGCGTTCCTGCACCTCGAACACGCGGGATGGCGGCACGGGGCGCGCGGGCTTCACCCAGGCATGCAGGTTGGCGCGGCGCGGGATGTCCTGGCGGCCGATCTCCAGCACGTGCCGAAAGCCGGCCGTGGTGATCAGCGCGGTGCGCGCGCCCTTGTTCTCCAGAATCAGGTTGGTGGCGATGGTGGTGCCGTGCAGCACGCGGCCGATGCGCGACGCGCTCTGCGCCGCCCCATCGAGCGCGAGGCGCACGCCGGTGAGGAAGGCGATCGAGGGATCATGCGGCGTGGACGGCGTCTTGGCCGTCCAGGCGCGGCCCGTTTCGGAATCCTGCAAGGTGATGTCGGTGAAGGTGCCGCCGATATCGACCGCGACCGATAGTGGCCGCGCGTCAGTCGAGGACATCGGCATAGCTCCCGCGATGGAAAGCGCGCGTCACGGGGCGCGTGGCCCGGAGGGCGGCGGTGGCGGCGGCATCGACGCTGCGGCCCGCGACCACCACGCCGTAGTCGCGCGCAGCGGCGGGGGCGCTGACCAGGCCGCCAAGCACGTCTTCCAGCACGGCCTCGCCGGGGCGGTCGAAGGGATGGCCGCGCCCGCCGCCGCCGCCCGTCTCGATCCGCAGGATATCGCCGCGCACCAGACGGTTGCCGTCCGAGAGCGGGCGCAGGGTGCGTTCCTGCGGCGTGCCGGGGTTCAGCATCACCCGGCCCGGCCGGCCGGATTGCCCGCCGGCGGCGCCCCAGGGCGGGTTCTCCACGCCGTCGAGACGCACGGCGAGGATGGATTCCTCGGCCATGATCTCGTATTCGCGAATGATGCCGCAGCCGCCGCGCCAGCGCCCCGGCCCGCCGCTGTCGCGATGCAGGCCGTAATGGCGCAGCCGTATCGGGTATTCGAGTTCGAGGAACTCGATCGGGTAGTTTTCCTGCGCGACGAAATACACGCCGTCGATGCCATCCGCGAAGCCGCGCGCGCCATAGCCGACGCCGAGGCCGTCGCTCATCAGGAAGGGCTTCCCGCCGATCGTGCCGCGCAGCAGCATGATGACATAGGCCGCATGCGCCGCCGGCGCCTCGCCGCCCGCGACCGAGACCAGCCCGTTCAGCGCCGCCAGCATGCGCATCATGGTCAGCCCGCGCATGCCAAGGGCTGCGGGAAAGCGCGGCGCGAGCAACGATCCCTCGCGCAGCAGAACGTCATCCAGCGCGCGCGGCCCACCGGCATTCACCACCTGCGTCGGATCACCGCCGAGGAAATACAGGCCGAGCGCCATGCCGGGCACGTCGCGGTTCATCAGGAAGTTGACCGGGCCGGGCGATTGATCGTCGGTCTGGGTCGTATCCAGGATGAAGCGGTCGTCGGCCGTGCGGGTCAGCGCGAGACGCAGCCGCAGGGTGCCGCTGCCATGGCCATCGCCATCGATCCGGTCGGTGAAGCGATGCGTGCCGATGGCGAAGGTTTCCATCAGCCGCGCCCGCACCGTCTCCAGCGTGCGGGCGAGCAACCGGCGCAGCGCATCCGCCAGCACCGGCGCCCCGAAGCGCTCGGCGATTTCGCGCATGCGCAGCACGCCGAGATCGACGCTGGCCATCAACGCCCGTGCATCGCCCTGCGCGAGCTTCGGGTAGCGCGAGTTGCGATAGAAGATCGCCAGCGCCGCCTCGTTCAGCACGCCCGCCGCGATCAGCCGCGTCGGCGGGATGATGACGCCCTCATGGAAGATCTCGGTGGCGTCGGGGCTGATGGAGCCGGGGCGCAGCCCGCCGATATCGGCGAAATGCGCCCAGCCCATGACAAAGGCCACGCGCGCGCCATCGAGGAAAACCGGTGCGAGAAAAACCTGGTCGTTGGAATGGCTGACCGCACCCTTCGAGCCGTAGCAGTCATTGTACCAATAAAGGTCGCCTTGCTGCATCGAATCCTTCGGGAAATGCGCGAAGACCGGCCCGCAGATATCGCCGAACACCGGCACATTCGAGCCGACGGCCATGACGCCCTCGGCATCGAACAGCGCGGTATAGAAATCCTTCTTCTCGCGGATGAAGGCAGACATGGCCGTGCGCTCGATCAGCGCCTCCATCTCCGCCTGCGCGGCGCGGATGGCGCCGCGCACGATCTCGAGCGTGACGGGGTTGCAGATCGCAGCCGGTAGAACATCCATCCTTGCCTCCGTCAGGCCAAATGACAGGCGACCGCGCGACCCGGGCCGATTGCACGCAGCAGCGGCGCTTCGTCCGCGCAGCGCGCCACAGCCAAGGGGCAGCGGTCGTGGAAATTGCAGCCGGAGGGCTGGTTGAGCTGATCGGGTAGCCCGCCCTTGATCGGCAATTGGCCGCGATCCTGATCGACGCGCGGCACCGGCACGGCGGCGACGAGCGCGCGCGTGTAGGGGTGTGCGGCGGCCGCGATCACCTCTGCCGTCGGACCGGACTCGACGATGCGGCCGAGATACATCACCGCCACCTCCTCACAGACGTAGCGAATGAGCGCGAGGTCGTGGCTGATGTAGATGGCGGCGAGGCCCAATTCGTCGCGGGCGCGGCGCAGCACGTTCAGCACGCCCGCGCGCACCGAGACATCGAGCATCGAGACGGGTTCATCCGCGATGATCGCACGCGGATGCGAAACCAGCGCGCGCGCCAGCACCACGCGCTGCAATTGCCCGCCGGAAAGTTCGTGCGGGTGGCGGTCGAGATAAGCCTCGGGCGGGTCGAGCCGCACGCGGCCCATGGCTTCGAGGATGCGGGCTTCCGCCTGGTCATCCGGCACGCCGAAGTTGCGCAGCGGCTCGGCCAGCGAGCGGCGGATGGTGAAGCGCGGGTTCAGCGCGTCGAAGGGGTTCTGGAACACCAGCTGCACGCGCGACCGAAAGGGCAGCAGCGCCTGGCCGTGCAGTGCCGAGACGTCTCGGCCCTCGAACAACACGGTGCCGGAGGTCGCCTCCTCCAGCCGCAGCAGCAGCCGCGCGGTGGTGGTCTTGCCGCAGCCGCTTTCGCCGACGATGCCGAGCGCGCGCCCGGCGGCAACCGAGAACGAAACCCCATTCACCGCGCGCACCATTGGCCGATGGCCGCGCAGCATATCGCCGAGGCGGCGTGACGCCGGGAAGGCCTTCACCAGATCATTGGCGGCGATCAGCGGGACCATGTCACGGCCTCCGCCGCGCGGGGGCGTAGCAGCGGCGCTTCACTGGTGCGCCAACAGGCGGCGTGGTGGTCGGGCGATTCCTCGACGAGTACCGGGTCCGCCGCGCAGCGCGCCTCCACGAAGGGGCAACGCGGCGCGAAGCGGCAGCCGCTGGGCGGGTTGAGCAGCGACGGCGGCGCGCCCTCGATCGGCACGAGGTCCCCACCCGCACGCTCCAGATCGGGAAAGGCGTTCATCAGCCCCATCGTGTAGGGGTGCAGCGGCGCCTCCAGCACGGCGCGCACCGGACCGCTTTCCACCACCCGGCCCGCATACATCACGACCACGCGGTCGCAGGCATAGGCGACCACCGCGACGTCATGCGTCACCAGGATCATCGCCAGGCCAAGCCGCGCCTGCAATGCGCGCATCACATCCAGCACCTGGCGCTGGACAATGACATCGAGCGCCGTCACCGGTTCGTCCGCGATCAACAGCGCGGGTTCGAGCGCGAGGGCGATCGCGATGGAGGCGCGTTGGCGCATGCCGCCCGAGAATTGGTGCGGCCAATCGCGCAGCCGCCCGGCATCGAGGCCGACGAGGGCGAACAATTCCTCGGCGCGCTTCGCTGCCGCGCCCTTCGCAAGCCCGCCGCGTTCGGTCAGCACTTCCAGGATCTGGTTGCCGACGCGCTGCACCGGATCGAGCGCATTCATCGCCGTCTGCGGCACGAAGGACATGCGGCGCCACAGCAGCTTGCGATGCTCGGCGGGGGAAAGGGTCACGAGGTCTCGCCCCTCGAACACCGCACGGCCGGCGACGATGGCGGCGGTGCGCGGCATCACGCCCATCAGCGCGCGGCCGAGCGTGGATTTGCCGCAGCCGCTTTCGCCGACCAGGCCCACGATGGAGCCCGCCGGCACGTCGAAGCTTGCGCCATCCACGGCGCGCACCTGCCCCGCCGCGGTGCGGTAATGCACCGCCAGATCGCGGACCTGCAACAGCGGTTCCATCAATCCCCCAGCTTCGGAAACAGCAGCTTCTCCGACCCGCGCGAGATCAGGAATCCGGCCAGGACGAGCAACACGATGCAAAGGCCTGGTGGAATGAACCACGCCCAGACGCCGCGCGACAGCGCCTGATTGTTGAAGGCGTCCTGCAGCATCAGCCCCCAGGAAATCGCGCTGGGATCGCCGAAGCCGAGGAAGGAAGCCGAGGCCTCGGTCAGGATCGCCCAGCCGACCGCGATCGATCCGTACAGCGCCGCCAATGGGGCGACCTGGGGCGCGATGTGCACGAAGATGATGCGCGTGGGCGAACAGCCGGTGACGCGCGCGGCCTCCACCCAGCCGCGCTCACGCAGGCTCAGCACCTGCGAGCGGATGACGCGCGCCGTATTGGGCCACAGCAACAGGGCGACGGAGGCGACAAGCGTGGTGGTGCTCGGCCGTGTCAGCGCCGAAATCACCAGCACGAAGGGCAGGAAAGGCAGGCCGATCACCACATCGGCGATACGCATGACGAGGCGATCGACCCAACCGCCGAGATAGCCCGACAGCAGGCCGAACAACGTGCCCAGCACCACCACGCAGAAGGCCGCGGTGACGCCCACGGTCAGCGCCGAGCGCGTGCCGTACACCAGTTGCGAGAACACATCCCGCCCACCCGCCGTGGTGCCGAGGAAATGCGTCATCGAGGGCGGCAGGTAGCGCGCCACGCGGAAGGTGCCGCTGAACAGGATCTGCCGCGGGTCATGCGTCGCGACCTGGTCTGCGAAGATCGCGACCAGCGCGAACAGCAGGTAGATCGCGATGCCGACGAAGGCGAAGGGCTGGCTGCGCAGAAATCCCCAGGCGCGCCGCACCGCACCTGGCTTCGCGGGATGGCCGGACACGGCGCTAGCGCTTTGCACCGACGGACACCCTCGGGTCGAGCCAAGCATAAAGCAAGTCCGCCACCATGTTCATCAGCACCAGCACGCCCGCGATCATGATGAAGGCGCCCTGCGCCAGGGGGTAATCCGCCCCCTGCACGGCCGAAACCAGCACACGCCCAAGGCCGGGCCAGGAGAAGACGGTCTCGATCACCACATTGCCGCCGAAGGATTGGCCGAGGCCCAGCGCGAAGGCCGTCGCCACCGGCAGCAGCGCATTGCGTGCCGCGTGTCGCATCACGATGGCCCAGCGCGACAGGCCCTTCATGCGCGCCATAACGATGAACTCGTCATTCAGCACTTCCAGCATGGTGGCGCGCATCAGCAGCAGCGGCAGCCCTTGCAGATACAGCGCGAGCGTCAGCGCCGGCAGCACGAGATGCCACAGGAAATCCGCCGAGGTCAGCCGCGCCCATTCGGAGGTGAATTCAGACCCCGCGACGTTGGCGCCGGATGCGGGGAAGATGCCCAGGCCGAAGGACAGCCACGCCAGCAGGATCATGCCGAGCCAGAATTCGGGCGCGGCGCGCGTGATCAGCGCGGCCGGAATGGCGATGCCCTCCACCACCGTGCCGCGCGCAAAGGCCAGGTACGCCCCGGCGATGATGCCGAAGGCGTAGGCCACCACCAGCGCGCTGACCGTCAGGGCCGCGGTGTTCGGCAGCGCTTCGAGCAGGATGTCGAGCACCGGCCGCTTCTGCAGGAAGGACACGCCGAAATCGCCCTGCAACAGGCTCCACATGTACAACAGGTACTGCTCATGCAGCGGCTTATCCAGGCCGAAGGCATTGAGCAGCGCTAGTCGCATTTCATCGCTGAAGGATTCCGACAGGAAGTTCAGTGTCGGATCTCCCGGCATCAGCCGGAACAGCAGGAATGTCAGCGACGCGATCGCCCACAGCACGAACAGCGCATGGCCAAGCCGCCCGAGAACGCGCTTCAAAACACGACAATCACTGGAAGGCGGGCGTCGTCTCGCGCACGCCGGGGGGATAGTGCAGGCGCCCGTTCACGATACGGTACCCCGCCTCCTGCAGCAGGCGCCGCGCGCCTTCCAGGTTAGCGCCGGGCACCCGCCCCTCGATCCCCGGCAGATGCCAGGCGGAGAGCGCCGGCGAGACCAGCGAGTTGGAGGGAACCGCCTGCCCGTTCCACGCTGCCCCGGCCATCATCTCCCGGTTCACGGCGGCCGACATGGCGCGGCGGAAAGCGGGGTCGGAGAAGGGCGGGCGGCGGTTGTTCATGCCGACGAACTGGAAGCCGATATCCACCCCCTCACGGATCGCGATCATCGTGGCCTGGGATTGCGCCATGCCCTTCAGCAGGTCCGGGTCGCCGGTGTAGTCGGCGATCACGTTGATCTCGCCACGGCGGAAGGCGCCCAGCGTGGCTTCGATGTTGGTGATGATGCGCATGATCCAACGATCCGCCTTGGGCTTGGCCCAATGGTTCGGGTTCGCTTCGAGCACCACTTCCTCATTCACGCGCGAGCGTACGAAGCGATAGGGGCCGGAGCCGATCGGCCGCTCCTCGACATAGGATTCCAGATTCTGCGGGCGATTCTGGTAGTCGGCCAGCACGGGCGCCCAGGTCGCCTTGGACACGATGTTGAGCTTCGCCAACACCGAAATCCGAAACGCTGCGTCCGGATTCTTCAGCTTGAACCGCACCGTGCGTGCATCCGTGGCGCTCACGCTCTCGATGTTCTGCACGAAGGGCCGGTACATGGGCGATTCATTGCCCATCCCCGGTGCCTCGAAGCTGAACACCACGTCGTCCACCGTGACGGGCGCGCCGTCATGGAAGGTCATGCCCGCGCGCAGCACGCAGTCGATCGTGGTGGCGTCCACCTGCGTCACCGTCTCGGCCGCCCAGGGCCGCGGCAGGCCGTCCGGGCCCACGCGCATCATGCGGTCCCAGACCAGGTCGGTCACCCACGAATCGGGCGCGCCGCTGATATAGAAGGGGTTGGTCGCCTTCACCGGCTCGGTGCTGTTGACGATGATGTCGCGCTGGCGGCCGGTCGGCGTCAGGCCGATCCAGTTCCAGAAATTGCGGATGCCGAGGCCGGCCTGGTTCACCGCGCTGGCTTCGGCAAAAACCTGCTTGTTGAAGGCTTGCAGGTTCACGGGATGCACGAGGAAGGCGTAGGGCTGGTCGCGGTTCACCAGCTCCTGTACCTGGCGGACGATTTGCTGGCGGCGCGGCTGGTCCATCTCCACGCGCTGCGCCTGGGCGAGGACGTCGTACTCGGGGTTGTTGTAGCCGACGAAGTTGAAGCCCGTCGCGATGTTCGCGGAATGGAACAGGTTGAACACCAACTCGTCCGGGTCGCCACGCTCGGGTCGGCCGACCATCTGCCACATCGTCGCGTCCCAGCGCTGCCGCTCGTTCCACACCACCTGACTGTGTGCCTGGTTCGGCATCGGGCGAAGCTCGACTTGTAGGCCGAGTTTGCGCCATTCCTGGGCAATAAGTTCAGCCGCCTGGTAGGCCGCCGGCGCCCCTGCCTGCGGCCGGGTCAGCAGCACCAGCGGGCGGACAGGGTCGCCCTGGCCCGCCTGCGCGAGGGCTTCCAGGTGCGGAAGCGCAGTCAGGGAGGTGGCGGCAAGCAGCAGGGTGCGGCGGTTCATGGAGGCATCCTCATCCGGTCGAGGGAATGGGAGCATGATCCGTGCCACCAGCGCCAGTGCCTCCCATGCGATTTCGCCGCCTTGCGCAACGCTTCGCACGGTGCTGCGATCGTGCCGTTCCGCCCTGTGACGTCTCAAGGACTGCAAATCATGTCGATCTCCGCCGAAGAGCAGCGCTTTCTCGATGCCATCACCCTCGACGCCCCCTGGGATCTGGTGACGACCTTCGCAGGGATGCATCGCTGGCGGCCGGATGATGTGAACACCGCCTGCGACGTGATCGTGGACCGGCTGCGCAGGCATGGCATACCTGTGGAGGTTCATGCGCCGGAGATCTGCCTCTCGGTGCCACACGACGCGTCGGTCACGGCGGGCGGCATGACGTATCGGGCGAAGCCGCCATCCTCGGCACTGAGCGTGCCGGAGGGGCGCACGGCAGCCTTGGTCATGCTGAACGCCAACCCCAAGGCGCTGCGCTCCTACAACCGCGACATTGCCACACTGTTCGGCGGCACCATCACTTCGGTCGAAGAAGTTAAGCAGAAAGTCGCGGGCAAGATCGTGGTCATGCAGGGCTTCGGCAACCCCGCCCTGACCAGCCTGATCGAGGAATGGGGCGGCGTCGGCCTGATCGCAGTCAATCCGGGCATTGATATCCATTGGGGCACCTGCACCACGATCTGGGGCAGCCCCGACCTGCACGACCTGCCGCGCAAGCCCAAGATCCCGGTCGTCGCCGTCAACAACCCCGATGGCCAAAAGCTGATGGCGCTGGCCGAAGCCGGCGGTGAGGCCACGATCCGCACGGTGATGGAGGAAGGCTGGTTCGCCCAGAAGATACCGGTGGTGACCATCCCCGGCGCCGAAGACCCCGAGAAGTACGTGCTGCTGCACGGCCACTACGACAGCTGGGAAGTCGGTGTCGGCGACAATGCGACCGGCGACGCCACCATGCTGGAACTGGCCCGCGTGCTCTGGGCTAATCGCGCGAACATCAAGCGCGGCGTGAAGATCGCCTGGTGGCCCGGGCATTCGACCGGGCGCTATGCGGGCTCCACCTGGTTCACCGATGCCTTCGCGATCGACCTCGATGAGAACTGCCTGGCGCAGGTGAATTGCGACAGCCCCGGCTGCCGCTGGGCCACGAGCTACCACCAGACGCGGGCCTTCACCGAAAGTGCAGCATTCGCGACGCAGGCGATCCGCGATGTGGTGCCGGATGCCGACATCGCCACCTTGCGCCCGCCCCAGGCCGGCGACTATTCTTTCAACAACATCGGCCTGTCGAGCTTCTTCATGCTGTCGAGCACGATGCCCGAGGCGCTGCGGCATGAGAAGGGCTACTACGACGTCTCCGGCTGCGGTGCGAACATCGCCTGGCACACCGAGAACGATACGTTGGAGATCGCCGACCAGAACGTGCTGATGACCGACATGAAGATCTATCTTCTGTCGATCCTGCGGATCATCAACGCCGATGTCCTGCCCTTCGACTGGACGGCGACCTGCGATGAATTCGCCGACACCATCGCCGGTTACGAAGCCGCGTCGAAGGGCGGCGCCGACCTCTCCGCCGCCCGCGCCGCCGTGGCCGAGTTGAAGGCCGCACTGACGGGGCTGGCTGCGGCGCCGGTCGCCGCGCGCAACGCCGCGGTGCAGGATCTGGCGCGCATCCTGGTGCCGATCAACTTCACGCGGGAGGCCCGCTTCGCACACGATCCCGCCTATACCCTGCCGCCGCTGCCCGGCCTCGCCGTCGCCGCCGAGTTGACGCTGCTCGATGCGAGCCTGCAAAAGCCGGCGCAGGTGGAATTGATGCGCGGGCAGAATCGTTTTGTTGCCGCCATGCGCGCGGCAACGAAGCGGGTGAAGCAGGCGAGCGCTTGACCCGCGCAGCGGCGATAGCCGCCGCAACCGGCACGCTCGACGATGGCAGCCTGCTGGCGCTGCTGGCGCGGCGCGTCGCCGTGCCAACCGCGAGCCAGGATGCGGACAGCGAGCCGCATCTCTGGCGATACCTGGAACACGAGATCGCGCCGGACCTCACGCGCATCGGCTTCACCTGCACGGTCTATCCGAACCCGACCGGCCGGGGCGGTCCCTTCCTGATCGGGCGCCGCATCGAGGACCCGGGCCTGCCGACACTGCTCACCTACGGCCATGGCGATACCGTGCGCGGCCTCGACGCCGAATGGCATGAGGGGCTTTCGCCCTGGGTGCTGACGCAGCGCGGCGAGCGCCTCTACGGCCGCGGCATCGTGGACAACAAGGGTCAGCACAGCGCGAACCTCGTGGCGCTGGAAGCCGTGCTGCGCACCCGCGGCAGGCTCGGCTTCAACGTCACCGTGCTGATCGAGATGAGCGAGGAAGTCGGCTCCCCCGGCATCGATGAGTTCTGCCGCGCGCATCGTGACGAACTCGCAGCCGATGTGCTGATCGCCTCGGACGGTCCGCGGCTGGTGCCGGACTGGCCGGCGCTGGTGCTGGGCACGCGCGGCGCGCTCAGCCTCGATTTGCGCGTGACCTATCGCGAGGGCGGGCATCATTCGGGCAATTGGGGCGGGTTGCTCGCGAATCCCGGCGTGCGCCTCGCGCATGCGATCGCCAGCATCATCGACCGAAACGGCCGGGTGCTGGTGCGCGACATCGTGCCGGAGCACATGCCCAACAGCGTGCGCGCCGCCCTGGCGCGCTGCCGCGTGGATGGCGGCGTGGACGGGCCGGAGATCAACGCCTGGTGGGGCGAACCGGGCCTGACCGCCGCGGAAAAGGTGTTCGGCTGGAACACGTTTGAAGTGCTGGCCTTCAAATGCGGTCATCCCGAAGCGCCGGTGAACGCCGTGCCACCGGAAGCCTTCGCGCGCTGTCAGATCCGCTACACTGTGGACCGCGCGCCCGCGACCTTCATCCCCGCCATCCGTCGCCATCTGACGGAGGCGGGTTTCGACGATGTGATGGTCAGCCCGGTCAAGGCCGGCGCCGAATGGGCGGCGACGCGCATGGACCCCGACGGGCCCTGGCCACGCCTGGTTGCCGCCTCGGTCGAGGCCAGCATCGGCAAGGCGCCGATGATCGTCCCCAATGCCGGCGGCTCGTTGCCGAACGATACTTTCGCTGTCACGCTCGGCCTGCCCACCGTCTATATCCCGCATTCCTACAGCGGCTGTTCGCAGCACGCGCCGAACGAACACGCGCTGCTGCCGCTGATGCGCGAGGGCCTCGCCATCGCCGCCGGCGTGTTCTGGGACCTTGGCGAGCAGCCCTGGCCGAAGGACGCCGCATGACTCCCAATGCCGTCACGGTCGAGATCATCAAGGGCGCGCCCAGGCTGAGTGCGAGGCGCTGCTGGAACGCACGGCGATGTCGCCGGTGATCCGCGAGAAGCAGGACTGTTTCATCGGTTGCTGCGGTGCCGATGGCAGGCTGGTGACGGGCACCAAGCTGCCGCTGTTCGGCGATGTGATGCGCCCGATCCTCGATCGATTCCCGGCCGAGGAGATCCGGCCCGGCGACATCTTCTGGTACAATGACGGTTATGCGTCGCGCGGCGGTGTCTCCCGCACCTCCGACCAGGTTTTTGCAACGCAGGTTTTCGTGGAAGGCGCGCTGGTGGCCTTCGCGCAGATCTGGTTATCGGTGAAGGTGCCGCCAGCATCCACGGCTAGGGTAAGCGGCGCATTGGCTTCTGGTTCCGCCATCCCGAACTGTTCCGCCATGCCTGCCCCGCAGAGTATCGCCGCACCGTAGGCCGCGCGACTGCAGGGCGTAAACATGCGCAGGCCGCCCGTGCGCCGGCGCACGAACTTGCATCAGGTCAAAGCGCGCGTCCCGGCATGGATGGCGCATGGGCGACTTCGCGTGGCGCGGATGTGCCGGGCACATCCTGCAGGTTGCTGCGGCTCATCTGCACCAGTGACCCCTGCCGTGCGAGCGCCTGATCGCGGTTGATGGACGCCGGAGCCGCCGCGCGCAATCCGTTCATGCCGACGCAGGCGATCCATCCTGCAAGGCCATGTCGTGTTGCACCCGCTGCATGAGCGCTTCGGCCAATGCCGGCGCGTCGAACCGGCGTTCGAGTTCCTGCTGCGTGGTGACGATCTGAAACCGCAGCGCCCCCCGGATCGCAATGCCTTCGCCCTGCCGCTGATCGGCGTGGATCGGCAGGGTGGCGAAGAGAACCGCTTCCGCCAAAAGCGGCAGGCTGGTCGCGGGATAGGCCGCCTCAGCCTGCAGCCGCGCCAAATGTTGCGGCAGGGCATCGCGCGCATCCACAGCACTCGGCGCCTCCGCGGGCGGCGGCGGCTCCGCCAGGAGTGCCGTGTGATGCAAAGCCGCAAGCCGCTCGGCCAGACGCGCTTCCTGCCCCGCCGCATACGGGCGCAGATGCGCTTCGAGCAGGGCGGTCACATCGGCGAGCGATGCGAAAAATACCTGCCAACGGCAATGCGCCAGCGCCGCGAGGAAGTCTTCGTTGTTGAAGTACTCCCTCTCCCGGCGACCGGTCTTTACCCGGCAATAATCCAGCACCGTCTTCTGCGCGACATAGGCGGACTGTGCCTGGATGAAGCACGCCATTTCGGACGGGACGGCACTGCGCCGCTGCCGAAAGAGATCGAGAAGGGCCACGCGAGAGTCTCCAACGCCAGAACGATATGGCGCTCCCAGCACGCCATTGCCAAATCATTAAACATGAACCATTCTTAACTTACTAGTCTGCAAATCCTTCGGTAACAATGCCTTGGGATGAGCCATTGCCGAATCGTGGCGCCAGGAGGAGGAAAACCATGCCCTTAGTCGAGTCTGGCAATGAGCCGGAATCCGCCACCTCGGCGGCGGTGGATCCCGAAACCGCCAAGGCCTATTGGAAAAAGACATCGAATTTGATGTGGATCGTCCTGGCCATCTGGTTCGTCGCCGGTTTCGGCGTGCACCTCTTCGCGCAGACCCTGAACCCCATTCATATCCTCGGCTTCCCGTTGGGTTTCTACATGGCCGCCCAGGGCAGCCTGATCGTCTTCGTCGTCACCCTCTTCTGGTTCGCCAAGCGCCAGAACGAAATCGACGAGGAATTCGGCGTGCAGGAGGACGCGTAGCATGTCTGACAAGACCGGGGCCAAAGACCCCTTCATCGCTAATCTGAAGAAAATTTACATCGGCTACACCGGTGGCTTTTTGTTCTTTGTCGTCTGCCTCGCCATCCTTGAACAAATGGGCGTGCCGGATAAAATCATCGGCTACCTCTTCGTGTTTCTGACCATCGGCGTCTATGCCTATATCGGCATCATCAGCCGCACCCAGGTCGTCTCCGAATACTACGTTGCAGGGCGACGTGTTCCAGCCATCTACAACGGCATGGCAACCGGCTCCGACTGGATGTCGGCGGCGAGCTTCATCGGCATGGCGGGCAGTCTCTACGCGCTCGGCTATGGCGGTCTGGCCTTCATCCTGGGCTGGACGGGCGGCTACATGCTGGTCGCCATCCTGCTCGCACCCTACCTGCGGAAATTCGGGCAATACACGGTGCCGGACTTCCTGGGTGCGCGCTTCGGCGGCAATTGGGCGCGGGGCCTCGGCGTCATCGTGCTGCTCACCGCCTCCTTCGTTTATGTCGTGGCGCAGATCGTGGGCGTGGGCATCATCACCCAGCGCTTCCTGGAGGTCTCCTTCCTCACCGCGGTGTTCCTGGGACTGGGCGGCATTCTGGTCTGCTCCATGCTGGGCGGCATGCGCGCCGTTACCTGGACCCAGGTGGCGCAATACATCATCCTCATCATCGCCTATCTGATCCCGGCGATCCTGATGTCGGTGAAGGTCTCGGGCGTGCCGATCCCGCAGCTCATGTACGGATTGGCGCTGGAACGGATCGAGGTGCTGGAGCAGGGCTTCCGCGCCGCCGGCATGGTGCCGCCACCCGGCGTCACAGGCTTCCACAGTTCCCCCTTCGTTGGCGCCAACGGGCAGTTCAGCCTGAACGCCGCGGTGAATTTCTTTGCGCTGATCTTCTGCCTCATGGTCGGCACGGCCGCGTTGCCGCACGTCCTGATGCGCTATTTCACCACGCCCAGCGTGCGTGAAGCCCGCGCCTCGGTCGCCTGGTCGCTGTTCTTCATCTTCCTGCTCTACTTCACGGCGCCGGCCTATGCCGCCTTCGGCAAGCTTGAAATCTACCAGACCGTGATCGGCCAGCCGATCGCGAACCTGCCGGAATGGATCAAGAACTGGCAGATCATCTCACCTTACGGCACGCCATGGGTGAACATCGTGGACGTGAACCGCGATGGCATCGTGCAATGGGGGGATTTCCGCATCCATCCTGACGTGGTCGTGCTGGCCACGCCGGAAATCGCGGGGTTGCCCTACGTGATCGCGGGGCTCGTGGCAGCGGGCGGCTTGGCCGCGGCACTCTCCACCGCCGACGGGCTACTGCTGGCACTCGCCAATGCGCTCAGCCACGACGTGTATTACAAGATGATCAACCGCGACGCGCCGACGGCCCGCCGCCTGATCATCTCGCGTGTGCTGCTGTTGCTCGTGGCGGTGCTGGCGGCCTGGACGGCGGGGTCCATGGGGGCGGACATCCTGTTCCTCGTGGCCTGGGCCTTCTCCATCGCGGCCGGCGGGCTCTTCGCCGCGCTTGTGATGGGGGTCTGGTACAAGAAGACGACCAACGCCGGCGCCTGCTGGGGCATGGCCGTGGGTTACCTCGTGACCTTCTTCTACCTGATCTGGTCAGAGTTCTTCGGCCTGCACTTCATGGAGACCTTCGCCACGAAGGAGGCCATCCTGGTCGCGGCCCGCCAGACCGCGGCGCTGACGCAGGCTTCGGCCGAGCTGAAGGCCTACGCGGCCGGCCTCGTCGCCAATGCGGCGGCGATCCCGGACGGATCGCTCGCCTGGCTGGGTTCCATGTGGAGCGGCCTGCCGACAGACAGCGTGGTGCTGCGCGGGCGTGTTGTCGGGCGCGTCTGGGGCCTGAACAACATCTCGGGCGGTATCTTCGGCGTGCCCTTGTCCTTCCTGACCATCTACCTGGTCTCGAAGTTCACGACGGCACCTTCGATCGCGATGCAGAACTTCGTGGAAGACATCCGCATCCCGCGCGGCGGCGTTCGCCTCGTGGATCGCCGTGAGGCGCTGGAGTAAACAACCCTGCCGTTTGGGGGTAACAGGGGCGGGCGCATCAAGCGCCCGCCCTCTTTTTTGCGCCCCATTTTTGCGTCACAGCAGGACCCATGGAACAGCCGCATTTCGTCTTCGGGCATCTGCCTTTCTGGCTCATTACCTATACGCTGGCGCTGACGGCCTGGGGCTGTATCGGGCGTTTCATGATGGCTTTCTTCCTGCCCCCGGAGTCCCCCAACTACATCTGGCGCGGCTTTCGCCTGCTGAGCGACTGGGCCGTCTGGTCCGCCGCCCGCCTCGTGCCAAGCTACGTGGCACCGCTCTATCTGCCGCTGATTGCCGCCTTCTGGCTCTTCGCGCTGCGCAGCGTCCTGGGCATCCTCATGATCTCGGCTGGCTGGGCGCCGCGCCTCATGCCGGCGGGGGGCTGAGCCATGACGCCGCAGGGCATTTTCGTTACCATCGTCGCCGTCTGCCTCATCAACGGCTTCATCTCGCCCATGCTGCCGGTGGTCTGGCACCTGCACCCGGTCTGGATGCCGGAGATGATGCCCTCCACGCGTGAGACGATCTTCTATGGCGCGAGCCTGATCGTCTCCACCGGCACCATGCTGCTCTCCGCCGTTCCCGGCGCGATCGGTGAGCGCCTTGGACTTTCGCTGATCAACGCCATGTGGTTGTGGCTCGGCGCGGCGATGCTGCTCGTGCTATCAGGCTTACGCTGAAGGCGTCCCTTCGGCCTATGCTGGAGCGCTTTCGCGGGAGGCTCCGGTGGAAAAGCTGCACGCATTCGCCGACATCTCCATCCGCCGCGCCTGCGGCTTTGCCGGTCTGGCGATGGTGACGGTAATGATCTCGCTCTCCTTCGACCCGATTTTGGCCTTCCGCACCGGTGCCGAGATCGCGGCGATCCTCGCCCTGGGCCTGGCCTTCGCGGCCTGGCGCACGCCGCGGCGCAACATGCGCCATACGGAGGTCTATGCCATGCTGCGTGGCGATGGCGTGCCGTCGAACTGGCTGAAGGCCGAGGCGAACTGCGCGCAGATCGCCGCCGTGCTGCGGACGCGCCTTGCCTGGCATGCCGAGCGCGTGGCGGTCATGGCGGTGGTCCTCTGGGGTCTGGCCCTGCTGTCCTGGTTGGCGGAGAGCCTGTAGCCCCCTTTCAGCACGCCGGTTCGACCGAGACGGCCAGCGCTTCCCCTAGAGCAATATCGGATCAGATGGAATCATCTGATCCGATTTCTTGCTCTAGATTCAACGGCTTCTAGAGCACGAGATCGATCCACTTGGATCGATCGTGCTCTAAGGCAATCTCCACCCATTGGCCGACGCGGATGTCGCGCAGCAGAGCCTGCATTTCCGGACGGCGCACCGCGGCCAGGCGCGGCTGGCCCTTCGGGCCCACGAAGCCCACCGTATTCGCTGTCGTATCGACCGAGGTGATCGTCACCCGCACCCGGACCTGGTCGCCCACAGCGCCCGCGGGGCGCTGACCCGGTTCCGCGCGTATGGCCACGAATTCGGCCGAGGGCGTGGCGCGCCGGTCGGAACGATCTGTGCCGCGACCGCCTGGAACTGCGTCACCGTCACCCGGTCGCCGGAACGGATCTGGTCGAAGTTGCGCACGCCGGCGCCGACGCGCAGCGTCAGCAGCGGGCCTGCCTGGCCGCGCACCAGCACCTCGCGGGCGGTCCATCGTCTCGGCGATCCCGACCAGGGTGATTTCGTCAGCGCAGGCGGCCGAAGCCTGGCACACGGCCAACAGCGGCAGCAGATGGGCGGTGCAGTGGCGCATGGGGATTCTGCGCGCGATGGTCGTAAAGGCTGGGGCGCCTGGCGCCGTCAGCAGCAAGCGGTTCGCAAATGCGCCGGATCAAGGCCGCGTGGCGACGACCCGCCGCCGTGGTGCCGGGACGGCTGACGGCGACGGTGCCAGCCCTTCCGCCATGCCGCGCAGCACCGGATTTTCCGCTACCAACCGTTCGCCATAAGCAACGAGCGCCACCACATCCTCAGCCGGGATGCTGAGGCCGGTCGGGATCGACTGCAGCCGCGCCCGTTCCACAGGATCGTCGATCCCGGACAGGGCCACATGCACCAGCGCGCCCTGCACGTCACCGCAGGGCCGGCCGTCGATCACCGGCGCTTCCCGGCAGCGGAACGCCGCCATCCGCTCGGCCAGCCCCTTCACCTGCGTTTCGGCCAGCAGCAGCGTTTCGAAATTGTAGCTGTCGATCTGCGTGCCCGAGACGGCGCCGAAGATGTTGGACAACCCGTTGACCAGGCGTTGCTGGCCGAGCGTCGGGTCGGGGGCCGCCTGCCCATCGACGCTGATGACCAGGATGCGGCGGGTGCGGCGGGCGATGTTTCGGAACACGCCATCGCCGTCGTCAAGCGCGATGAACGTGTTCAGCATCCCGCGCAGCGCCAGGTTGTCGGCGATGCCGCCATCCATCAGGTGTACCCAGCGCGTGCGGTCGGGATCGGCGTAGCGGTTGGCGATGCGGGCGAGTTGGGCGCGCCGGGCTTCCTCGCTGCGCGGATCGGCCCAGGCCGACGGCGGCGCCAGCGGCGGCCGCTGCCCACCGCAGAGGCTTACGTGGTTCTCCAGCGTAATCGGGCTGAACAACACGGGAAATCCGTTCGACGCGGCGACCGCGCGCGACACCGGGAACCTGTTCAGGTCCGAACACAGCAGCCCGAAATTGGTGCCCAGGAAGGGGAAGGAGACCCCATTGGCGATGTCGGTCGCGTTGACCGAGATCAGTGGCCGGCCCCGCCGCGCCAGATCGCCATAGGTGGCACGGCGAAACATCAGCGTGTCATAGACCTGCGCCATGCGGTCGTTGGTGCCGAAGAAGGGATTGACGATCCAGTCCCAGTTCCACGGCAGCAGCCAGGCGCCGTAGATATATGCGTTGATGTCCACGTTCAGGAATTCGGCGGGAAACGTCTCGAAGCTGCGGTCGCGGTAGAGCCCGTAGTGCATCGCCGGGAAACTGCCGCCCGAGACGCCGGAGATGTAATCGACCAGATCCAGCAACCGGCGTTCGGGCTGGCCGTCGCGTCGCACCGGTATGCCGCGCAGGCCGCGCAGCACGCCATGCGCGAAGGCGGCCGAACGCTTGCCGCCGCCCGAGAAGGCGACGAAGACAAGCAGGTCATCGCCGTCTTCGTCGCTGTCGCGCATCAGGTTCAGCAGGCCGTAGTTGGCGGCGTAGTCCGGTGGCCCCGCCGCGGTCATCGCGAGCGGCTGGTTCATCGGCACCTGCACGCTGCCGCAAGCGCCGAGCGCCAGCAGCAGCAAGGCCGCGAGACTGTTTGTCACCCGACCCGGCATGCCGCATCCCCTCCGCTTCTGGCAGCCTATACGGTTCAGGCCAGCACGTAGGCCGTCTTCACCATCGTGTAGAATTCCCGCGCATAGGCGCCCTGTTCGCGCGGGCCGTAGGAGGAGCCTTTCCGCCCGCCGAAGGGCACATGGTAATCCACCCCGGCCGTCGGCAGGTTGACCATCACCATCCCCGCCTGCGCCGCCCGCTGGAAATGCCGCGCGTGCTTCAGGCTGGTCGTACAGATGCCTGAGGACAGGCCGAATTCTGTGTCGTTCGCCGCGACCAATGCCGCGTCGTAGTCCTTCACCCGCTGCACGCTGGCGACCGGGCCGAAGATTTCCTCGCGCGCGATCCGCATGGTGGGTGCGGTGCCGGTGAACAGGGCCGGTTGCAGGTAGAAACCCTTCTTGGGGCGGTTCAGCACCTCGCCGCCAAAGGCCAGGGTCGCGCCTTCCTTGCGACCGACCTCGATGTAGTCGAGGTCCTGCTGGAACTGCGCCGCATCGACGACCGGGCCGATATCGGTGCCGGCGGCCAGCGCGTCGTCCACCTTCAGCGCCTGCATCTTCTCGATCACCGCCGCGACGAAGCGGTCGTGGATGCCCTCGGTCACGATGAAGCGGGACGATGCGGTGCAGCGTTGTCCGGTCGAGAAGAACGCGCCGTTCACAGCACACCCCACCGCGACCCCGAGGTCGGCATCGTCCAGCACGACCAGCGGGTTCTTGCCGCCCATCTCCAACTGCACCTTGGCCCCGCGCGCCACGCATTTCTGCGCGATGGCGCGGCCGGTGCCGACCGACCCCGTGAAGGTCACGGCATCGACATCCGGGCTGTTCACGATGACATCGCCGACCACGCTGCCCTTGCCGCAGACCAGGTTCAGCACGCCCTTCGGCAGGCCTGCGCGGTGCAGGATATCGACCAGCGCCGAGGCCGATCCCGGCACCAGCTCCGCCGGCTTGATGACGATGCAATTGCCATAGGCCAGGGCCGGCGCGATCTTCCAGGCCGGGATCGCGATCGGAAAGTTCCACGGCGTGATCATGCCGATCACGCCGACCGGTTCGCGGGTGATCTCGATATGCACGCCGGGGCGGGTGCTGGTCGCCACCTCGCCATTCAGGCGCAGCGCTTCGCCCGCGAAAAACTTCAGTATCTGGCCGGCACGGGTCGCCTCGCCGATGCCTTCGGGCAAGGTCTTGCCTTCCTCACGCGACAATAGCCGGCCCAACTCCTCGCGCCGGGCCAGGACTTCGGTGCCGGCCGCGTCCAGGATATCGAAGCGGGCCTGGGGGCTCGCGGCGGCCCAGGCCGGGAAGGCGGCGCGGGCCGCGGCGATGGCGGCCTGGGCGTCGGCGGCGCTGCCGCTCGGGTAGGCGCCGATGATGTCGGAGGTGTCGGAGGGGTTGATGTTGTCGATCATGCGGTCGGCCTTGACCCACTCGCCGGCGATCAGGTTGCCGTGGCTGCCTTCGGGCATTGGTTTTCTCCCTTGTTCATTGGGCCGGACGTGTCAGTCGCGGTCGTTCATCGCGCGCAGGGTCGGCAGGCCGATGCCAGCGGCCTCGAAGCCACCATCCACCGCCAGGATCTGCCCGGTGATGTAGGTCGCGCGGTCGCTGCACAGATAGAAGATGGCATCCGCCAACTCACTCTCCAACCCATAGCGGTTGAGCGGCACGGCGGCGTGGTAATCGGCGCGGATCTGCGCCGTATGCACCGCGGCCGCCATCGCCGTATCGACCGGGCCTGGTGCGACCGCATTGACCCTAATGCCGACGTTGGCGAGTTCGACCGCCTGCTGCCTGGTCAGATGCGCCAGCCCCGCCTTGCTGGTGCCATAGGCGACCCGCAGCGTGGAGGCGCGCAGGCCGGAGATGGATGTCACATTGACCACCGCCCCGCCGCCATGCGCCAGCATCAGCGGCACCGCCGCCTGCGTCATCAGGAACGGCCCGGTCAAATTCACCGCCATCACCCGCGCCCAATCCTCGGGCGTCGTCTGTTGCAGCGGCTTGAAGATCGCGATGCCGGCATTGTTCACCAGCGCGTCCAGCCGGCCGAAGCGTTCGGCCAGCAGACGCAGCGCCTCGGCCACCGCCGCCGCATCCGACACGTCGCAGACCAGCGCCATGGTCCGCGCCGGCAGGGCGATATCGGCCATCGCCGCGGCGATCGTCGCCGGGTCGTTGTCCAGCAGCGCGACACGATAGCCCTCGGCCAGGAAGCGCCGCACCGCCGCCAGCCCGATGCCGCGCGCGGCACCGGTGACCAAAGCGACGCGGGGGGTGTCAGATGTCGGCGTAGACATGGGTCTCGGCCGCCCCCCCCGGATGCGTCACGGCACCCAGATTGGCGGGCCCGACCAGCTGCGCATATTTCCACAGCGCCCCGGCGTTGTAGTCGGTGCCCCGCGGCTTCCAGGCGGCGCGGCGGGCGGCGATCTCAGCCTCCGGCACCAGCATGTCGATGGTGCCGAGGGCTGCGTCGATCACGATGCGATCGCCATTCTTCAGCAGCGCGATCGGGCCGCCGATCGCGGCTTCCGGCCCGACGTGGCCGACGCAGAAGCCGCGCGTGGCGCCGGAGAAGCGGCCATCGGTGATCAGCGCGACCTCACCGCCCATGCCCTGGCCGTAGATGGCGGCGGTGGTGGACAGCATCTCCCGCATGCCGGGCCCACCCTTGGGGCCTTCGTAGCGGATGATGATGACGTCGCCCGGCTTGTAGGCGCGGGCATCGACTGCCGCAAAAGCGTCTTCCTCGCAATCGAAGCACAGCGCCGTGCCCTCGAAGCGCAATTCGGTCATGCCGGCGACTTTGACGATGGCACCGTCGGGGGCGAGGTTGCCCTTGAGGCCAACGACGCCACCGGTCGGCGACAGCGGGTCCGACACCGGCCGGATCACGTCCTGGTCCTTCGGGAAGATCACGTCGCGGTGGTTCTCGGCCAGGGTCTTGCCGGTCACCGTCAGGCAATCGCCATGCAGCAGCCCCGCATCGAGCAGCGCCCGCACGATGATGGGAACGCCGCCGACCTTGAACACATCGAAAGCCACATAGCGTCCGCCGGGCTTGAGGTCGGCGATATAGGGGGTCCGGCGCATGATTTCGGCGACGTCCTGCAGGGTGAACTTGATCCCCGCCTCATGCGCCATCGCCGGCAAATGCAGCGCGGCATTGGTCGAACCGCCCGTGGCGCCGACGATGATCGCGGCGTTTTCCAGCGACTTCATCGTCACGATGTCGCGCGGGCGGATGTTCTTCTTCAGCAGTTCCATCACCGCCTTGCCCGATTCCACGGCCCAGCGGTCGCGGTCCTCGTAAGGCGCGGGGGCGCCGGCGGAATTGGTCAGGGCGAGGCCGATCGCCTCCGACACCGTCGCCATGGTGTTGGCGGTGAACTGCCCGCCGCAGGCCCCGGCCGAGGGACAGGCGACGCATTCCAATTCGTGCAGGTCTTCGTCCGACATGTTGCCGGCTGCGTGCTGGCCCACGGCCTCGAACACATCGACGACGGTGACATCCTTCCCCTTGAAGGTGCCGGGCAGGATCGAGCCGCCGTACATGAACACGCTCGGCACGTTCAGCCGCAGCATGGCCATCATCATCCCCGGCAGCGACTTGTCGCAGCCGGCCAGCCCGACCAGCGCATCATAGCAATGGCCGCGCATGGTCAGTTCCACCGTGTCGGCGATGGCATCCCGACTGGCGAGGGACGACTTCATCCCCTGGTGACCCATGGCGATGCCGTCGGTGACCGTGATGGTGGTGAATTCGCGCGGGCTGCCGAAAGCCTGCTTGACGCCGATCTTCACGCTCTGCGCCTGGCGCGACAGCGCGATGTTGCAGGGGGCTGCTTCGTTCCAGCAGGTCGCGACGCCGACCAGCGGCTGGGCGATCTCCTCCTCGGTCATGCCCATGGCGTAGTAGTAGGAGCGATGCGGGGCGCGCGACGGACCGATGGTCACGTGGCGCGACGGCATGCGGGACTTGTCCCAGACGGTCATTGTTTGGCGTTCCCTTGTGGTCAGGCGATGCGGGCGATGGCGACGGCGAGGCGCGTGGCCTCGGCCTCGTAGGCGGCGAGGCGGTCGCGGTTTTCCTCCACGACCTCCTCCTTCGCGCGGGCGACGAACTCGGCGTTGTCCAGCTTCTGGCGAACCTTCTGGGCCTCGGCCTCGGCCTTCTGCTGTTCGCGCAGCAGGCGCGCGCGTTCGGCGGCAAGGTCGATGACATCCGCCAGCGGCAGCAGCACCGTGGCCTCGGCGACCGTGGCCTGGGCGACGCCGCGGGGCACCGGCCCCTCCAGCGCCCTGATGTCGGTGGCGCGGGCCATGCGGCCGATCGCCTCGATCCAGCGGGCGCCGCGGTCCAGCGTCTCGGGCGCCGCATCCTGCAACAGCAGCGGCACCTTGATGCTGGGCGGCACGTTCATCTCGGCGCGCAACGCCCGGACCTCGCCGATCAGCAGCACCACCCAATCCAGCTCCGCCCGCGCGGCCTCCGCCTGCGGCACCGGCACGGCGGCGGGCCAGGCGGCGCGGATCAGCGAGCCCTCCGGCCCATAGCCGAAGCGCGCCCAGAGTTCCTCGGTCATGAAGGGCATCATCGGGTGCAGCAGTTTCAGGATGGTGCCAAAGCCGTGCTGCGCGGCGCCGCGGATCTCGTCCTTCTCCGCCCCATCCGGCCCCATGAACACGGGCTTGGCGAATTCCAGGAACCAGTCGCAATACGTGCCGCGCACGAAGCGTTCGGCGACGCGCGCGTATTCGTCGAAGCGGAAGCGTTCCAGCGCATCGGTGGCCTCCGCCACCGCAAGATTGCCGGCATCCAGCAGCCAGCGCGCGAGCGGCAGCGTCGTCCCGCCGGGTTCGAAGCCGGCATCCGGCGCCACGCCGTTCATCTCCAGGAAGCGCGCGGCATTCCAGATCTTGGTGCAGAAGGCGCGATGGTCCTCGACCCGCTTGCGGCCGAGTTTCATGTCGCGGCCCGGCCCCGCCATGGCGGCGATGGTCACGCGCAGCGCATCGGCGCCATAGGCATCGACCAGTTCCAGCGGATCCATCACATTGCCCTTGGACTTGGACATCTTCTGGCCCTTCTCATCCCGGACCAGGCCATGGATATAGACGGTGCGGAACGGCACATCGCCCATGAAGTGGCAGCCCATCATCATCATCCGCGCGACCCAGAAGAAGATGATGTCGAAGCCCGTCACCAGCACATCGGTCGGGTAGTACCGCGCGACATCGGCGGTCTTCTCCGGCCAGCCCAGCGTGCTGAACGGCCAGAGCGCGCTGCTGAACCAGGTGTCCAGCACATCCTCGTCGCGGGTCAGCACCACATCGCGGCGGTAATGGGCGCGTGCCGTCGCCTCGGCCGCGGCTTGCGTATGCTCGACGAAAACCCGCCCGTCCGGCCCGTACCAGGCGGGGATCTGGTGCCCCCACCAGAGCTGGCGCGACACGCACCAGGGCTGGATGTCGCGCATCCAGGCGAAGAAGGTGTTCTCCCATTGCTGGGGCACGAATTTCGTGGCCCCGGATTCCACTGCCTCGATCGCAGGCTTGGCCAGGGTCGCGGCATCGCAATACCACTGCATGGTCAGCCGCGGTTCGATCGGCACGCCGGAGCGGTCGCCATGCGGCACCTGGTTCACATGCGGTTCGATCTTTTCCAGCAGCTCCAGGCGTTCCAGTTCGGCGATGATGGCGCGCCGCGCCGCGAACCGGTCCAGCCCCGCGAGGCCGAGGACGAAGCTGCCTTCGGGCAGGTCGGCCACGATCTCGTCCAGCCAGATGCGCCCTTCGGCATCCAGCACGGTCGGCATCGGCAGGCTGTGGCGTCGGCCCACGTCGAAATCGTTGAAATCATGCGCCGGCGTGATCTTGACTGCCCCGGTACCCTTTTCGGGGTCGGAGTAGGCGTCCATCACGATCGGGATGCGGCGGCCCGTCAGCGGCAGGATCGCGCGCCGCCCGGCCAGGTCGGCGAAGCGCGGGTCCTCCGGGTGTACCGCGACGGCGGTGTCGCCCAGCATGGTTTCCGGTCGCGTGGTGGCGACGGTGATGAAGCGGCCTTCCATGCCCTCGATCGGGTAGCGCAGGTACCACAGGTTGCCCTTGGTCTCGCGGCTTTCCACTTCCAGGTCGCTGACCGCGGTCTGGAACTTCGGATCCCAGTTCACCAGCCGACGGTCGCGGTAGATCAGGCCCTGGCGATAGAGTGTCACGAAAACTTCGCGCACCGCTGCCGACAGGCCGGCGTCCATGGTGAAGCGTTCGCGCTGCCAGTCGAGCGAGGCACCAAGCCGACGCAACTGGCCGGTGATGGTGCCGCCCGAGTGCGCCTTCCATTCCCAGACCTTTGCCAGGAACGCCTCACGCCCGATGGTCTGGCGGTCCAGCCCCTCGGCCGCCAAGGCGCGTTCCACCACCATCTGCGTCGCGATGCCGGCGTGGTCGGTGCCGGGTTGCCACAGCGCGTCACGGCCCTGCATGCGGCGCCAGCGGATCAGGATGTCCTGCAACGTGTTGTCCAGCGCGTGGCCGATATGCAGGCTGCCGGTCACGTTGGGCGGTGGGATCATGATGGTAAAGGGTTTTGCGGGGCTGGCCGGATCGGCGGCGAAGGCGCCGCTGGCTTCCCAGCCGCCATACAGCCGCGCCTCGAAGGCGGCGGGAGAGAAGGCCTTGTCGATGCCCGGGCCGGATCCGCTTTCGGGCAGGGCTTCGGCGTGGGTCTCGGCGTTGGTCTCTGACATGGGTCGCATCCCTGTGGCGCGGCGCGTCCCGCGTCAAGGGCAGGGTACGCCATGGGCCGCACCGGATCGTGGCGCAGATCCGTCACGCCCATGGTGGGCGGCAGGCAGCGGTAAGACGCCCGCGCCAGGGTCCTGCGCCAAGCCAGGAGGCGGCTGACCGCCCCCTTCGGAACCAGGACCGATCGGCCGCGGGGATCAGGCCAGGAACCGCCCCCGCCAGCCCGCTATTGCGGTGGCGCTCGCCGCCAGACTGTCTGGAGGGTCATGCCATTCGGCGTCCTCGGGTTGCTGCACGCAAGCTCGGTCGCGGTCAACACGGTGACGATCCGCCGTTGTGCCGGCCCGCCCAGCAGGTTCGCATAGGTGCTGCCCCCAAGCGTGAGGGATTTGCCGGCCTCATCGACAGCATAGGTGCCGAAGTAGGCGATCGAGTCCCGGACGACCGTCATGGCCTCCTCCGGGGTCGCGCGGGCGCGGTCGTTTGCCGCCAGGCGGGGAATGTCCGCCTGCGACTGGAACAGGCTGAAGTGGCCGTCGCGGGAGAACATCATGATGCCCTTCGGGGTGGCGCCGAATGGCTCGCCTCGGATGCCACCCTCCCGCTCGCTCACCACCGAGACCAGGCTCCACACGCCAACGATCACATCAGCGATCATTGGCGCCTGCGCTGCGGCCGGCCTTGCTGGAAGACACGAAAAACCCAGCAGGATCGCTGCGGGCAGGCCCAAGCCAGTCCGACGACGCATTACATCGTCCTTAAGCCACGCCATGGGGCGGTGACTAATTATTCATGGAAAGCGAATGACGCTGCAAGGACGAAAGACGCCGACCCGCAGCGTTTGTACCTGACGCGCCTAAAGGCTCTCCCTGGCGCCCGGCGATTCGGCCCGCAGCCTGCCTCAGGGCAGCGACCGCCCGACGACGCGCTCGATTTCCACGCGCACCAGGCGTTCGACCAGCGGCGGCAGGTTGGTGTCGAGCCAGGCCTTCAGCAGCGGCCGCAGTTCTTCCCGCACCACATCTTCGATGCTGGGGCCGCCGCGATGGACCGGGGAATGGCGTTCGGCCGCGACGGCGCGGGCCAGGCTGCCGAGCGAGGCCGCCGCCGCGGCGGCGACGGCAGGGGCGACCAGGGCGGAGAGGTCGGCCGCGGGGGGGTAGTTGGCCACGGTTGGAAGCGCCGGCGGTTCTGGCGCGGCTGCGGGCGTTTCGGGTGCGGGCGCTGCGAGCATCGCCGCCGCCGCCATAGGTGGCGGGGCGGGTTCGGCCATCGCCAGCGGGGCCGCCATAGGTTGCGGGGCGGGTTCGGCCATCGCCAACGGGGCCGCCATGGGTGGCGGGGCGGGTTCGGCCATCGCCAGCGGGGCCGCATCAGCGACCGGCGGGGCATCGTCCAGCAGCATATCGGCGGTCAGCGCGTAGGGTGCTGGCGCCGGCGTGTCCGGTGGCGTGGCCGCCTCATCCTCGTTCAGGATCTTGCGGATGGAGGCCAGGATGTCCTCCATCGTCGGATCGGCCCCGCCGGGCGCCGGTTCGCCCTGGCCGCCGCTCATGGCGTCGCGGCCTGGCGCGGCGACAGGCCGCGCACGGGGTTGGCCGCCGTCGCCGCCTGGGCCGCCGCGACCTGCTCCGCCGGCGCGTAGAAGCCCGCCCAGCGGTTCCGCACCGCGTTGTAATACGCCGTCATGTCGTACATCTGCACCGGCAGGGCCAGGTCGAAGGCGGTCAGTCGTCCGACCGAACTCGCCAGCGCGTGGCTGGCATTGACCACCGATGTCAGCGCCCGCACCAGCGACACGCGGGCATTCAGCAGTTCCTGTTCGGCGTTCAGCACGTCGAGCGTGGTGCGGCTGCCGACAATGGCCTCGCGCTGAACGCCGTCGAGGGCGATTTCCTGCGCCCGGATCTGCGACCGAGTCGCATCGACCGCGGCCCGCGTGCTGGCCAGCGTGGCCCAGGCCGAGTTGGCGGCCTGCACCGCCGCCCGGCGCTGCTCATCGACCACCGACCGCGCCCGCACCGCATCCTGCCGCGCCGCGCGCACGGCCGCATATTCGGCGCCGCCCTGGTACAGCGGCACGGTCACGCTGGCGGTCACCTGGTTGCCGGTGAGCCGGGAACCAGGCGCATTGGTGTTGTCGTTGCGGAAGGTGGTGGCGTTCAGCGACGCCTGGGGCAACAGCGCCGCAGCCTGCACATCGACGAAATCGCGGGCCGCGGCCTCGTCGAACAGCGCCGAGAGGACCTGCGGGTTGTTGTTGGAAGCCGCGGTCGCGGCCTCGGTCGCGGAACGGGCCGCCGCGGTCAGCGGTTGCGGCGCGGTCAGCCGGGCCGGGGCGATGCCGATGACGCGCTCGAAGATGGCGCGGGCCGATTGCAACTGGCCTTGGCTATCGGCCAGGGTCGCGCGCGCCCCGGCCAGGCGCGATTCCGCCTGGGCCACGTCGGTGCGGGTGATTTCGCCGACGCGGAAGCGTTCGTTGGTCGCCTCCAACTGGCGCAACAGCACCTGCACGTTGTTGACGTTGAGGCGCACCTCCTCCTGGAAGCGGATCACGCCGACGTAGGCGGTGATGGTATCGCCCAGCGCCTGCTGTTCGATCGCCAGCACCCGCGCCCGCTGCGCCAGTACCTGGTTTTCCGCCCGCCGGGTCTGCGATGTGGTGCGCCCGCCGCGATACAGCGGCTGGGAGATGGTGCCCTGCAACGAATAGGGGTCGCGGTCGGGTTGCGAATAAAGCCCGACCTGCTGGCCGTTGATCGTGGCGCGCGACCGCGCATTGGCGTCGAACACGGTCCCGGCCGACCCGGCGACGGATACCGTCGGCCGCCAGCCGGCCAGGGCCTGGGGCACGTTTTCATCGACCACGCGCAGCTGTGCACGGGCGCTCTGCAGGTTCGGGTTGCTGGCATAGGTATTGGCCATCGCTTCCTGCAGCGTCTGGCCCCGGGCGGCGGGGGCCGCCAGCAGCACCGCGGCCAGCAGTGCGGTCGCCGCCAGCGGCACCTGCACCGCGGCAACATCCCAGATCCTGGCCTTCGGGATCCTGGCAGTCGGGCAAGTGGAAACCGGCATGGAGGCCTCTCTGGCTTTGAGAATCACGAGCGCATCAGAACACAAAACCGGACATCGGCGCGAACCCGGGCAATGCTAGCGTGGCGCAGTCGAATTGATCCACCATGCCGAAGCCGGCACCGACCCGGCGCCCGAGCACCGCGCGTGGGCCCTTTTGCGGCTCCACCAGCACGGCGGCGATCCGCCCGCTCTCGGCCAGTTGCAGGGTCAGCGCTGCCGGCAGCGCCGGCACCGCGCCTTCGACCAGAATGGCCTCATAGGGGCCGGCCGCTGCTTCGCCCTCGGCCGGCGGGGCCTGCACCAGGCGCACCGCAGCGGGGGCAGTCAGCGCCGCCAGCACCGGGCGGGCGATCGCGAGCATCAGCGGATCGGACTCGACCGCGACGACGGTGGCGCCAAGCCCGGCCAGCACGGCCGCGCCATAGCCGGTGCCGGCACCGGCCACCAGAACCCGGTCGCCCGGCCGCACAGCGAGAGACTGGATCAGCCGGGCGAGGATGCGGGGCTCCATCAGCCCGCGGCCGGCGAAACGCACGTCCTCGTCCAGATAGGCGCGGGCGGACATGGCCTGCGGCAGAAAGGCCTCGCGCGGCAGCGCACCCATAACGGCCAGAAGGCGCTGATCGGTCACGCGGTTCGGCCGCAACTGACCATCCACCATGAACTTGCGCGCCGCCGCGAAAGCCCCGGCATCGGCCCTGGCCCCGGCAACAGCTGGTGCAGCGGTCACCGGCACGTCCATCACCCGATCCATGCGGCCCCATCCATGCTGCGCCGCATCGTTATAGGGCGCCCCCCGGCCCCGGCAAAGCGCACAGCACAACCTATCTGGCCGGGGCCGCGCCGGTGCTGCGACTTGACCCCACCCCTGCGGCGCTGGATACAGCCCCCGCACAGGTTGCCCCGTCGGGGCGCCAGCGTGCGGTCCGGTGGCCGAGTGGTCAGGCAAGGGTCTGCAAAACCCTCCACGGCGGTTCGATTCCGCCTCGGACCTTATCTCCTGGTGGTTCTGCGCCACGCATTGGCAAGTTTTTGCCCCGGGGGCCTTTTCCCTGGGCGGTGCCGATGCTAAGTGGCGCGCCCGCGCATGATCCCTGATAGCTCAGCTGGTAGAGCACGCGACTGTTAATCGCTAGGTCGTTGGTTCGAGTCCAACTCGGGGAGCCAGTTTTGCCGCGGACCTGAAAAGCTTGCCAAAAAGGGGGGCGCGTCGCAGGACGCGCCCCTTTTTTCTATCCGACCCGCCCCGCCGCCATCGGCGCGACATAGGCCAGCCGGCCCCTGGCAAACACCGCCACCACGCTGCGCGCCGCCGGGTCCATCACCACCACATCGCCGCGCAGCCCCGTCGCCAGCCGCCCTCGGTCGGCCAGCCCCAGGGCCGCGGCCGGATTGGCCGATACCAACGCCCAGGCGGCGGCCAGGTCCAGCACCCCCCGATCGGCCAGAAGGAACGGCGCCAGCGGCAGCGCCGGCCAGACATAATCGCTCGCCAGCACGGTCACGAGACCGCGTTCGGCAAGCGGTGCAGCACTGGCCCAGCCGAGGTGGCTGCCGCCCCGCACCACGTTCGGCGCGCCCATCACGACCGGTTCGCCCTGCGCCCGGGCTTCGGCGGCGACCGCCTCCGCCATCGGGAATTCGCAGACGCGGGCGCCGAGGGCGCGAAACGCCGCCCGTTCGGCCAGGGTCGCGTCGTCGTGGCTCAGCATCGGCACCCCCGCGGCGCGGCAGGCATCGGCCATGCGGGCGCGCGCGGCCGTAACCTCCGGCCGCATCGCGCCCGCGCGTTCGGCCAGCCCCGCGAAGGCCTCGGGCGAAACGCCCGCCCGCCCGGCATATTTCGACACCTGCACCGGATCACACAGCCGCTTGAGGATCGACGGCGTGTGGTCGTTGAACCCGAGGATGGCGATCCGCCCCGCGGCGATCGCCGCCAGGGCTTCGGGCATCGCATCGAGGTTGTCGGCCTCGAAGCGCAGATGGATCAGCAGGTCGCCCGGGGTCGCCGTACGCGCCGCGTCCAGTGCGGCGTCGATGGCCCGGAACGCCGCCAACGACCGAAGCCCCGGCTCCCACGACAGGGTGACACCGAGGCAGGCCGTGGTGATCCCGCAGGACAGCACCTGGCGGGCGGTATCGGCCAGCGCGAAGGGGGCCGCCAGATCGACCCCCGGACGGGGTTGCAGGCTGCGTTCATGGGCATCGCCGTGGATATCGACGATGCCGGGCAGCACCAGCAGCCCCGCGGCGTCGAAGCGCCGCGCCCCCGGCACGAAGCCATCCGCGACCTTGGCATCGGCCAGGAACAGATCCCCCGGCGCCATCGCGCCGTCCCGCAGCACCTGGCCATCGGCCAGCCGCCACCCACGCAGATCACCACTCATGCCGCTCAGCTCTCCACCACCAACTGCACCCGATGCGCGGCATAGCGCGAATGCGTGACATCCACAGGCACGCCGTCGAGGTCCACGTTGATCGCCTCGGTCAGGATCACCGGCTGGGCGCGGGCCATGCGCAAGGCCTCGGCTTCCTCGGCGGTCGGCAGGCGGGCGCTGATGCGGGTGGACAGGCGGCGATAGTCGGCCACGCCGCAACCGGCCATGGCGGCGGTGATCGAGGCGTCGTGCGCCAGCAGTGCTGCGGCCGCGGCGAAACGCGGCAGCGGGAAATGGTGGGTGCCGATCAGCACCGGGCGGTTGTCGGCCAGGGCCAGGCGTTCCACCCGCAGCACCGGGCGGCCGGTTCGGATGCGCAGGGCCTCGGCGATCGCGGCCTCGGCCGGGATTTCCTGGATTTGTCGCAGCACCCCGGCCGGTTCGCGGTTCTGCCGGCGGATGGTTTCGGAAAATCGGGTGCGGGCGCCGAGCGGATAATCCAGCACATCCTCGGTCACGAAGGAGCCGCGACCCTGCTCGATGCGGACCAGTCCGCGGCTCTCCAGCGCCTCCATGGCGCGGCGGACGGTATGGCGGTTGACGGAGAACACCGCCGACAGCATCGCCTCGGTCGGCAGGCGGTCGCCCGGGGGGCGATGTCCCGCGCGGATGTCCGCCTCCATCCGGGCCGCGATCTGCCGCCAGAGCGCGATGCCGCCGCCGCGCGCCAGGGTGACCGGCGGCGCAAGCAACGGGGCCGGGGCCATGCGGTCCGTCATCGAGATTTCATCCATGAAAAGACCGTCTGGTGGCATTGGGTGGCTTGACGGTAACCGACCGAATATCCGAATGTCTAGACCATTAAAGCCATGCCAGATCATTCTCCCCCCCCCGCCGACACCAGCCTTCGCCGCCATTGGATGGCCGTGCTCGCACGCGCCGATGCCGCGGCCATCGCGGCCCTGATCCCCGAGCCGCTGCCGGGCCACGCGCGGCTGCGCGGGCCGGAGACGGGGCTGGTCATGCTGCGCGGCCGCGCCGGCGGCGATGGCGCGCCCTTCAACCTGGGCGAGGCGACGGCCACCCGCTGTTCCGTGCGCCTGGCCGATGGCGGGGTCGGCCATGCCTGGCGCCTGGGCCGCGATGGGGCGGCGGCCGAGACCTCGGCCGTGCTGGATGCGCTGTTGCAGGACCCGTTGCGGCAGGCGGCGCTGCTCGATGCGGTGATCGCACCCCTGGCGGCGGAACAGGCCGCGGCCGCCGCCCTGCTGGCGCGGCGTGCCGAGGCCACGCGGGTCAACTTCTTCACGATGGCAGCAATGAGATGAACGCCGCCGATGGCCTGCTGCCCGCCTTCGCGCATCCGGTGTTCGGTGCCCAGGCGGCGTTTCGCGCCGTGCTGGCGGCGCTGGCCGAACCGGGCACGCTGCACGTGGCGGGGATTGGCCTTGCCCCCCCTGCCCCGATGATGCCGGCCGCCGCCGCCGTGCTGTTGGCGCTGGCCGATGCCGATACCGGCCTGCGCCACGATGCCGGCCCGGTCGCCGACGCCTTCCTGCGTTTTCATTGCGGCGCGCCGGATGCAGCGCTCGGGGACGCCATTTTTGTGCTGGCGACCGGGGCGATGCCGCGCCTCGCGCAACTGGCGCGCGGCACGGATGAGGTGCCCTCGGCCGGGGCGACGCTGGTCGTGCAGGTGCAGGCCCTGTCCAACGATCCGGGCTTCCGCCTGACCGGCCCCGGCATCCTGGGCGCGCGGTCCCTGCATGTCCGGGGCCTGCCGGCCGATTTCGCGGCACAATGGGTGGCAAGCCGGCGCGATTTCCCGCGCGGTGTCGATGTCGTGCTCTGCGCCGGCACGACCATCGCAGCCCTGCCCCGTTCCGTGACGCTGGAGGCCTGAGCCATGTACGTCTCGGTCAAGGGCGGCGAACAGGCGATCGCCAATGCCCATGCCTGGCTTGACGATGTCCGGCGCGGCGACCCCGCGGTGCCGGAACTCACCGTGGCGCAGATCGAGGAACAACTCGGCCTTGCGGTCGATCGCGTCATGGCCGAGGGCGCATGCGCCGACCGGGGTCTCGCCGCCATCGCCATCAAGCAATCGCGCGGCGACCTGATCGAGGCCGCCTTCCTGCTGCGCGCCTATCGCACCACCCTGCCGCGGCTGGGCGCATCGCTGCCGATGGATACCGCGGCGATGCGCCTCGCGCGCCGCATTTCCGCAACCTACAAGGACCTTCCCGGCGGCCAGTTGCTGGGACCGACCTTCGACTACACGCATCGGCTGCTGGAGTTTTCGCTGGCCGCTGCCGGAAAAACCCCGCCGCCCCCGGCCGAGATCGAGCCGCCCGAGACCACGCCACCACCCCGCGTCACCGGCCTGCTGGCGCAGGAAGGGCTGATGGCGGCCGAGCCGCCCGGCAGCGACACGCCGCCCGACCTGACCCGCGAACCGCTGGCCTGCCCGGCCTCCCGCGCTTTGCGATTGCAGGTGCTGGCGCGCGGGGATGAGGGTTTCTTGCTCGGGCTCGGCTATTCCACCCAGCGCGGCTACGGCAACAACCACCCCTTTGTCGGCGAGATCCGGATGGGCGAGATCGCCGTGGACGTCGTGCCGCCGGAACTGGGTTTCGCCATCGACATCGGCGACATAACCGTGACCGAATGCCAGATGGTGAACCAGTTCAAGGGCTCGTTGACCGAGCCTGCACAATTCACCCGCGGCTATGGGCTCGTCTTCGGCCACAACGAACGCAAGGCCATGGCGATGGCGCTGGTCGATCGCGCGCTGCGCGGCGCCGAACTGGGCGAGGATGGCGGATCGCCGGCGCAGAATGAGGAGTTCGTGCTCTACCACTGCGACAATGTGGAGGCGACCGGCTTCGTCGAGCATCTGAAACTGCCGCACCATGTCGATTTCCAAAGTGAGCTGGAAAACGTGCGCGCGATGCGGGCAGCCCAGAAATGACCTATTCCTTCGCCTTCCTCGACGAGGCAACCAAGCGGATGATCCGCCGCGCCATCCTCAAGGCCGTCGCCATCCCCGGCCACCAGGTGCCCTTCGGTGCGCGCGAAATGCCGCTGCCCTATGGCTGGGGCACCGGCGGCATCCAGGTCACCGCCAGCATCATCGGCCCCGACGATGTGCTGAAGGTGATCGACCAGGGCGCCGACGACACCACCAATGCCGTGTCGATCCGCCGCTTCTTCGCCCGCACCGCCGGGGTCGCCACGACCACGCATACCACGGCGGCGACGATCATCCAGACCCGCCACCGCATCCCCGAAACCGCGCTCGGCCCGGGCCAGATCATCGTCTATCAGGTGCCGATTCCCGAACCGCTGTCGAAGCTGGAACCGCGCATCGCGGAAGCGACGAAACTGCACGCGCTGGCCGACTATGGGTTGATGCAGGTGCGACTGTATGAGGACATCGCCCGCCACGGCCGCAGCAGCAGCGCCTATGGCCATCCGGTGATGGTCGATGGGCGGTATCTGATGTCGCCCTCGCCGATCCCGGCCTTCGACAACCCGAAGATGGACGGCATGGCGGCGCTGCAATTGTTCGGCGCGGGGCGGGAGAAACGCATCTACGCCGTGCCGCCGCATACCAGCGTGAAGTCGCTGGATTTCGATGACCATCCCTTCGACCCGATCCGCGCCCCGCAGGCCTGCGCGCTCTGCGGGTCGGATGTCTCGTACCTCGATGAGATCATCACCGACGATGCCGGCGGGCGGATGTTCGTCTGTTCCGACACGGATTACTGCGAGGGCCGCCTGCCGTGACCGCGCCGCTGATGCAGTCCTGCGGCCTGTCGCTCGCCTTCGGCCGCATCCGCGCGCTGGACGACGTGGATATCGCGATCTGGCCCGGTGAGGTCGTGGCCATCGTCGGCGAAAGCGGCAGTGGCAAATCCACTCTGCTGCGCGTGCTGTCCGGCCAGATGGCCCCCGACGCGGGCCAGGTCCGCTACGAGAACCGCGATTGCGCGACGATGACCGAGGCCGAACGCCGCCGCCTGCTGCGCGCCGAATGGGGCTTTGTCCACCAGAACCCGCGCGATGGGCTGCGCATGGCGGTCTCCGCCGGCGGCAACATCGGCGAGCGTCTGATGGCGCAGGGCTCGCGCCACTATGGCCGCATCCGCGCCGCCGCGGCGTCCTGGCTGCAAAAGGTCGAGATCGAGGCCGACCGCATCGACGACCTGCCACGCACATTTTCGGGCGGCATGCAGCAGCGGTTGCAGATCGCCCGCACGCTGGTCACCGAACCGCGGCTGGTGTTCATGGACGAGCCGACCGGGGGGTTGGATGTCTCGGTCCAGGCGCGGCTGCTCGACCTGATCCGCGCCCTGGTCGCGGAATTGGACCTGGCGGTGCTGATCGTGACCCATGACATCGCCGCCGCCCGGCTGCTGGCCCATCGCATCGTGGTGATGCGGCATGGCCGCGTGGTCGAACAGGGGCTGACCGACCGCGTGCTGGACGATCCGCAACACCCCTATACGCAGTTGCTCGTGGCCTCGGTGCTGGCGGCATGAGCTGGGCCTTGCGGGCCGAGAACCTCGGCAAGTCGTTCACGCTGCACCTGCAGGGCGGGCTGCACCTGCCGGTGCTGGCGGATGTGTCGCTGACCGTGGCACCGGGCGAATGCGTGGCCCTGGCCGGCCCATCGGGGGCGGGCAAGTCCACGCTGATGCGCTGCCTGTATGGCAACTACGGCGCCGAGGTGGGGCGGCTGCTGATCCTGCACGACGCCGAGGTGCTGGACCTTGCCACCGCCGATGCGCGGCTGGTGCGGGCGGTGCGGCGCGATACGCTCGGCTACGTCAGCCAGTTCCTGCGCGTCATCCCGCGCGTGTCGTCGCGCGACGTGGTGGCGCAGCCGCTGATGGAACGCGGCGTCGCGCATGACGTGGCCCTGGCGCGGGCCGATGCGCTGCTGACCCGGCTGAACCTGCCACGCGCGCTGCACGCGCTGCCGCCCGCGACGTTTTCCGGCGGCGAACAGCAGCGGGTCAATCTGGCGCGCGGCTTCGCCCCGGGCTATCCGGTACTTCTGCTGGACGAACCCACTGCCAGCCTGGATGCCATGAACCGCGAGGTCGTGATCGACCTGATCGCCGAGGCCAAGGCCGCCGGCACCGCCATCATCGGCATCTTCCACGACACCGAAGTGCGCGACCGCGTGGCCGACCGGCTCTTTGCCGTGGCACCCATACCCGAGGCAGCATGAACCACGAAACCGTTCTGACCGATGCCCTCCTGGTCCTGCCGGGGGAGGTGATCCAGGGGACGATTGTCCTGCGTGACTGGATGATCGTTGATATCCAGCCCGGCACCAGCGCGCTCGCCTCGGCCGAGCGGCTGGGTGGCGACCACCTCATTCCCGGCATCGTCGATGTCCATACCGACAATCTGGAACGCCAGGTGCAGCCGCGCGCCGGGGCGCGCTGGCCGTCGCGCAGCGCCTTCCTGGCGCATGACGCGCAGACCGCAGCCGCCGGTGTCACCACGGTGCTGGATGCGCTGTGCCTCGGCGACCTCGGGTTCGACACCGAACGCATCCAGACCTTTCGCGACGGGGTCGCGGACCTGGACGCGCTGGCGCCGACGGGGGCGCTGAAATCGGACCACTTTCTGCACCTGCGCTGCGAACTGCCCGCGCCCGACATGCCGGCGCTGTTCGAATCCGTCGCCGACCATCCGGCGATCCGCATGGTCAGCCTGATGGATCATTCGCCTGGGGTCGGGCAGTACCTCGACCTTGCGCGCTATCGCGCGATGCGCGCCCGCAGCGGCATGGATGCGGCGCAGATCGAGGCGCGGATCGTCTTCCTGCTCGACCAGCGCGCCCGTGTCGCCGACCCCAACCGCGCCTTCCTGCTGGCGCTGATGGACGGCCGCGGCATTCCGATCGCAAGCCATGACGACTGGTCCGCGACCGAGGTCGCGCGCAACGTCCGCGACGGCATCACCATCAGCGAATTCCCGGTCAACATGGAAGCCGCCCGGATGGCGCGCGACCTGGGGCAGGAGATCATCGCCGGCGCCCCCAACATCGTCCGCGGCGGCAGCCATTCGGGCAATGTCGCGGTCGCGGCGCTGATCCACGAGGGCCTGGTGGATGCGCTGGCCAGCGACTACGTGCCGCCGGCGATGCTCGATTCCGCCTGGCTGGCAGCGGCCACCATCGGCCTGCCGGCGGCGGTCGCGATGATCACCGACCGGCCGGCGCAGATGCTGCACATGGCCGATCGCGGGCGCCTGGCACCTGGCCTGCGGGCGGATCTGGTGCAGGTCGCGCAGGTGCTCGGCCATGCCGTGGTGCGGCGGGTGTTCCGCACGGGATTGCGCGTCGCGTGACGATGCGTGCCGCGCTGTATTGGGCGCCCGAGATCGACGACCCGCTGCATGCCGCCGGCAGCGCCTGGCTCGGCCGCGATGCGGAAACCGCGGCGATGCTGCCGCAGCCGCATGTGGCGGATATCGCCGCCCTGACCGCCGACCCGCGCGGCTACGGGCTGCATGCGACGCTGAAGCCGCCGTTCCGGTTGCGCGGGGACTACCACGCGCTGCGCGCGGTCGTGGAAGCCTTTGCCGCGACGCAGCCGCCCTTCGACCTGCCGCCGCTGGCGGTCGAGGATCTGGACGGCTTCCTGGCCTTGCGCGAACAGGCCCCCTGCCCGGCCCTGCACGCGCTGGCCGATGCCGCCGTCACCGCACTCGACCCCCAGCGCGCCGCGACCACGCCCGAGGAGTATGCCCGCCGCCGCCCCGAACGCCTGAGCCCGCGCCAGCGCGAAATGCTCGACACCTGGGGCTACCCTTATGTTTTCGCGGAATGGCAGTTCCACGTCACACTGACGCGGCGCTTGTCGGCGGCCGAATTGGCAGTGGTCCGCCCGGCCGCGGAAACCTTCGTCGGCCCCGCCGCAGCACGGCCGCGCCGGGTCGCCGCTGTCTGCCTTTTCGTCCAGGCCGGACCGGGTGCGCCCTTCCTGATCGCCGAACGGTTGGCGCTGGCAGGCTGCTGAGAACCGGGGGTTTGCGCCGTGGAGAGGCGTGGCCCCCTCCACACCTCCCCCACCAGGGGCCGCCGCCCCTGGACCGGTATAATGTTGGTAAAATAAAGGGAGGGGCATGAAGTACCCTGGATCAAAGAAACACCCGTGACGCCCCTCCCTTTATTTTACGAACTATCGTGGGATCCAAGGGGCCACTGCCCCTTGGTGGGGAGAGTTTGAGTGGGGCCAGTCCCCTCTCAAGGCGCCACCCGGCTTTTCAGCCGCCGGCTAAGCCGTCAGCGCCGCGACCAGGCGCACGCCGCCTTCGGCCGGGGTGGCGTCGTTGACGATCTCGATCACCGTCAGGCCGGGCGGCAGCGCCGCCACGCGCGCCAGGCGCTGCGCGACATCCGCCGGATCTTCCCGCCCACGCGCGGCCAGGCGCGCGGCGCGCAGCGCGTCCGGCAGGGTGATGTTGACCACGCGCAGCGGGAAGCGCGCGGCGGCCTCGGCCAGCACCCCGCGCGACAGGTTGGCGACGACACGCCGCTCGCCCAGGGCGGCCGCGCCATCGGCTTCGGTGATGCCATAGTGCAACCCATGCGCCGACCAGGACAGGGCAAAGGTGCTGCGCGCGAAGGCGGCCTCGGTCACCGGTTCATGCACCTCGCCGCCCGCTTCGGCCGGCCGGGTGATGACGCGGCGCGCCCAGAGGAACCGCGCGTCGTCGCGCAAGGCCGCCTGGGCTGCCTCCAGCAGCGTGTCCTTGCCGACGCCCGAGGCACCCACCACCGCAATCAACATGGGCACCCCCCCCCGCTTGACGCGACGTCCGCGCCGCGTGCTTTTTGCAGCGTCCCGCCACGAAAGACGACCCCCCCGAAATGTTCCTGACCCGCCCCGAAATCGCCGGCACCTTCGGTGTCGCCGCATCGACCCACTGGATTGCGACGGCGGTCGCCATGGCAGTGCTGGAACGTGGCGGCAATGCCGCCGATGCCGCGGTCGCCGCCGGCTTCGTGTTGCAGGTGGTGGAGCCGCATCTGAACGGGCCGGGCGGCGATTGCCCGATCATCGTGCATGACGCCAAGGCCGGCACGCAATCGGTGATCTGCGGCCAGGGCGTCGCCCCCGCCGGGCTGTCGGTCGCGCATGTAAAGGGCCATCTCGGCCTCGACCTGGTGCCGGGCACCGGGCTGCTGCCGGCGATGGTGCCGGGCAATTTCGATGCCTTCGCCACCCTGCTGCGCGACCATGGCACGATGCGACTGCCCGACCTGCTGGCCTATGCCATCGGCTATGCCCGGAACGGCGCCCATATGGTGCCGCGCGTGGTCGCGACGCTGGAGACCGTGCGCCCGCTGTTCGAGGCCGAGTGGCCGACCTCCGCGGCGCTGTGGCTGCGCGACGGCGGGCCGCGGCCGGGCGGGCTCTGGGCCAATCCGACGCTGGCCGCGACCTGGACGCGGCTGCTGGCCGAAGCCGTTCGCGCCGATCGCGTCGAGGAAATCGAGGCGGCCCGCAACGTCTGGTACAAGGGCTTCGTCGCCGAGGCGATCGGGCGCTTCTGCGCGGCGACCGAGGCGCTCGATGCCTCCGGCCGCCGGCATCGCGGCGTGCTGACCGCCGATGACATGGCCACCTGGCGCGCGCCGGTCGAGGCGCCGGTCGCCTATACCTATCGCGGCCATACCGTGCTCAAGGCCGGGGTCTGGAGCCAGGGGCCGGCGCATCTGCAAACCCTGGCGCTGCTGCAGGGATTCGATCTCGCGGCCATGGACCCGTTGGGTGAGCCCTACATCCACACCATCGTCGAATGCATGAAACTCGCTTTTGCTGACCGTGAGGCCTTCTACGGCGATCCGGATTTCGCAGACGTGCCGATCGGGCAGTTGCTGTCCGAGGAATACAACATCGCCCGCCGCGCGATGGTGACCGAGGAGGCCTCCCTCACGCTGCGCCCCGGGCGCCTGGCCGATCGCGATACGCCTTGGGTCGATCACGGCGCCGAAGCCCGCGCCGCCATCCTGACCGCGGCCCCCGGCGCGGGGGAGCCCACGGTCGCGCGGCTCGGTGCTTCGGGCGGCGATACCTGCCACATCGATGTGATCGACCGGTGGGGCAACATGGTCAGCGCCACGCCATCCGGCGGCTGGCTGCAATCCTCGCCGGCGATCCCCGAACTGGGGTTCTGCCTCGGCACGCGCGGGCAGATGTTCTGGCTGGACGAGACGCTGCCGAACGGCCTCATGCCCGGCAAGCGGCCGCGCACGACGCTGTCGCCGGGGATGGTGCTGCGCGACGGCCGCGCCTGGATGAGTTTCGGCACCCCGGGCGGCGAACAGCAGGACCAGTGGCAGACCATCATGCTGACCCGCATGGTGGACCACGCGATGGGTATCCAGGAGGCAATCGACGCGCCGGCCTTCCACAGCGAACACTGGCCGTCGTCCTTCTGGCCGCGCGTGGCGCGCCCGGGAAAGGTTGTGATCGAGGGCCGCTACGCCCCCGGCATCGCCCCCGCGCTCGAAGCCCGCGGCCACCGCACCACGATCGGCGGCGACTGGAGCGAAGGCCGCCTGACCGGCGCGCGGCTGGAACCCGACGGTCAGATGTTCGCCGGCGCCAATCCGCGCGGCATGCAGGGCTATGCCGCGGGGCGCTGACCTGGGGCATCATCCGTGCAAACGCGGATCGATTGAGCGGATAAAGATGCTCCCAAAACACAAGGCCGGAGCCTGCTCTACGCCACCGCTTCCAGCCCCGCCGAGACGAAGCGGGCCTGGCCCGCGGCCGCGCGCAGCATCGCGAGCAGGGCCGCGGCGCCGGCCCGATCGGCCGCCCCGGCCGCTATGGCGCCGACATAGGTGGTGACCAGCCCCACCGCGTCGGGCAGGGGTGCGACCAGCGTCACGCCCGGCACCGCCTTGATTTCCGACGCCTGGGTCAGGGCCATGTCGGCGATGCCGTCGCGCACGGCCTCCACCGCCATGATCCCGCGCGGATAGACCAGGATGCGGCCGGCCATCGCCTCGGCCAGGCCCAGGTCCCGCAGCACTGCCGCCATGTGCAGCCCGGTCGTCGCCCCGGCCGCGGGGTCGGAATGACTGACCGCGCGGCACGCCAGGATCGCCGCGCGCAGCGCCGCGGGCGTGGACAGGTCCGGCACCGCTTCGCCATCGCGCAGCCCGATGCCGATGCGGACGCGGGCGACCTCGGCCCGGGTCGCGGCGTCCAGCAGCCCGTCGGCGATCAGCCCGTCCAGCGTGGCCATGGCATTGACCACCAGATCGACCGGCGCGCCGCCGCGCACCTCGGCGGCGGCCCGGCCGCCGTTCAGGATGGTGACCTCGGTGTCGCGGTCGTTCTGATCGGCCCAGACGGCAGCGGTCCGCAGCAGCGGCGTTTCGACCGCGCCGGTGCCGATGATGCGCAAGGGGCCCGAATGGGAAGGCAAGCTCATGCTGGTTCCGCCGCTGATGTGTCAGGCCCCGCTTTTGGGCAGGCTCGCGCCGCGCGCAAGCCCTTGCCCGCAACCACCGCGGCTGCTTTGGTCGTGGCATCACAGGTCGGACCCGCGCCATGGACCATAATCTGTCGAGCCTCGACACCCCCGCGATCCGCGCCGCGCGCATCGACCTTGCGGCCTGTTTCCGCATGGCGCACCGGCTTGGGTTGCACGAGGGTATCTGCAACCATTTCTCGGCCGTGGTGCCGGGGCGGGACGACCTTTTCCTGGTCAACCCCTATGGCTGGTCCTTCGCCGAGATCACCGCCTCCCGCCTGATCATCTGCGACTACGCGGGCCACGTCGTGGCCGGCGACGGCGTGCCGGAGGCCACGGCCTTCTTCATCCATGCGCGGCTGCACCTGAAGGTGCCGCGCGCAAAGGTCGCGCTGCATACGCACATGCCCTACGCGACGGCGCTCGCCATGCTGGAAGGCCCACCGCTCGTCTGGGCCGGGCAGAGCGCGCTGAAGTTCTGGGGCCGGACGCTGGTGGACGAAGACTACAACGGCCTCGCGCTGGATGAGGCCGAGGGCGACCGGATCGCCGCCAGCCTCGGCGATGCCGATGTGGTGTTCCTGAAGAACCATGGCGTGATGGTGGTGGGGGCGACCATCGCCGATGCCTTCGACGATCTCTACTACCTCGAACGCGCGGCCGAGGCGCAGGTGCTGGCGCTGTCCACCGGCCGCACCTTGAAGCCGGTGCCGGAGGCCCTGGCGCGCAAGACCTACGACCAGATGCGGGCGGACAGCGGCGAAAGCGCCCGGCTGCACCTGGCCAGCATCAAGCGTATCCTGGCGGCGGAAAGCCCGGATTATGCGGATTAGGGCAACCGCATCAGCCACCCCACCACCCGCTTCACCACCGGCTTGAGCAACCGCGGCGCATAATACTGTCCCGCCGCGCGCTTGGCTGCCTCCGGCAGGGTCGGATACGGCAGCACCAGCCCGGCCAGCGCCGACAGCGGCACCCGGCGCGCGATCATCAACCCAAAGATCCCGGCCCAGTCCCCGGCGCCCGGCGCCAGCACCGTCGCACCCACCAGCCGCGCGCGGCGGTCCAGCACCAGTTTCACGATCCCCGCCTCGATCCCTTCGGCGACCGCGCGGTCGTTCTCGGCCAGCGGCCAGCGGACCACCTCGGCACAGGTGCCGGCGGCCCGGGCCTCGGCCTCGGTCAGCCCGACCTGGGCCAGTTCCGGGTCGCAGTAGGTGACCCGCGGCAGGGCGGCGTAGGACAGCCGGGTCGGCAGGCGGAACAGCATCGACCGCACGATCAGGCCGGCGTGCTGGCTCGCGACATGGGTGAAGGCGCGCGGGCCGATGCCCGCGGGGTCGGCGATGTCGCCCGTAGCCCAGACGCGTCGGTTGCTGCGGCTGCGCAGGTCGGGGCCGACGGCGATGCCCTGCCGGGTCGCCTCGATCCCGGCCGTGGCCAGGTCGAGTGCCGCCAGCCGCGGCGCCCGGCCCAGCGCCAGCAGCAGATGGCTGCCAGCGACGCGGGTGCCATCGGCCAGCAGCAGCGCGATGCCTTCCGCGTCGGCTTCGGCGGCGATGGCAGCAGCACCCTCGATGATCGTGACACCATCGCGGCGCAGCGCGCGGCGCAGGGCATCCACCGCTTCCGGGTCCTCGCGCGCGGCGATGCTGGGGGCGGCTTCGACCAGAGTGACGGCGCAGCCCAGGCGGGCATGCGCCTGGGCCATCTCGATCCCGATCGGCCCGCCGCCCAGGATCAGCAGGTGGGCGGGGGCCTCGGCCAGGTCGAACAGCGTCTCGTTGGTCAGGTACGGCAGGCCGGACAGGCCGGGCAGGTCCGGCACGATGGCGGCCGACCCGGCGGCGATGACGCAACGGCGAAAGCGGATACGCCGGGTGCCGGCCTCGATTTCGTCCGGCGCCGTGAAATGCGCCGCGGCGCGGATGACATCCACCCCCATGCCCCGGAAGCGTTCGGCCGAATCATTCGGCGCGATCGCTGCGATGGCGCCCTGGACATGCGCCTGGACGGCCGGCCAATCCACCGTAACCTCGCCGGTGCGGACACCGAAGCGCCCGGCCTCCCGCGCGGCCTGCGCCGCATGGGCCGCGGCCAGCAATGCCTTGGACGGCACGCAGCCAAAATTCAGGCAGTCGCCGCCCATCGCCCCGCGTTCGACCAGCACGACTCGCAGGCCGAGCGCGGCCGAGATCGTCGCGACGGAAAGCCCCGCGGCGCCGGCGCCGATGATCGCGATATCCGTGCTATCCATGGCGTCGCCGCTCCGAAGGTTTTTGGGCGGTCGGACCCTAGGCCACGGCGCCTGTCGCGGAAACCACCAGCCCGCCCCGCACCGGCGCGGTTGACGCGACCGGCCCCGGCTACCTATACAGCGCGCTTCCCGCCGGGGCGCCCTGCCGCCGGCAGTTTTCTGCGCCGGTCCTGTGCGGCGCGCGATCATCAGGAGTTGCCGTCGTGAAGCGGACCTACCAGCCCTCCAAGCTCGTGCGGAAGCGCCGCCACGGGTTTCGCAGCCGCATGGAGACCGTGGGCGGTCGCAACATCATCGCCAACCGCCGCTCCAAGGGCCGCAAGAAGCTGTCGGCCTGAGGTCGGGCCACACCTGTTCGGCAGCGCCGCCCCGGCCGAAAACGCCCCGATTGGCCGCTTTCCCGGATCTCGGCCTTCGCGGGGGGATATCACCCATGGCCTTGGTCCGATTGACGCGCCGGCGCGAATTTCTCCGGGTCGCCGGCAAGGGTCGGCGCGCCGCCCGAGATGGGCTGGTGCTGCAGGCCCTGGCGCAACCCGGCGCGGCCTTGCGGGTCGGTTTCACCGTGACCAAGAAAGTCGGCAACGCCGTGGTGCGCAACCGTGCGAAGCGGCGGCTGCGTGAGGCCGCGCGCGCGGTGCTCGGGGCCGCCCCGCCGCCCGGCTGGGACCTGGTGCTCATCGGCCGCGACCAGACACCGACGCGGCGTTTCGCGGCCCTGGTCGGCGATCTGCGCGGCGCGCTCGGCACGCTGGGCGTGATCCCCAAGGGCACGACGCCCCCATGAGCCCCGCGGCCCATGCCCTGCGGGCCGCGGTGGTGACCTACCGCTGGACCTTGCGGCCCTTCATCGGGCCGCATTGCCGCTTCCACCCGCATTGCAGCGACTACGCGATGGAGGCCCTGGCCACCCATGGCGCCCTGCGTGGAAGTTTCATGACGGTCCGCCGGATTGGCCGTTGTAATCCCTGGCATCCCGGCGGCTACGATCCCGTACCGCCGCCCCGCTTCACCTGCGACGCCCCCCGCGCCACCTGACGCGCGACCGCCGCGACCCCAACCGAGAGCCCGATGGACAATAAGCGCCTGCTTGCCGCGATCGCGATCTCGATCGGGATCCTGTTGCTCTTCGACGTGTACAACCGGCCGCAACGCGATGCGGCGAACCGCGCGGCACAGCAGCAATCGGAGCAGGTCGCGCCCCCCCGCCCGGTCGATGCGGCGGGCGTGCCGCTGCCGCCGGCCCTCACTGTCGCGCCCAATGCGGCAATCGTCGCGGCCGGGCCGGCCAGCGGTAGCGAGGCCGCCGCCGCCGCCCGCCCAGCCGCGGCCCGCATGGTGATCGAAAGCCCCCGCGTCGCCGGCAGCCTGAACCTGCGCGGCGCGCGCCTGGATGACCTCGTGCTGCGCGACTACCGGGATACGGTGGCGCCCAACAGCCCGCTGGTGCGCCTGTTCGCCGGGCGCGACGATCTGCAACCCTATTTCGCCCAATGGGGCTGGACCGCCGCCGATGGCCGCACCGCGGTCCCGGGGCCGGAGACCGACTGGACCGCCTCGCCCGGGCCACTGTCGCCCAGCAACCCCATCCTGCTGACCTGGAACAATGGCGCCGGCGTGACCTTTCACATCGCCATGAGCCTTGACGCCAACTACATGTTCTCGGTCGATCAGCGGGCGGTGAACAACACGGCCGAACCGATCTCGGTGCTGCCCTGGTCGCGCATCCGGCGCGAACGCACGCCGCAGGTCGCGGGCTTCTATCTCCTGCACGAGGGCTTCATCGGCGTGCTGGATGGCCGCCTGACCGAAACCACCTATTCCGATGCCAAGACCGAGGCGAACAAGCGCCGCGGCCCGGCGCTGGAGATTGAAAGCCCGGGCGGCTGGGCCGGCTTGACCGACAAGTATTGGCTGGCAGCGATCCTGCCCGCGGCGCAGCAGCCTGACGCGCCGCGCCAGCGCTTTGCCTTCCGCCACATCGCCGATGGCGGGACGGCGGCGACCAACGACCGCTGGCAGGTCGATCTGGCCCCGCCGGCGGCCGAGACCATCGGCGCCGGGGCGACCGGCAACCTGACCAGCCGGCTCTTCGCCGGGGCCAAGGAAGTCCGCCTGCTGGATGCCTATCGCGAAACCCTGGCGATCGTCGACTTCGACAAGGCGATCGATTTCGGCTGGTTCTACTTCATGACCAAGCCGTTCTTCTACGCGCTGGACTGGCTGTTCCACCAGACTGGCAACTTCGGCATCGCGATCCTGATCTTCACGCTGATCGTCAAGATCCTGTTCTTCCCGCTGGCCAACAAATCCTACAAGTCCATGAGCAAGATGAAAATCCTCGGCCCCAAGATGGCCGAGTTGAAGGAGCGATTCAAGGACGACTCCCCTGGCATGCAAAAAGCCATGATGGAGATGTACAAGGCCGAGAAGATCAACCCGGCGGCCGGCTGCCTGCCGATCCTGATCCAGATCCCGGTGTTCTTTGCGCTGTATAAGGTGTTGTTCGTCACCATAGAAATGCGCCACCAGCCGTTCTTCGGCTGGATTCGCGATCTGTCGGCGCCGGACCCGACCAATCTGTTCAACCTGTTCGGGCTGCTGCCGTTCACCCCACCCGACTTCCTGCACATGCCGGCCTGGGCCATCCTGATGGGGATCACCATGTTCCTTCAGTTCAAGTTGAACCCGGCGCCGCCCGACCCGATCCAGGCCAAGATCTTCGCCTTCATGCCGCTGATCTTTACCTTCATGCTGGCGGGTTTCCCGGCCGGACTGGTGATCTACTGGACGTGGAACAACCTGCTCTCGATCTGCCAGCAGTATTACATCATGCGCGGCGAGCGGGCGAAGCGGCGTGAGGAACGCGGCCTGGCCAAGGTCAGGACGTGACCGCGGGCGGCGGCAAGCGCCCCCCCGTCGGCGGCCATCGCGCCACCGGCGGGCGTGCGTCCACCCGCCCGTCATCGGCAACCAAGCCCACGATCACGCTGCCCAAGGCGGTCAAGCCCAAGGTCACGCTGCGGGTCCGTGCCACGAAACTCGCCGTGCCGCAGGAACCGCCCGAGCCCAAGGGCCCCAAGCGCCAGAAGGGCGCCTTCGGCACCCGCCCGGCCTGGATGACCCCCCGCGCGGAGCCCAAGCCCGAGAAGCCGAAACCCCCGCCAAAAACCACCCCGTCGGAGCCGATCGCCCCCGGTCCCGCCGAAGCCGAGGCCCGCGCCGCCTGGCTCGATGCCGGGCGCCTGCTCTTTGCCCGCCCCTGCACCTTCTTCTTCGCGGCCCAGCGCATCGACCAATTGCCCGAACCCAAGGGCGCCGAGGTCGCCTTCTGCGGCCGCTCCAACGTCGGCAAGTCGTCGCTGATCAATGCGCTGACCGGGCACAACGCTCTGGCCCGCGTCTCCCGCACCCCGGGCCGCACCCGGCAGTTGAACTTCTTCGACCTGGCCGAGGGGCGGCTGACCCTCGTGGACATGCCGGGCTACGGCTATGCCGAGGCTTCGAAGTCGATCAAGGAAGACTGGCAGGGGT
>JBBRWI010000002.1:0-55104 GCA_038249305.1 Acetobacterales bacterium
CGCCGACCGCATCATGGTGATGTATGCCGGGCGTATCGTGGAATCCGGCCCGGTCATGGCAACCCTGCGGCACCCGCTGCATCCCTATACGCGGGGCTTGCTGGACAGCCTGCCGGCGATGGCCGCACCCGGCCAAAGGCTGAACCAGATTCCGGGCAACACCCCATCGCTGTTGTCGCTGCCGCCCGGTTGCCCTTTCGCCCCACGCTGCCCGCGCGCCGATGCCGTCTGTGCGCAGGATCCGCCCGTCGTGGCCATGCACGACCGGATGGCGCGCTGCCATCACCCGCTGGCGGCATGACCGCGCTGCTGACGGCCGAGGCGGTGACGCGGCGCTTCATCCGGCGCCCATCGCTTGGCGATCGGATCGCCGGGGCGTTCGGCGCGGTGCAGGACCGGCGCGCGGTGCAGGCGGTGACTGATGTTTCGCTCGCCATCGATCGGGGCGAAACGCTGGGGCTGGTCGGCGAAAGCGGCTGCGGCAAGTCCACCCTGGGGCGGATGCTGGCCGGGATCCTGCAGCCCTCCTCCGGCCAGGTGCTGTTCGATGGTGCGGCGCCGATGCAGGGCGACCGGAAGACCACGACCCTGATCCAGACGGTGTTCCAGGACCCGTTCGCCTCGCTCAATCCGCGTCTGCGCATCGGGGACAGCATCGCCGAGGGCCCGGTCGCGCATGGGCTGGTGTCGCGCGCGGGCCGTGCGATGCTGGTCGCGGACTGGCTGGGGCGGGTCGGCTTGGACCCAGGCTTCGCGCAGCGCTTCCCGCACCAGTTCTCGGGTGGGCAGCGCCAGCGGGTGGCGATCGCGCGGGCGCTTGCGATGCAGCCGGAGGTGCTGATCTGCGACGAGCCAGTGGCCTCGCTGGATGTCTCGATCCAGGCGCAGATCCTGAACCTGTTCCTCGACCTGCGGCGGGATTTGGGGCTGACGTGCCTGTTCATCTCCCACGACCTTTCGGTGGTGCGACACGTCGCCGACCGCGTGGCCATCATGTACCTGGGACGTATCGTCGAAAGTGGCGCGGCCGCGCGGGTTTTTGCCGAACCGCTGCATCCCTACACCCTTGCGCTGATCGACAGTTCGCCGACGCTGGGCGCGGATCAGGCGGTGACGCTGCGCCCGGTCGCCGGCGAGTTGCCGTCACCGCTCTCGCCACCGCCAGGTTGCGCCTTCCATCCTCGCTGCCCCCGGGCCACGGATATCTGCCGGACGGAGCGCCCGGTGCTGCGCCAGATGCAGGCGGGAGCATTGGTCGCCTGCCACCACGCCGCCTGATGCAGGCCGCGCGGTCAGGCGATCGCGGCCTGCAGCGCAAGCGCCAACATCCGTTCCAGCGCGGCCAGCACCTGCGCCTCCCGCTTCGCGCCGGCTACAAGACGGGTATGGTCGCGCGCTTCGGCCTCGGCCCGCGCCGCCGCGGTGCGTTCGAACACGTCGCCGTAGGGGGAGCCTGTGCGGTCTTCGTGATATTGCAGGCATGCAGCCAGAAAACGCTGTTCGAATACGATCGCATCGTCGGCGATCCCTGCCTTCTGCTTCCACACTGGCACGTTCGCCGGATGGCCGATGAAGCGCAGCGCGGTCTCGGCGAAGTAGCGCAGGAAAGCCGTATCGGCGCCGCCGAATATGCCTCAGTTCGGCGCGATCAGCCGCCCGACCAGCGTAGCGCAGGCTCGACCGCCTCGGGGCGGTAGAACCTGTCGCCAAGGTCGCCGGTTTCTGGATGCTCGGCGAAGACGGGCGCGGCGAGCAGCGCGTCATCCAACGGCTTCCAGAGGAAAACATCGTTGGCAGCCACGGCCGCCCCGACGAGGCCGAGTGCCGTGGCGGTGACATCCGCCCCGGCATCGGCAAAGGCCGGCCGCGCGGTCGGATTGCCCCCCCGCGGCGACCAGCAGGCGCCCGTTCGAAAGCCGCCCGCTCGCGCCGCGCAGCGCGGCGATGCCGGAGGCTGAAAGCGCTGCCTCCAACGCATCCACCAGCAGCATGCCCGCATCGAATACGTTGGCGGAACGCGAGGACAACCAACCGGTCCGGACGTTTTGCCCGCGCGTCTGGGGTTCCCTCGTCCTGGAACGAAAGGCGCGGCGCCGCACCAGATGGGTCCGGGCGACGTGTTCGAAGCGCGGACGCAGCCGAAGCCCGGCTGCGTCCGAACGCCATACCGCCAAAATCAGGCGAGGTCGAAGCGGTCCAGATTCATGACCTTGGTCCAGGCAGCCACGAAGTCACGCACGAAGGCCGCCTGCGAACCCCCACAACCATAGACTTCAGCCAGGGCACGAAGCTGGGAGTTCGAGCCGAAGACGAGGTCCACGCGGGTGCCGGTCCACATCAAGGCGCCCGTCGCGCGGCTGCGTCCCTCGAACACGTCTTCGGCGTCCGAGGTCGGCGCCCACGTCGTGCCCATGTCGAGCAGGTTGACGAAGAAGTCGTTGGTCAGGACCTCGGGGCGCTTGGTGAAGACGCCGTGCTGGGACTGTCCGGCATTGGCGTTCAACACCCGCAGGCCGCCCACGAGGACCGTCGTCTCCGGCGCGGTCAGCGTCAGCAACTGCGCCCGGTCGATCAACAACTCCTCGGCCGACAGGGCGTAGGCGGTCTTGAGGTAGTTGCGGAACCCATCGGCGGTGGGCTCGAGCACGGCGAAGGAGTGGACATCGGTCTGCTCCTGCGACGCGTCGGTGCGCCCCGGCGTGAAGGGCACTTCCACGGGATGCCCGGCGTTCTTCGCCGCCTGCTCGACGGCCGCACAGCCGCCGAGGACGATGATGTCAGCGAGCGAGACCTGCTTCCCGGCCGTCGACGCGGCGTTGAACGCCGCCTGGATGCCTTCAAGCACTGGCAGCACCGACGTCAACTGGACAGGCTCATTGACCTCCCAATCCTTCTGCGGGGCCAGGCGGATGCGCGCCCCATTCGCCCCGCCGCGCTTGTCGGAACCACGGAAGGTGGCTGCCGAGGCCCAGGCCGTCGAAACCAACTGGGAGATGGGCAGCCCCGCGGCGAGGATGCGGGCCTTGAGTGCTGCGATATCCTCGGCGTCGATCGGCGTATGGGAGGCATCCGGCACGGGGTCCTGCCAGAGCAGTTCTTCCGCGGGAACGAGCGGGCCGAGGTAACGTGAACGCGGGCCCATGTCGCGGTGCGTGAGCTTGTACCAGGCCCTAGCGAAAGTGTCCGCGAACTGGTCCGGGTTCTCGTGGAAGCGCTTGGAGATGGGCGCGTAGATCGGGTCCATCTTCAGTGCCATGTCCGCCGTGGTCATCATCGGCGCGTGGCGTCTGGATGGATCATGCGCATCGGGCACCGAATCGGCCAGGGCACCATTGGCGGGCGTCCATTGCCAGGCGCCGGCAGGGCTCTTGGTCAGTTCCCACTCGTGGTTGAGCAGGTTGTCGAAGTAGCCGTTGTCCCACTTGGTCGGATTGCTGGTCCAGGCGCCTTCGATGCCGCTGGTGATGGCATCGTCGGCCTTGCCGCTACGGAAGGTGTTCTTCCAGCCGAGGCCCTGTTCCTGGATGCTGGCGGACTCCGGCTCGCGCCCGACATGCGATTCGGGGCCGGCGCCATGGCACTTGCCGAAGGTGTGCCCGCCGGCGGCGAGGGCGACCGTCTCCTCGTCGTTCATCGCCATGCGCGCGAAGGTCTCGCGGATGTCCCGGGCCGAGCCCAGCGGGTCCGGGGTACCGTTCGGCCCCTGCGGATTGACGTAGATCAGGCCCATCTGCACGGCGCCGAGGGGGTCCTCGAGCTGCCGATCCCCAATGTAGCGCTGGTCGCCAAGCCAGGTGGTCTCGGCCCCCCAGTATACGTCCTCTTCCGGCTCCAAGACATCCACGCGACCGCCGGCGAAGCCGAAGGTCTGGAAGCCCATCGACTCCAGCGCGCAGTTGCCGGTGAGAACCATGAGGTCGGCCCAGGAGATGCTGTTGCCGTATTTCTGCTTGATCGGCCAAAGCAGGCGGCGCGCCTTGTCCAGGTTGCCGTTGTCGGGCCAGCTGTTCAGCGGCGCAAAGCGGAGTGTTCCCGCCCCGGCGCCGCCGCGGCCGTCACCGATGCGGTAGGTGCCGGCGCTGTGCCAGGTCATGCGGATGAAGAGCGGTCCGTAATGGCCATAATCGGCCGGCCACCAGCTTTGCGTATCCGTCATCAGCGCGAAGAGGTCCTGGCGCAGCGCCTCCAGGTCGAGCGTCTTGAACGCCTCGGCGTAGTTGAACGCCTGGCCCATCGGACTGGACAGGGCGGAATTCTGATGGAGGATCCTGAGATTGAGCTGGTTCGGCCACCAGTCGCGATTCGACCGCCCGCCGAAGGTCGCGTGCTTGGGTGCGCCGTGCATGACCGGGCACTTGCCTGCGCTTGGGCTCACATTTCCGTCCATGTTGCTCTCCGATCTTGGTGGGGCTGAAGGGTCTGGTCCTCGCATGAAGACCCGGCCGGCGATACTGGGCGATGTGGTTTCAAAAGCGGCGCGATGAAGAGGTGGCGAGCGCGTGGCAAGCCTGTTGGACCCGCGAACTGTCCCGTAACTATCAACACACTAGCGGTAAGCCCAGCATAAGAGAAAGCCCCGATCACCAACAGATGTGATAGTCACTGTCTATCGAGACAGGGTGACTGACCAGATGAACCTCCGGGACCTCCGCTACCTTTTGGCCGTCGCCGAGCACGGGCATTTCGGCCGCGCCGCCGAGGCCTGCGGTGTCAGCCAGCCGACGCTGTCCGTGCAGATCCGCAAAATGGAAGAGACGCTCGGCGTTGTACTCTTCGAGCGGACCAGCAAGGCGGTCGTGCGGACGACCGCCTGCGAACACTTGATCGGGCACATACGCGCCGCCGTGGCGGAAACAGACGCGATCGTGGCCGTGGCACGCGGCCTGCGCGACCCGCTGGCTGGGCGTTTCCGGCTTGGCATCATTCCGACTCTGGCACCCTACCTCCTGCCGCTGGTCTTCGCGCCGTTGCGCGAAAGGCTGCCCGCGCTCGATATCGAGCCTTGGGAGGACCAGACGGTCGCGCTGCTCGAGCGGTTGCGCGCGCATGATCTGGATGCGGCCCTCCTGGCGACCGATGTGGACGGGCCGGACCTGCTGAGCCGGCCGCTCTTCGCGGAACCCTTCCTCGCCGCCTTGCCGCCCGAGCATCCGCTGGCGCGACACGTCGTCGTCACCGAGGCGGAGTTGGCGCGCGACATCCTGGTGCTGGCGGATGGCCATTGCCTGCGCGACCAGACGCTGACGGCCTGCGGGCAAAGTGGCGCGCTGGGCGGCGCCTTGCGTGCGGCGAGCCTGCCGACACTGCTCAACATGGTGGCGGCCGGCTACGGGACGACGCTGATCCCGGGGCTCGCGGCCGGGGCGGCAGAGGATGCGGGGATAGTGCTGCGTCCGCTGGCGACCGCGGCGGGGCGGACGGTGCGCATCGCCTGGCGCGCGCGCTTCCCACGACGCGCGGCGGTGGAGGCGGTGGGCGACGTGATCGCCACGCGCCTGCGCGGCTTCGCGGAGGCGGTGGGCACGATCTAACTGTTTCGCCGCACGGACCATACGTCGACGCCCCGTCGCACGATGCCAGCGATTGGCGTCAACGTCCGCAGGCCAATCGCCGGGCCTCAGCGCCGCAAGCCGGGCGCCTCGACCGGCAATCCTGAAGCGCGGCTGGCCAGGAACAATTCCAGCGCCAGGTATTCGGCCGACCCCAGCCCGAATTGCGTTGCGCGTACGCCAAGCGAACACGCGCGCAACCGCCGGTGCAGCGAGCCCAGCGTGTTCCATTCCAGCCGATAGGCCGGATACCCCGTGCCCAACCCGTTGGAAATGACATCGCCGCGCAACCGACGCCCAGCGTTGTCGTCGTGGCACTGGCCACAGGCCAGGTTCAATTGCCCCTGGCGTGTGGCATACAGGCTGGTCCCCATCGCCATGAAGGGCGCAGCGGGACCGTCGGTCGCGACCGCCATGGGCATACCGCGCGACTGCAATGCGACCGCGGCGGTCAATGACAGCAGCGGGTCGCTTTCATATCCAAAAGCGGGTTGGGCCTGGTGCTGGGTGCGGCAGCGTTCGATCCGCCCTTCCAGGTTCAGCAGCGCGCCATCCGCGGCCACCGCGGGGTAGCGCGCGGCGACGCCGGCCATGCCGCCGATGTCGCCGTGGCAGGATTGGCAGCTTGGCTGGCCGCTGCTGGGCTGGCTGCTGCGCCACAGCGCCTCCCCCTGCTCCACCCAAAGCCAGCCGGGATGCCGTGAGGGGTCGTCCTGCTGCGCGCGCAGCTCCGGGGTCAGGAAATCCCGCGAGGGGCGCACGTCACCGGCACCGGCCAGACCACCAAGCCCGACGCAGGGCAGCACCGTCAGCAGGATCCAACGCGTCAGCACCCGGGCACGGCCCAGGCGCCGCGTCATGTCACCACCAACCGCGCCTCACGCCGGTAAACCGCGCCGCCATCCTCATGCCATTCGAAAACCAGATCGCCGGTTGCCACGGCGATGGTCGTGAATTCGATATAGGGGTTGGCGGTGATGCCGGTTGAAAGCGCCATGCGTAACACCTCCTCACCGGCATAGGTTACGCGCAGGCTGTGCAGGATGCGGCGCGGCACGGGTGTCAGCCCGGCTGCATCGACCTCACGCTCCATGTCGTGGCGCACGATCACGCGGATCGGCACGATCTCCCCCTGGCGCGCGGTGGCAGGCAGGGTGATGCGGGCGGTGATCAGGCTCATCTCAGCCGCCTTCGACGCAGGCGCCGAGGATGACGATCACCTCACGCCCCTGGCGATGCACCTGGCCGCGGCTGGTTTCCGCGAGCACCAGCACGGTCTGCGTGGTCCCAAGCCGGATGCGCGTCGCAACCTCGGCCCGGCCGGCGCGGGCGGTCAGGGTGAAGCGCGCGACCCGCGCGACCGGGTTCTTCTCAGACAGAATGTAAATGGCGGTCACGTGATCATCGGCCGTCGCCGGGCTTTCGACGCGGATGGCGATGTCCACCGAATTGCCGTTCTCCGACAGTTGCGGGATCTCGACCTCGATGCCGGAGGCGATCGGCGTCCGTCCGGCCAGGATGGCCTGTTCCGCGGCCTCGAAACTTTCGGCCGGCTGGCCCTGGGCGCCAGGCGGCAACAGCACCGCCGCGATCGGGACCGCCATCACCGCGCGCCGGCTCCATCGCGTCATCACCCTACTCCTGCAAAGTGACCAGATAGGCGACCACATCCTCGATGTCCCGCGCGCCCAGCACCGGTTGCCCGCGGAAGCGCGCGTCCACGTTCGTGAGGCCTGCGGTGCGATGGTAGGCGGGCATGATCGCCTGCGGGTTGACGATCGTCGGGTCCACCAGTCGCAGCCGAATCTGCCCCGGGCTGAGCCGTGCGCCGACTCCGGCCAAGGTTGGGCCGATATCGCCCATGAAGCGCTCGCGCGGTTCCGGGATGGCGTGGCAGATCAGGCAATTGGCCGTCTCCCTGTTGCGGACGATGGTTTCGCCCCGCGCGCGGCTTCCGACATGACCCGCGAGCGGTGCTTCGATCGCATCGCCCATCACGACAAAGGGCACCACGACAAAGGGTTCAGGGACGAAGGGCGTGATGCCCTCCGCCACTGCCACCGGCGCTGCCAACAGTGCCAGCGCCAGTGCTGCCCTCACGCGCGGCGCAGATCCTGGTCCTTAAGCGGCACCGAACGAATGCGCCGGCCGGTCGCGGCAAAAATGGCGTTCAGCACGGCAGGGGCGGCGACCATGATCGTCGGCTCCCCCACACCGCCCCAGAACCCGCCGGAGGGCATGACGATGGTTTCGACCTTCGGCATCTCGTCCATGCGCAGCACGTTGTAGGTGTCGAAGTTCGTCTCGACCATGGCGCCGTCCTTCACCGTGCAGGCGCCGTAGAGCAGCGCGGAGAGGCCATACACGAAGGATCCCTCCACCTGCATCTCGATCTGCCGCGGGTTGACCGCCACGCCACTGTCGGTGGCCGCCACGATGCGGTGCATCTTGAGGTTGCCGCGCGCATCGACGGAAACCTCGGCCGCGGCGGCCACATAACTGCCAAAACCCATCTGCTGCGCAATGCCGCGGAACACGCCGGCGGGCGGCGGCGTGGTCCAGCCGATGCGTTCCGCCACTGCATTCAGGACGCCCAGGTGTTTCGGGTGGTTCGCCATCAGCTTGCGTCGCAGCGCCAGCGGGTCTTGCTGAGTCGCGTGGGCGATCTCGTCCAGGAAGCATTCCAGATAGATGGCATTCTGGTTGTGGTTCACCCCACGCCAGAAATGCGGCGGCACATGGGTGTTGCGCATCGCATGGTCGATCAGCAGGTTCGGCAGGGTGTAGCCGATGGCGCTTTCCGCTCCGGTCGGGTTCAGCCCCTGGAACTGCACCGGGTCGCGGCCGTTCTGCAGGCCGCCGGGGAAGGCGAAGGTCAGGATCGACTGGCCGGAGATGCGCATGTGCAGCCCGGTGATCTCGCCATTCGCATCCAGTCCGGCCGTCAACTTGCATTTGGTGACGGGGTGGTAACGCCCCTGCACCATGTCCTCCTCACGCGTCCACATCGTCTTGATCGGCACGCCCGGAATCTGGCGTGCGATCAGCACGGCATCGGCCAGCCAGTCATGCGTCGTGCGCCGGCCGAAACCGCCGCCCAGATCCATGCGGTGAACGTCGCAGGCGGTCTGCGGCAGGCCTGATGCGGTGGCGGTGGCGGCCAGCGCGGCCTCGCCATTCTGGGTCGGGCACCAGACGTCGCAGCGGGTCGGCGTCCAGACCACGGTGGCGTTCATCGGCTCCATCGGCGCGTGGTTCTGGAACGGATAGGAATACACCGCCTCCACCCGGCGAGGTGCCGCCGCGATGGCGGCCCGCGCGTCGCCCTGCTGGTTGCCGATGAAGGCTTCGGACGCACCCAACCCCTCGGTCAGCCTGGCATCGATGCTGGCGGAGGAGACCTGGCCGTTCTCACCCGGGTCCCACACGATCGGCAGGGCATCGAGTGCCGTCTTGGCCTGCCAGAAAGTATCGGCGACCACCGCGACTGCCGCATCGCCCACCTGCAGCACATGCTTCACGCCCGGCATGCCAGCAACGCGGGCCGCGTCGAACGAACGCAGGCGGCCACCGAAGACAGGGCTGCGCCGGGGCACCGCCACCAGCATGCCCGGCATCTTCAGGTCGGACCCATACATCTGCTTGCCGGTGGTCTTGTCGGCCGTATCCAGGCGCGGCAACGATTGGCCGATCACCGTCCAGTCGCGCGGTTCCTTCAGGGTCACGGTCGCCGGCGGCGTGAGCCGCGAAGCGGCGGCGGCGACAGCGCCGTAGCGCAACGTGCGGCCGCTCGGCGTATGGGTGATGACGCTGTCCTTGGCCGTGCAGTCTTCGGCCGGCACGCCCCATTGGGCGGCAGCAGCCTGGATCAGCATGATGCGGGCGGCAGCACCGCCCCGGCGGACGTAGTCCTGGCTTTGCCGAATGCCTTGGCTGCCGGCGGTCAGGAAGGCGCCCCAGGCACGGTTGCGGGCCAGGCTCTGCCCGGGCGTGACATAGTCGGTGCTGATGCGCGCCCAGTCGCAGTGCAACTCCTCGGCGATCATCTGCGCGAGGCCGGTGCGCGTGCCCTGACCCATCTCCGAGCGGGCCATGCGCAGCACCACGCGGTCGTCGGGGTGGATGACGACCCAGGCATTGACCTCGGGGGTTGGTGCAGCGGCGGCGGCTTGTGCGAAGGCGCCACGCGGCGCCAGGTGGAAGCCGACGACCAGGGCGCCGGCAGCCTTGAACACCGAGCGCCGCGAGGGGGTTTTTTCTTGGAACAAGGTCATGATCCGCGCTCCCTCTAGCCCGTGATGCCGCTGGCAGCCTGATGGATGCCGGCGCGGACGCGATTGTAGGTGCCGCAGCGGCAGATGTTGCTGATCGCGGCATCGATGTCCGCATCGGTCGGCCGCGGCTTTTCGGCCAGCAGCGCGGCCGCGGCCATGATCATGCCGGATTGGCAGTAGCCGCATTGCGGCACGTCCAGCGCGCGCCAGGCGACCTGGATGGGATGGTTGCCCTCAGGCGACAGCCCCTCGATCGTCACGATGCGCTGGGTTTCCGTCAGATCCGAGATCGGCAACACGCAGGCGCGCACGGCCTGCCCGTCGAGGTGAACGGTACAGGCGCCGCAGGCCGCGACGCCGCAGCCGTATTTGGTGCCAGTCATGCCGACGTGGTCACGCAGCGCCCAGAGCAGCGGCGTGTCCGGGGCGGCGTTCACCTCAATGACGCTGCCATTGATGTTGAGTTTGGCCATCTTGGAAGTCCCCCTGGTGGTCGGATTGAGGTGAAGTCTGCCACGGACACGTTGAATGTCCGGCGGTTCCGTACAGTACCTCTCGATACCCACCACCCCCGCGCAGTCGCGGTCCCTGACCCGGTACCTGGCTCAAAATTTTTACAGCTGCGCGACGCAATGGCGCAGCCTGTGGATCGCCGCCTTTTAGCGACAGGCACGTAGAGCGCACAGGGCGTGGTTCGGGATGGTTGTGCATTCTTTTTCATTAACATTCATCCCATACTGCGCAATCGCCTCCGGCCGGGTCAAGCGTCACTTTGAGCCGTATGCCCTCCCGTGTTCAACACGATGGATGAAACGGCGGAGCGGCACCGCAAGCCGAACATTTTCAACACCAACCTGGGCTGCCATGGGCGCAGGACATAGCGATCAGCATGAACGTGCGTAATGCCTGACGAGACAACGTGTTCGGAGAATGGCTGTGGCGGAGTGTGAAGCGCGAGGAGGTGTGTCTGCGGGCCTATTAAAGCGTGAGCGATGCGCGCGCTTCGCCCGGCCGATACGTGGAATTCTACAATGGCCGGCGGCCGCTTTCGAGCCTTGGGCAAGGACGCCGGAGCCGGCCTGTCTCGACGATCTGACACCGGGATGCCGGCGTGAGGGAGCCGCCGGTGCTGCGTTGCTGGACCGGGCCGGCCTGGGGGGGGGCTAGGCGAGGACACTGGAGCAGGCCTACCTCGGCCATTTGCCGCAGCGCATTGCAACGTGAGCAAGCTACCGTTGCCGCGGCGCCGGCCAGACGTGCGTTTCAACCGGCAGGAGATCCACTTATCGGAACCGAAACGCTCTAGCGAGAAACCGAGCGGCTTTTTATGTCGACCTCGGCTGGCGCCAGGATGACGACGGCATCTGGATAGTGGCGCGCATCACCGACGACGGGCTGGGCCCCTTGGCGGATCGCGCCGGGCACCGATCTGCTATGGCATGTCGGCAGCCCCCGCCCTGATCGTGCTGGTAGCGACCCTGGCCGCCGGCGTGGCTACCGGCCTGCTCTACCTGCAGCGGTCGCGCAAACCCTGGCTGGTCACGGCGCATCTGGTGCTGGCCCTGGCGGGGTTCGGGCTGGTCGGACTGCTTGCGCTGACCACGCCGGGCGCGGCTGCCTCCGCCGCCCTGCCGCTGGGGCTGCTCGGCATAGCCGTCGTCGCGGGATATGGCGCATTGCGCGTCGGGCGCCGCGGCGCCGCAGGCGCGCAGGCGGTGTTGGCCGGGCACATGGTCGCCGGCATCGCGGGGTTCCTGGTCTTCCTCGCCTGGATCAAGGCTTTTGCCAGCCCTTAAAAGGCTGGCCGGGCGGGCGGGCGGGCGATAGGCTCAGTGAAAATCAGAAAGGGTACGTCCATGTCCGGCTTGACCATCCTGCGGCGCGCGGCTTTGGCCTGCGCGCTGGCACTTACCGCTGTCGCGGTGCAGGCCGCCGACTACCCTACCCCGCGCGAGGGCTCTTGGATCGCCCGCGACTTCCGATTCCACACTGGGCAGACGATGCCGGAACTGCGGCTGGCCTATACCACGGTCGGCGATCCGCGCGGCGTGCCGGTGCTGATCCTGCACGGCACCGCGGGGTCGGCGCGCAGCCTGCTGACGCCGGCCTTTGCTGGCGAGTTGTTCGGCGCGGGCCAACCGCTCGACGCCACCCGCTACTTCATCATCATCCCCGACGCGCTGGGCGCGGGGCGCTCGGCCAGGCCCTCCGACGGCCAGCGCGCCAGCTTCCCGCGCTACAACTTCGCCGACATGGTGCAGGCGCAGCATCGGCTGGTGACCGAGGGGCTCGGCATCCCGCGGCTGCGCCTCGTGCTCGGCAATTCCATGGGCGGCATGCATACTTGGCTCTGGGGCGTGACCTACCCGGACGCGATGGACGCGCTGGTGCCGATGGCCTCCCAACCGACCGAGATGTCCAGCCGCAACTGGATGCTGCGGCGGCTGATGATCGAGACGATCCGCCGCGACCCCGCCTATGCCAACGGCGCCTACACCGAACAGCCGGCATCGCTGCGTATGGCCAATGTGTTCTATGCGACCGCAACAAATGGCGGCACGCTGCGGACCCAGGCCATCGCACCGACCGCCGCGGCCGCCGACCGCCTGGTTGACCAACGCCTGGCGGCACCGATGACCGCGGACGCCAACGACTTCATCTGGCAGTGGGATTCGTCGCGCGACTACAATCCAACACCGCAGCTTGACCGCATCAAGGCGCGCGTCCTCGCCATCAATTCGGCCGACGATGAGCGCAACCCGCCCGAAACTGGCGTCATGCACGCGGCCATGCAGCGCGTCGCCCATGGCCGCGTGCTGTTGATCCCCGCCAGCGCAGATACGCTCGGCCACGGCACCACCGGCAATGCGCGCTTCTGGGCCGAAGGGTTGCGCGCGTTCCTGCAGGAACGGGAATAGCCTCTGCCCTGTGAGCGCACACACAGCGATCCGCACCGCATGCGCTTCACCCTTCTTTCACGGCCGGAGCATCGGGCTCCGGTTCGAACGGAAGGAGACAGCAGTCATGCGCACGCACCTCAAGATCATCGTCATGACGGCCCTGCTGGGGCCGACCTTCAGCCTGGGCGCCATCGCCGCGGATGGCGCAACCTATCCCCGCCTTGTCGGTTCGGGTGAGAACATCGAAATCGACTACGGCCCGGCGCCGCGCGGCAACGTCGTGGGCGGCGGGCACGCGCAAGTGACCACCCGCGGCGAGAATACCGAGGTCACCTACCTTGAAGCGGGCCCTGCACAGATGGCACCTTTCGGCATGGTGCCGATCCTGCGCGACAGCGGTGAGAACATCGACGTCGTCTGGGTGCCCAACACCGCCGGCGATACGATGCTGGCAAGCCGGGGCATCGGCACCGCCCGCAACTGACCGTGACCCGGCCGCGCCACTGGCGCGGCCAGGGGTCAGCCGCCCTCGGCGGACTGGCCTTCGATGATCCCCCGTTGGAAGACATAAGCCTCCGTCTGGATGTTCCCATGCCCGGCACGGCCAACGACCAGCGCGATTGTGATCACGGTGTGGGCCTGTCGGGCATGGAGGCACTGCGCCGCCTGCCCTTCCTGGCCGATGTCGAACAAGACGCCCTGCGGCGCCTGGCCGCACAGGCCCGGTGGCGGGCCCTGGCGCCGGGCGAGATCGTGCTCGACGCCGGCGATACCAGCGATGAGGTGTTCTTCGTGGCCGAGGGCGCGCTGCGCGCCGTGCTGCGCAGCGCCGCTGGCGAGGAGATCATCCTCGACGACCTCGGCGCTGGCGCCGTCTTCGGCGAACTGGCGGCGATCGACGGCATCCGCCGTTCGGCGAATGTATCGGCCTTGCTGCGCAGCCGGGTCTGCGTCGTGCCGGGGGCAGCGTTTCTGGATCTTGTGCTGCATGCGCCACCCGAGGGGCTGCGGCTGCGGCGGATGCTGGCCGAACGGCTTCGGCTGAAGGATGAGCGCAACCTTGAGGCAGCGGCGCTGTCGGTGCGGCAGCGGGTGCTGGCTGAATTGCTGCGGCTGTCGCGGCCACGCGCCGGTGGCGAGCGCGCGATCAGCCCGCCGCCGCCGCAGCATGTCCTCGCCGCCCGTCTTGTGTTGCGGCGAGAGACGGTGTCGCGCGAACTCGCCAAACTCGCGCGCGGCGGTGTGCTGACCGTCGGCCGGGCTGCGATCATCCTGCACCGCCCGGAAGAGATCAGGGCAGAGATCGAAACGCTGCTGCGGGTGGCGGGCGATGCGCTGGGGGCGTGACGGGTCGCGGTTGGCCCTCGCAAGACTTACGGCGATGGATTATTCGGCGGCTTATGAGCGCGTCTTGCGCCTGATGGTACGACAGCATCGGGACGGCCGGTGCACGGCCCGCCGCCCCCGATGCCAAGGCTCAGACGAACCAGAGAAGCCCTTCCTGCTGGAACGGCGTGCCCGCCTGCGCCTCAGTCAGCCCGGCAAAGGTCACGCTGGCATCGACGTCGCGATCGCCGTCGATATCTATGCGCAGCGTCGCGCCCTTGAAGCCCTCCGCCCCGTCGCTGGCCACCCAGAAGGAGCGGCTGGCCGCCGGGTTCCAGCCGAAGATCGCGAGTTCGTCCTCGGCCGAGAAGTCGGTAAGGGTGCTCCAGGTCGGTGCCCCGCCGGGGGTACGGATATCGAGGAAGAAGACATCCGCGCCCGTGCCACCGGTCAGGAAGTTCGAACCAGTGCCGCCGTCGAGCACGTCGTTGCCCGCGCCCCCATCCGCCGCATCGTCGCCCCCCAGCAGGTTCACGAAGTCGTTCGTTCCGCGCAGGATCATCACCTCGCCAGCATCGCTGCCGCGCGTCTCGAACTGCAGGTAGGAGACAGGGCCCGAGTACCGGTCGAACTGCTGCAAGCGGGTGACGCCGTCGCGGACCAACTGTGCATATTCGATCGAGGTGGTGTCCTGGCGCAGGGCCAGGTTCTGGATACGCAGATCCCCCGAGGCCGCGACGTCGAGCACGTCATAGGCGGTGGTCGCGGTGCCATGGACCGCCTTGACGAACTCGGCCAGCGCATCCTGTTCCGACCCGGGCGCCGAGAAGGTCGCATTGCCCGCGGCAAGGGCCGGGTTGTTCAGCAGATCTACCCGGCTGCCCGGCACGGTGTAGGGCAGCAGCGGATAACCGTCACCGCCATCGGCGAGGAAGCTCAGGGTGACCAGCTTGATCTGCCGGGCCGGATCGCCCTGCAACACCCCACCCGAGACGACCGTGTCGGCGATGCTGCCATCGTCGTTCAGGATCACCAGGCTCTGGACGCGCTGGCCGACCGTGCTGACCACGCCCGTCGTGGCGTTCACCACCTGGGCCGTCTTGGTCGCGTCGAAGGCGAAGGAGACGCCGCCGACCTGGGCGAACTGGCCCGGGGTGGCCCCCGGCGCCACGGCGGCGACGGCGTGCTCGAACAGGCGTTCCAGGTTCTCCGCGGTGACCGCAAGCTTGGTCAGCGCGTTGTTGAAGCGCAGTGAATTCTCGATGTCGAGCTGGCTGATCCCGCCCTGCGGCTTGCCGGCCGCGGGGTTGGCCAGCGGCGGCAGTTCCGACGGTACGGGCTGGCCGAGCAGGGCGCCGATCTCGGCACGTATGCCGCCACCGTTCTTCAGGCTGACGCTTACACCCGGATCGACCTGGCGCGCGACGAACAGGTTCGCATCGGCCGTCAGGTTGCCGAGGTTGGTCTCCTCGGTGCGGACTTCGCTGCGGCGGCCGTCCAGGAAAACTTCGCTGATACCGAAGAAATTGCCGTCCTTGAGGCTGATCACGTTCTGAATTTGGTTGGTGATCTGCCGCACCTCGCCGCCGCGCGTGCCGTCGGCGTAGGCGTTGGCACCGCCCCATAGGGCGTCCACCGTCGCATCGCTTGTCACGAAGGCCCCGGACACGGCGGGATCGATGCCGCCGACGCCCAGTACGCCGGCCCCGTCGGGATCGGCGATCAACACGCCGTTGCTGTCGAAGGTCACGACAAGGCGGCCGACGTAGGCATACTCGCCATCGGTGCTGACGATGGCAACCGGCCTGCCGTCCGCACCCGTGCGATAGACCGGGTAGCCGGCCGAGGCCACATCGCCCTGGCGGAGCGCGTCGGTGCCGTCTGCGAAGATCGCGTTGCTGCCGGCGGAGATGATCACGTCTACGCCGCGTAGCAGCGGTGCCAGGGTCAATTCATTGTTGAACTGCTGGAGGTGGGACATCAGGACGATCTTGTTGATCCCCTGTGCCGTCATCTGATCGACAAACGGCTGCAGGATGGCCGCCAGTTCCGCCATGTTGTCCACGCCGCCGTCGCCGTTCGGGTCCAGCACCTGCACGCCGTTGACCGTCGAGATCGAAGCCAGGATCTGCGTCGTGAGACCGAGGATGCCGATGGTCTGGCCGCCCTCGACGATGGTGGTCCAGGGCGCGATCTGCGCATCCGCCGCCTCGTTCGCGACGGTCTGGTTGCTGGCGAGGTCGGCCGCGATGGTGGCGTAGGTCGATGCTTCGCGCAGGGTCGAAGTGAACAGCCCGCGCAGGCTGGCGTCGCCGGCGAAATTCAGGTTGGCCGACAGGTAGGGGAAGTTTGCGCCGAAATTGGTGACACGCGCCGCCGGCGTCGCGCCGGTCGTGCTGGCGGTGAAGTCCGTCGCCGCCGCCAGCGCATTGGTGCCGAGGTCGAAGTCATGGTTGCCGAGCACGGAGGCCTGCACGCCGATGGCGTTCAGGATGGCGATGTCGGTCGCGAAGAACGCCGAGGTCGCGGTGGCGAGGTTGGTGCCGAACAGGCTGGTCAGCGCGCCGGCGGACAAGCCCAGAGCCTGTTCGTAGTAAGCGCGCAGCACCGGGACCATGGTGTTGTCGGTGCCGGCCGCGCCGAAGGGGCCGGGGATGAAGTTGTCGCCGCCCGACAGGGTGATGCTGTTGGGCAGGCTGTCTTCCAGCCTGTCCACGATCGCGGCGAAGCGATCGGCGCGCTGGGTCGCGAGCAGCCCGGCCTCGAAATCCGACCCGTGCAGAATCTGCAGGGTGTAGCTGCCGCTGCTCGGCGCCAGGTTGAAGACCGAGGTCGTGGTGCTGACCTCGTTCGCCACAGCCAGCCGCGCCGGTGCTGCGCCGGCCGCCGGAATGAAGGCTGAGCCTTCCGGCCCCACGTCGCCCGCCTGGCGCAGAATGCCGGTGAAGACGACGTTGCTCGGCCCATCGATGCGGAAGGCAAGGTTGGCGTTGCTCCGCTCCAGGCCGATGAAGGCATAGAGGCTGCCGTCGATGGTGCCGAGCGTGACCTGTTCCGGCTCGGAGCCCTTGTTGTCCGAGCGCCCGTCATCGTAGAGGCTAGGCAGCTGGCTCGCGACGATCTGATCGATCAGTTGGCCGCTGTTGTAGACCTGGGTGATCGTCGGCGCGGGCTCGGTCCCCCCCACCTGCCAGATCGAAAAGCCTCGGCCACCAAAGGCCTGGAGGCGATCGAGGTCGCCATCCCCATCCGTGTCACCCGCCCAGCGGGATACTTCAAGCCGGCCGAGGTCGGCATCGCCACGACGGGACTGGATCTGCGACAGCAGCGCCGCATCCAGGGCCGGCATGCCGGCAGGCGCGATGCTGCCGGTCGCCGGCACAAGTTCGGCGATCCGCACCGCTTCGTTGAAGACATTGCCGGTGCCGCCGTATTCGCGGGCATCGCCTTCATTCGCGGTCACAAGATAGGTGATGCCGCCCTGCACGAAGGAGGCGATGGCATCGGGCTGGAACATGCCAAAGATCGGCACATTGCGAATGATGGCGCCGCCGTCGCGGTCCGAGGTGTCGATGCCATTGCCGGCCAGGCTGTAGTTCGACAGGCCAAGCGGCAGCACGGCGGTCCAGCCCACCGGGCCATTGGCCGAGTTGAGGTTGAAGACGCCGACGGCGTTGGCTTCCTGGATCGTGACGAAGGCACGATCGCCGCTGATGGTGATGTATTCGGGTTCAAAATCGACCGACGGCAGCGCAGTGTTGGCCGCAGCGCTGCCCGGGATGGCGTTGCTGATCTTGATGCCGGCGGCGCGCAGAGCGTCGGCCTGGGCGTCGAAGGCGGTGAAGCCGAAGAAGGTCGAAATCCAGGTCGCAACGTCGATGACCGCAAGCCCGCCCGGCGCGTCGGCGGCGAAGCCGGCGGTCGGCTCCGCCTCGATCGCGACCAGCAGACGCGTGCCATCGGGGGTGAAGGTGATCATGTCGGGCACGACGCCGACCTCGGCGGTGGCGCGCCAAGTTGCCGCGGTGCCGCCCGGGTTCACGGTGAATACGGCGACCGCGCCGATGCTGCCCGCGGTCGGGCCGTCGAAGGCAATCGCCAGGTTGTCGCCATTGATGGCGACCGAATTGCCGTTGCCGAGGGACAGTGCCGCCCCGCCGCCCGGCACCTGGATCTGCGATTTCGGTATCGAGAAGGCGAGCGCCCCGGTCTCGGCGTTCAGCGCATCGATGCCATTGCTGCCAAGCACATAGAGCAGGCCACGTGCCGCATCATGGGCGATCACCTCGGCGCCCTGGGCTACGCCGCCCGCAAGGGTCGCGTTGTTGAGGGAGAAAAGCGTGCTTGCCGTGATGGTACCGGACATGGGCTGAACCCCTCCTGATCGTTAAGGAAAGGTTACCCGGATTGGCTCAAGCGATCTTTGTAAAACCGCTTACAACCGTGTGACGGTTCCGTGGCATTGCGTCTCTGCAACAGGCTCTCGGCTGTTCGGCAACGATCAGGGCGCGGCGATCACCGCCAGATGATCCCTGATTATCGCCGCCTCCGCCGCGGGGACCAGGTCGGCCCAGGCCGCCACCCCGGGCAGGCCGCCAGGATTGCGCCGAACCAATTCGGTCTTCACATAGGGAAAGCCCAGCCGCTGGATCAGCACGCGCCACAGGTGGTGGGTCGGATTGAGCGGGTACCGCCAGGGTTGGGCTGCGGCGAATCGCGGCCCCAGCAAGGCTCGCGATGTGTCATCGACGGCGGCACAAGCTGCGTTGTAGCCGAAGATCGCCGCGCAGCGATGGCCTTCGCGCAGCATCCGCCGCGTCAGGCCGATTTCACCCTGCTGCACCATGCGCCATTTGCTGCGGCTGTCGCGCAGCCGTGCCAGATGGTCCAGCATGGTCGCGACCGGCCGGGCGCCGCGCGCCAGCAGCGCGTAGGATTGCAAATGCGCGCCGCCGCCCAGGCTTTCAGTCATCCCGAACAGCCCCTCCCCGCCGGCACGCCAAGCACCGACGAACGGCCCCAACGGCCGGAACGGGCCGAGCACGCTGTCATTGACCAGCAGCAGTTCGCTTGGCCGCGGCACGCGCTGCAAGGCCAACGCCGCGCCATCGCGCCACGCGCCGAAGTCGCGCCCCGTGTTGCGCCGCCGGACCCGCAGCACGGTGTGTTCGCCGATGGCGTCCCAATCCTCTGGTGGCGGATCGGCATTGCTGATGAACACGACATCGAAGCCGCAGTCGTGCCAGATCGCCACTTGGCGCCGCACCATAGCCGAAATGCGCCCGCTGGCCGACCAGTGCAGGTAAAGGGCGATCGAGGTGCCACGCGACGCACAGCGGCCCTCGGAAACCTCCGTCACGCCGCCATGCATTGGCGCCAGGCGATCAAGCAGGCCGGCCCCGGCCAGTTCGAAGCCGACCTGCGCCGCGCGACGCAGGTAGCGCCAGGGCGAATGCACCGCGAGGCCATGCAGCGCCCGCGGGATCGCGTGCCGGGTGGCGTCGATGTCGTGCAACGCCAAGCTGGGCAACGCCATGCCGGACGACGGCACGACCAACGCATGAGGCACGGATGCGCTCATGGGCAGCCGGTCACGGCGCGGCCCGGCGCATCACGCGCTTCAGGTCGTCGATCATGTCCCGGTAAAGGTCCGGCGCGCGGTCCTGCACGATGCGGTGCCAGGCGAAGAGGTCGGGCACACGGGTCGGATCGTCGCGCAGGAGTTCGCGCTTGATGAAGGGCCCGCCGGCGTCGGCGAGCAGCAGCCACAGATCGATCACCGGATTCGACGCGCGGCGCCGGTACGCGGCGCGCATCGCGCGGTCGGCCGATGCCTGGAGGAGGGCCGCCATACTCTTGGGCGGGGGGTCGTCCTCCACCTCGACGATGGCCTCGGCGCGGCGCATGAGCGTCTGGTAGTCGAACACGGCGGCACAGCGCAACCCCGCTGCCTGCATCGCTCGGGTGAGCCCGATTTCGTAGTGCTTCACGACGGCCCATTTGGACCGCGCGTTCCGCACCTGGCGCCAGAAATCCAGGAAGGCCGGTTGCGCCAGTGCCGCCGGACCGAAGGCCACAAGGTAGCTCTGCAGATGGTAGCGCCGCTGCCAACTGTCGGTCGCCGACCAGACATCGGCGCGGATGAAATCCATCCCGTCGAACAGGCCGGCGAGCGGCGAGACCGGGGCATAGACGCTGTCATTGGCCAGCAGCAGCACGGCCGGCCGTCCCGGTTGGATATCCAGGCTGAGGATGCCATCGCGATAGGCCGCGAAATCATAGCCGCGATTGTCGCGCAACAGAATGCGGACGCAACGGTCGGACAGATGGTCCAGGCTTTCCTGAGCGATGGCGGAATTGCTGACGAAGACGATACAAAAGCCTGCGGCCGCCAGGGCATCGAGATAGCGCCGCGCATGAGGGCGCAGCACGCCGCCACCATCGAAATGGACGAACACGCAGACCTTGTCGGTCAGCACTGCGCGGCCGTCGATGCGTTTGCGAACGCAGGATTTCGTGTCGCCCGCCGCCATCCAGAGGCCGACATCGGCGGCCGCTGCCCGCCACAGCCCGAGGCCGAGCCAGCGCGCCTGCACCGCCAGGGCGCGAAGTCTGCTCACGGCATCGGCCGGCGCGGAAAGCCTGCGATCTGCGCAGCCCGGACCTCGGCCTCCCGGACCAAGGCCGCCGCCGGCCCCGTCTCCCCCGCCATGCGCAGGCCGAGGGCCGCAGCTTCCGTCGCCGGCCAGTAGAGGATGGTGGCAGCGATCGTGTCGCCCGCGGCGTAGCCACGCACCAGGGCCGCGCGCAAGGCCCGCAACCATTCCAGAGCGTCTCGCCGGCGCCCGTCGGGCAATTGCAGTTCCATCACCGCCCGACAATACACGAGCGAGGCCTCTTCGTGCTGGATCGACCCCGTGTCGCTGATGGCGCACCAGGCGGGCGGCATCGCCGCATCGATGCGGCGGGCTTCGTCCAAATAGCCACGGTTCACCAGCGTGATAAAGCAACGGCGGGCGGCGATCTCGGCGTGGCGCAGGCCGCCGGCCGCGCTCATCGCCTTGATCCGTACGGCGATACCGCCATCACCCCTCGAGGCGGCGATGACGATCTGTTCCCGGGACGCGGCGAAGGCCACTTCCTCCGCGTCGCCGTCGTCGGCGCCGATCGCCCGCAGCGCCGCGCGCAGGCGGCCGGCGGCGGCGACCGCACCGGCCAGCAGGTGCTCGGCTGGCTCCCCGCGCTGCAAGGCCTCCAGCCCGCGATGCAGCAGCACGCCGGCCAGACAGAGGGGTTCGTGGGCGACCAGGGCTTCCAGCGCCAGCGTTGCGGGGGCGGCATCGAAGGCTTCGATGCCGTGGCCGAAGCGGGCCATGACGGCCGCGTCCAGATCGTTCCATGCGACAGCGGCGGCCGGCCTGTCGCCGGCTGCGCTGCGTTCCCGATACAGCCGCGCGCGCAAGCCGAGCCCGAGGTCTGAGACCGGCGGCACGGCGCCGGACGCCGCCGCGAGCCAGGCGAGATAGGGCGCGCGATCGCCGTCGGTGCCATGCGGCGGGGTGCCGGCGATGGCGATCAACTGTGCGCCTTCGCGGGTAACGCGGACTGGCGCGAAGCCGGCGCGGCGCAACAGCATCTCAAGGCTCGCGGCGGTCTGGATCACCATGTGCCAGCCCGCCGAGAGCAGCGGGATCAAGAGCCCCTCCCCGGTTTCGGGCACGATCAGCTCGGCCGCAGGCGTGGTCAGCACCAGGGTGCCGTCGACCTTCAGCGCGCGACGCAGCGTGTGCAGCATGGCGAGCGGATCGGCCACATGCTCCAGCACCTCCGAGGCATGGACCACGTCGAAATGCTCGGCCATCGGGTCGTCGGGGAGCAGGTAGCGCGGTTCGATCGGCAGGCCAAGCAGTTCGCGGCCGGCGGCGGCGAAGGGTGATGGATCGAGGCCCGTCACTTCCCAGCCGAGCGTGCGGCGCGCGATATCGAGCCCGAGGCCGAAGCCGCAGCCGATTTCGAGGTAGCGCGACCCCGGCGGACGGCCGAGCGCCGCCAACCGCACCGCCATGCCACCCATGTTGGCACCCTGTTGCAGATAGAAGGCCAGGGCCGCGCCGCCGCCCGGCGGGTCACCGGCGTAGTCGCCGACCGCCAGGTTTTCGAAGAAGCACGCACCGCAGGCCTCGCAGGCCAAAAGCAGCAGCGACCCGCCGCCGGGTCCCGCTGCTGCCAGGACGGGGCGCCGGGCTACGCTGGCGGCGCAGTTCGGGCAGTGGATCGGGGCTGTGGTGGCATCGGGTGTCGTCAACCAACGCAGCGCCGTCATTGTCGTATCCATCAGGTCTGGCCGCGGCAGGTCTGGCCGTGGGCATCGCGGTTCCCCGCCCGCATCGTGGACCTGAGGCCGCGGTCGCAGGCCGGGAGGTCAGTGCGTTGATAACCACTCTCGGCGCGCGGTGCCAAGCCCAGGGTCCGGTGCTGCCATCAGACAGGCTGATCGCTGACGATCGCTGACCGGCCTGTTCCGCCAAAACATCGCCGGCGAGAATTTTTTGCGCCCCGGCACCCGCCATACCGGTCCGGTTGCAATGCTGGAAGGGCAACAATTCGGAACATCCGCCAGTGAGGTGTTCGGCGGCAGGCGCGGCAATGACTTCATGGACCTGTTTGCCGGCGACGATGCGGCCGATGCCGGCGCCGGCAATGACGTGATCGATGGTGGCCTCGGCTTCAACTTTCTCAAGCGGCGGTGCCGGGAAGGATACGTTCTTCTCCGACGGCCGCGGCGGTGGTGTCACCTGGACGACGATCACCGACTGGGAGGCCGGCGAACAATCCAAACCACGCCGAGGACCTGAGGATTGCTGTTCAGCAAAGGCCCACCGCTGCTGCCGGGCTTGCCCGGGGCGCTCGACCTCAACGCCGGTTGGACCACGCAGACCCAGGGCGCGGTGACCGCCTTGGCGGATTAATCGCCCGCGCCATTCAGTCATCCGAAACGCTTGCCCGTCATTCTCGCCGTGAACAGCCCGGTCGCCGCGCCATTTCCTGGCACGCCCGTCCGGTGCCGCATGGCGAGACGAAACGATGTCGGACAGTTTCGTCCTCACCTGCCGATGCCCGAGTTGCGCAGGCGATCCGCCGGCGCAATTCCTGGCCACGGCGGAAGCGTCTGCCGCGGAGGGGGTCGTCGCGGCGGCGCCGACGATCGGCAACAGCGACATCGCAACCCAGCTGCGCACGCAATGGAGCGGCTTCTACGAAGGCAAGTTCATCCTTTGGAACAAGCCGGCGTTGACCTTTTCGCTGGCCGATTCCGCCCCGGGGCACAACAACGAGCAGACCGGCTTCGTGGGCATGACATCCTTCATGCAGCAGCGCGCGCGGGAGGGCTTTGCGCTGTGGGACGACCTCGTACCGCTCACCCTGTTCGAGATCGACTCGGCAGCCGCCGACGTCACGTTCAACCTGTCCTCCGCCACGCAGAACGCGACCTATTCCAGTTCCGGCGCGGTCACGGCGCTCAACGCCAACACCTTCGCCTTTTCGCAGGCGCAGGTCTGGCTGGCTTCCGGCTGGCCGAGCCACAACAACGACGCGACGCTCGGTTATGGCGGCTATGGCTTCCTCACCTACCTGCATGAAATCGGACACAGCCTCGGCCTGTCGCATCCCGGCAGCTACAACGCCGCCCCGGGGGTTTCTGTCACTTATGCGGGGTCTGCCGAATACAGCGCCGATACGCGACGCCACACCGTCATGTCCTATTTCAATGCCAACGCCGATGGCAGCGGCAGCGATCACGTCGGTGCAGACGGCGTGCTGCGCTTTGCCCAGACACCCATGCTGCATGACATCCTGGCGATCCAGGCGGCCTATGGCGTCAGCACGACGACGCGGGCCGGCAACACGACCTATGGCTTCAACGCGACCGCCGGCCGCGCGGTCTTCGATTTCGCCGCCAACCCGAACCCGATCGTGACCATCTTCGATTCCGGCGGGAGCGATACCATCGACCTGTCCGGCTACAGCCGCGCGAACCGGCTCGACCTCAACGAAAGCGCCTATTCCGACATCGGCGGTTTCATGACGAACAACCTGGCCATCGCCATCGGCACCCTCATCGAGAACGGGATCGGCGGCAGCGGCGACGACCGGATTTATGGCAACCCCATGGCCAACACGATTTCCGGAGGCGGCGGCCAGGATTTTATCGACGGCGGCAGCGGCGATGACCTGCTGTCGGGCAACGATGGCGACGATACCCTCATGGGTGCTGGCGGCAACGACACGTTGATCGGCGGTGCGGGCAATGATGTATTGGAGGGCGGTGACGGCGAAGACACCGCCTTGTACGAGGTGGGACCAGGTGAGCTGACCATCCGCGATGCCGGCGGCGGGGTGCTGACGGTGCAGGCCGCGGGGCTCGGCACCGATCGTCTGGTCAGCATCGAAAACATCCGCACTACGGGCGGCAGTGTCGCCCTGACGACCGACAATTCCGGGCTGTTCCGCAGCAGCGTGGCTGGAGACAACCAGTTGCTGTTCGGCACGGCCTATGTCGGCCCGGTCGCGGGCTTGCAGAGGCAGTTGTTCGGAAGCGGCGCGAACGAAGTGTTCGGCGGCACGAGCGGCAACGACTTTCTGAACCTGTTCGGCGGCGACGATGCGGCCAACGGCGGCGACGGCGACGACGTGATCGATGGCGGTCTCGGCTCCAACTTCCTCAGCGGCGGGGCCGGGCGGGATGTGTTCTTTTCCGACGGGCGCGACGGCGGCGTGACCTGGACCACCATCACCGACTGGCAGTCAGGGGAACAGCTTTCGGTCTGGGGGTGGCGGCCGGGCACGTCGCGCCTGGCCTGGGTCGATTCCGACGGGGTCGGCGACTACCGCGGCGTCACGATGCAGGCCGACCTGAACGGCGATGGCCAGAACGACACCATCGTCACCTGGACCGGCATGGGCCGCGGCGGGCTGCCAACACCGCTCGAATTCGAGGGGCTGTTGTGGTTTATCGGCTAGTGGATTGTCCCATTCAGACGATTCCCTGAGCAGGCAGTCTGGTTGCACTGGAGCGTCCGCGCGATGGCCTGGGCGGCGGGCATCGGTGTTGTCAGCGTGCAGCGTATCTGGCAGGCCAACGGCCTTACGCCGCACCGGATGAAGACGTTCAAGCTCTCCGGCGATCCGAAGTTTGCCGAGAGTTTACCGATGTCGTCGGCCTCTACGTCGATCCGCCCGCCCATGCCGTCGTGCTGTCGATCGACGCGCTTGACCGCACCCGGCCCGGCCTGCCGATGAAGAAGGGCCGAGCCGGGACGATGACCCACGACTACATCCGGCACGGCACGACGACGCTGTTCGCCGCGCTCAACGTGCTGGATGGCACCGTGATCGGCCGCAACATGCAGCGCCATCGGCATCAGGAGTTCATCCGCTTCCTCAACCAGGTCGAGGCCGCGGTGCCTGCGGGCAAGACGGTTCACGCCATCGTCGACAACTACGCCACCCACAAACACCCCATGGTGCGCGCCTGGTTGGTCCGTCATCCTCGCTTGACCTTCCACTTCACCCCCACCACGACGTCCACCCTCGACTATGCGGAGGGCGACAGCGGCCAGATCAATCCATCGAGATTCCACGCAAGGACGCCATGTTGGTCTTGACTCATGTCTCATCGATGAAGACCAGGCGCCTGGGGCCAACCCTGCCCTGGTGGGCTTTCCACCGCACCCGCTGGCGCGCGATGTCCGCCCGCCACTGTTCGGCCGGCATCAGCGTTTTTTTAGCTGATGCCTTCGTTGTGCAGGGAAGTCTCGACCGCCCGCTGGTCCGCCGCACGGTTTGTCAATCCCGATTGTCTCAAAACGCATCAGGCTCTGGTGGAGTTCTCGCGGATCGTCTCGCCCGCGTCGGCTCGTACCAATCCACGCCGCCGGAGGTCGTCCGAGTGGGGTCGCGTCATCCATGCATCACCAGGCTGATGCCTGCTATGGCAGTCCCGTCAGACGATCCCCTCGGCCAATCCGGCCCAGGCGTCTTCGATGGCGATCGGCTGCGGCAGCATGTGCTGCTCGGCCATATAGCGCAGCGCCAGCGCGATGGCCGGGCGCAGCGCCGCACGCCCCGCCGGCAAGGCGGCCGTCCCGCGGGCAGCGGCGAACAGGCGGACCAGTTCTGCGACAAGATCGGGCGCGGTTTCAGCCAGCGTCGTACGCACCACGACCAGGTGGTTCACCGGCACAAAGCCGTGCCGGCCCAGGAAATCGGCGCCGGCCGCCGCCGGATCGCCGAAGACCGTCCGCAGCCCCGGATCGTCCGGCAGGTCGTTGCCGAGGATCGCGGCATCCACCTCGCCCGCCCGCAGCATCGCCAGCAGGTCAGCGCCAGCCGGGGCGCGGCGCACGAAGGGCGGGTCGCGGTATTCGGCGACGTGCGCGTCCTCGAAACTCGTCCAGGCCATCTCCTCGGCGGCGACGCCATGCGTCTCGGCCAGAATGCCGCGCAGCCACATGCCGGTCGTCTGGCTATAGGCGCGGACGCCGATGCGCCGGCCGCGCAGGTCGGCGGGGCCACGGATAGCGCTATCGGCGCGGCACAGCAGCGCGTGCTCCTGAAACCGCGCAGCGAGGGTGACAGGCAGCAGCACCAATGGCTTTCCCCAGGCTCGTGCCTGCAAGAACGTCGCGATGGCCATCTCGCTGACGTCATAGGCGGCGTTGCGGACCATCGGCGCGAAGGCGCGGCTGATGGGGGAGACCTTGGCGAAGTCCAGAGTCAGCCGCGGCGAGGTGACCCGGCCATCGAACAGCCCCGCCGTGTGCGGATACTGGCCGAGTGCGACGCGCCAGATGGCGCTCACGCCGCCTCCCCCGGCAGTGGCGGAGTGCCGTGGGAATATGGGGATTTTCGCATACTACTCGGCGGCGACCGGTCCCGGCGGGTGCGCCCGGGCCGCCAGTTTCGCGGCTTCGTCCATCACCACGGGCGCCCGGTCTTCCATATCGGCCAGCAACCGTTCGATCGCGCCGGCCGGCTTGGTGAAGGGCGCCAGGATCAGATACAGCGCCGGGATCGCGAAAAGCGTCACCACGGTCGAGACGGTGATGCCGCCGACGATCACGACACCCAGGGCCCTGCGGCTTTCCGCCCCCGCCCCGGTCGCCATGGCCAGCGGCACAGCACCCAGCACCGTCGCGATCGAGGTCATCAGGATCGGCCGCAGCCGGACCACCGATGCCTCCAGCGCCGCCTCCATCACCGTCAGCCCGCGGTCACGCAACTGGTTCGCGAATTCGACCACCAGGATGCCGTTCTTCGCCATCAGCCCGATCAACAGGATCATGCCGATCTGGCTGAAGATGTTCAGCGTCTGGCCGGTCATGTGCAGCGCGAGCAACCCGCCGGTCAGCGCCAGCGGCGTGGAGAGCAGGATGATCAGCGGGTGGATGAAACTCTCGAACTGCGCCGCCAGCACCAGATAGACGACAATCAGCGCCATAAGGAAGGTGACATAGAGGGCCGAACTGCTTTCGCGGAATTCGAGCGACTGGCCACGATAGGAGACCCGCGCATCCGGCGGCAGCACCTCGCGCGCGATACCATCCATGAAGGCCAGCGCCTCGCCCAGCGGATACCCCGGCGACAGCGACGCGGTGATCGTGATCGCCCGCACCCGGTCGGCACGCGCAAGTGTCTGCGCCCGCGCCCGCTCGGTCAGGGTCACGAGGTTCGACAACGGAATCAGCCCACCGTTCGATCGGACGAAGATGTTCTGCAGATCGTAGGGCGTGACCCGGTCGCGATCATGCGCCTGGATCAGCACGCGATATTCCTGTCCGCCATCGACATAGGTGCCGACCTCGCGTGAGCCTAGCATCGTCTCTATCGTGCGACCGATCGACTGGATCGACACGCCAAGGTCGGCGGCCTTGCGGCGGTCGATGTCCACGCGGAGTTCGGGCTTGGTTTCGCGGTAGTTGTTGTCCAGGTTCAGCAGGCGGTTGTTGGTCCGCGCCCGTTCCATGAAACGGTCGCGCCATTGGACCAGCGTGTCATAGTCGGGACCACCGATGACGAACTGCACCGGCGGCTGGAACCCCGACTGGCCGAGGCTCGGCGGGATCAGGGTAAAGCCGCGCACGCCCGTCATCGCCGCGACCGTTGGGAACATTTCGGCGGCGATGGTCTGCGCGTTGCGGCTGCGCTCGTTCCAGGGTGCCAGCCTGATGAAGACATTCGCGATATTGCCGACCGACGGCCGCTGCTGGCCGCCCATCACGGCGAAGACGGCGGCCGCCTCACCATTCTCCATATAGCGCGCGGACATCCGTTCCAGCCGCTCCACATGTTCGCGCATGTAGTTGAAGCTGGCGCCCTCCGGCCCGGTCAGCGGCATGATGACGACGCCGCGGTCCTCGGTCGGGGTGAATTCCTTCGGGATGATGGTGAACAGGATCAGCGCCAGCCCCGACAGGGCTGCGGAGATGCCGAGCGTCAGGACCGGGGCTGCCAGCGCGCCACGCAGCAGCCAGCGAAACCCTCCGTTCATGTAATGGAACAGCGGTTCGGTCATGCGCACGAAGCGACCTTCGCTGCCATGCGGGCGCAGCAGCTTGCTGCACATCATGGGCGTGAGCGTCAGCGCGACGAGGCCGGAGAACAGCACCGAGGCCGCCAGCGCCAAGCCGAATTCGGTGAAAAGCCGCCCGACATTGCCCTGCATGAAGGACAGCGGCAGGAATACCGCGACCAGCACCAGCGTCGTCGCGATCACGGCAAAGGCGATTTCCCGCGATCCGCGCAGCGAAGCGAGCAGCGGCTCCTCGCCTTCCTCGATCCGGCGGTGGACGTTTTCCAGCACCACGATCGCATCATCGACCACAAGTCCGATGGCGAGCACCAGCCCAAGCAGCGTCAGGATGTTGATCGAGAAGCCGAGCGCCGACATGGCGACGAAGCTGGCAACCAGCGACACGGGTATGGCGACCGCGGGGATGATGGTCGCGCGGAAGCTGCGCAGGAAGAAGAAGATGACACCGACCACGAGCACCAGGGCGGTGACCAGCGCGTGCTCGACCTCGTAGATCGACTGGCTGATGAACAGGCTTTCGTCATAGCCGAAATCGACGCTCAGCCCGGGCGGCAGGCCGGTGCGGATAAGTTCCACCTCCCGCTTCACGCCCTCGGCGACGGACAGGGTATTGGCGGTGCCCTGTCGCAGGATGCCGATGCCGATGCCCGGGCGGCCGTTGATCCGGTATTCGCCGCGCGCATCGTCCGGCGCGACCTCGACCGTCGCGACATCGCCGAGCAGCACCTGTGCGCCCCCCGCGGCCGCACCAGGCCGTGAAATGACGACGGCGCGGAATTGTTCTGGGCGGCCGAGGCGGCTGTCGGTGCGCACGGTCAATTCGCGCTGGGTGCTGTCGAGGCGCCCACCGGGCAGCTCAATGTTCTCCCGCCGGATCGCGTCCTCGACGTCCTGCACCGTCAGCCCGCGTGCCGCGAGCGACTGGCGATCCAGCCAGACGCGCATGGAAAACCGCCGTTCGCCCTGCAGGATCACCTGCGCGACACCCTCGACGATCGCCAGGCGATCGACGAAGCGCCGGCGCGCGATGTCGGTGACCTCCATCCCGCCGTAGACATCCGACGACAGCGCGATCCACAGGATCGGGCGGCTGTCGCCATCGACCTTGGCGACGATCGGCTGGTCCGCCGCCTCCGGCAGGCGCGCAAGCACGCGGGCGACGCGGTCGCGCACGTCATTGGCCGCGGCGTCCACGTCGCGGCTCAGCTTGAACTCCAGCACCACCTGGCTGCGTTCGTCGCGCGACTGGGAGGAGATGATCTTGATCCCCTCGATCCCGGCGACCGCGCCCTCGACCAGTTCGGTGATCTGGGTATCGACGATGGCGGCCGAGGCACCACGATAGGTCGTGGTGACCTGCACCACCGGCGGGTCGATCTGCGGCAATTCGCGGATCGGCAGCGACATCAGCGAGGCGATGCCGAGCACGATCATCAACAGGCTGACGACGGTCGCGAAGACGGGGCGCTTGATCGAAAGGTCGGTCAGGAACATCGCAACGGCCTCAGCTGGTGGGACGGGTCATGGTGTCGGTCACGCGCACCGGGGCATCGGGGCGCAGCCGTTGCAGCCCGCGCACCACCACCTGGTCCTGCGGTTGGATGCCATCGCGGATCTCGACCTCGCCCGGCAGGCGCAGGCCGATGCGCACTTCCATGCGCCGCGCGCGGCCATCGCGCACGGCATAGACGAAGGCGCGTTCGCCGATCTGGTCCAGCGCTTCCTCCGGCACGATCAACGCATTCTCCCGGGTTTGCAGGGTCAGTTCCACCGTCAGGAACAGGCCGGGGCGCAAGGCCTCATCCGCGTTGTCGAATTCGCTGATCAGGCGGATCGTGCGGGTGCCGGGGTCGATACGCGTATCGATGATGGCGACGCGGCCATCGAAGCGCCGGGTGCCATAGGCGGCGCTGCGGGCATAGACCGGGGCGCCGACCTGGACCCGGGCGAGGTTGACCTCCGGCACCGCAAATTCCACCCGCACGCGGCTGAAATCATCGAGCGTCGTGACTGGGGTGCCGGGCTGGATCAGCGCGCCAGGGCTGACCTGGCGCAGGCCCACCCGGCCGCTGAAGGGGGCGATCAGGCGCAATTCCTCGATCCGCGCCTGGGTCTGGCGAAGCCGGCCCTCGGCGCCGCGCGACAGGGTTTCCAGTTCATCCACCCGCGCCTGCGACACCGCCTGGCCGGCCGGCAGGGCGCGGGCGCGGGCCAGCATGCTGCGGGCGTTGTCGAGCAGCGCACGGGCCTGATCGGCCTCGGCCCGCAGGGCGGCGGCATCGAGTTCCATCAGCACGTCGCCCTCGCGCACGCGCTGGCCTTCGGTGAAACCGATCGACGTCACCATGCCGGCGATCTTGGTGGTGATGGTCACCGCTTCCCGCGCGCGCACGGTGCCCACGCTTTCGACTCGCTCGATGATTTGCCCGGTGCGGACCGGGGCGACCACGACGGGGATCTGTCCGCCCGGCGGGCCGCCGCGCGGGGCCGGCGGGGCCGCCTTCTCCAGACCCATCAATGCGAGTGGCCGTGGCACTGCCTAGGCGTCGGCCTGGGCGTGCCACGCATAGCCGGCACCGCCGAGCAGGGCGAGGAGGCCAAATTGTATCCAGGTGCGCATCATAAGGCCTGACGTAAGATGACTGGCGCTCTTGCCCAGTAAAAACCTGGGGGGCAAGCGAAACCATGGCGGCGACCGGCCGGCGCGGGCTCTGTCCCGCCGACGCTGCCCATTCCCGCGGCAATCCTGGCCTGTGGGCGTCCCGGCCGGGATCAGCCGATGACGATGTCGCGCACCGCGAGCAGCGCGCCGGCCTCCAGCCCATCGGCGGGGTCCAGCCGCAACAGCAGGGCCGCCCGCTGGCCCGGGTCGCGCAAACCGAGGAACAGCCCGTCGCGCTCGTTGCCGGCCTCACCGGCCACATAGAACTGGGTGACCAGGGTCGGCGGCGCGCCGGGGCGTGCCACGGCGACATGGATATTCGGCGTGCGCCCCGTGTAGGGCACCGGGCGGATGGTGCGGAAGGCGTAGCCACCATCGGCCGTCGTGACCACCCGCCCACGCCCCTGGAAGCCGAGGTCGCGCCCATCCTGGCGGTCGCGCGGATGCAGGTAACGGCCGTGCGCGTCGCATTGCCAGATTTCGACCAAGGCACCCGGGACGGGAGCGCCCGCCGCATCCCGCACCCGGCCGCGCAGGTGGGTCACGACGCCCTGGGCCTGCGCCGCGGCACCGGTGACGCGCACGAGGTCGCCATCGATATCGCCCGACCAGTCCAGCGGATAGAAGGGCCCGGCGGCCTGCCGCGGGGTCGGCGTGGTCACGCCGGGTTGCGCCGCGGCGCCCGAGGCGATGAACGGCGCGGCCAGCAGCGCGCGACGTGCCAGGGGGGCTGGTTGGGCAAGGGACGTCATGGCCGAGGGTCTCCGATACCAGGTTGTGTCATGCCACACCGGGCGCCCTGTCGTCGCCCGCTTCGTTGGTCGGGCCGTGGCCGCGCGCTCGGACCACCGTGACCGAACACGGCGCATCCCGCGCGACCCGCGCCGCAACGCTGCCGAGCATGCGCCGGGCCAGGCTGTCGTCCCGCGCGCCGATGATGATGTGGTCCACGCGGTTGTGCGCGGCATAGCCCAGCACCGCCTCGGCGACGTCGATTTCCTCAAGCACGTGATGGGTCAGGCGCTGTTCCGGCAGGCCGAGCGGCGCCGACCAGTGCCGCAATGCAATCAGCCGCTGTATGTGCTTGTTGCGCCCCGCATCATCCAGCCCCGCATCCGGCAGGACCCGGCGCGTGCGCAGCACATTGACGCAGGCGACCCGCGCGCCGGGAATGGTCGCGGCCACCTGGCCGACCACGCGGCACAGGGTTGCGGCCATGCTGTCGGACATGGCGTCGAGGTCCAGCGCCACCAGCACGATCGGCGCATTCTCCTGCAACACGGCGATGGCGCGGCGCAGGCGCGGCGCGTGGTCGGGGTTGAAGCGCCGCCTGATCCGCGCCGTCCAGGGATCGCGCCGCAGCTTTTCCGCGCGCGCCGTCAGCGCGATGCCGTCCGGATGCCGCAGGTCGAAGGCCAGTTGCGACGCGCTCGGATGGCGCCGCGCCGGCGAGGGCTCAAGGCAGCGCAGGATCGCCTCCTGCAACCACGGCGGACAGTCCGCCTGCCGCGCGCGCGGGGGCGGCGGGTCCCACCAAAGGCGCCGCTTCATCGCCCGCAGGTGCTGCGGGTCGCCGAAGGGGGTAATGCCGGTCACAAAGGCATACATCATCGCCCCCAAGGCGAAGATGTCGGACGCCGGGTCGCCGCGCACGCCCATCACCTGCTCCGGCGCCATGTAGGGCGCGCTGCCATAGGGCAGGCTGAACTCCTCGGCCATCAGATCGGGCAATTGGGCGTGGTGCGACAGGCCGAAGTCGATCAGCACCATCGTGCCATCGGCCCGGCGCAGGATGTTCGCGGGCTTGATGTCGAGATGCACCACCCCCTGCCGGTGCAGGCTTTCGAGCGCATCGGCGATGGCGGCACCGATGGCGGCGACCTGTTCCGCCGGGATCGGCAGCCGGTCGAGCAGCGGCAGCAGCGACACGCCCTCGATCCGCTCCATCGCCAGCCAGGGCTTGGGTTCGTGACCGGTGCCGAAGCAGCGCGGCACATGCGGTCCGGACAGCCGCGGCATGATCATCTGCTCCATCTCGAAGCTGACGATCGCGGCCGGGTCCTCGCCTTCGGCCAGCAGCGGCAATTTCACCAGCAGCGGTCCGGCCTGGTCGGGGTGGGTGGCCTCCCGCAGCACCGCCATGCCGCCGCGATGCACAAGCGGGCCCAGGGTAAAGCCGCCTATGGTTTCGGCGTCGGTCATCAGAGCCCCTGGAACAGCCGGTCGGCCAGGCGCTGCGGCAGGCCGGCGCCCTCGATCTTGGCCGCGGCGGTGGCGATGTCGTAGGGCACCCGCAGCCAGGCGCAGGTATTGGCCGTCGTATCGAGCAGGCCGTAGCAGGCGGCGGGATTGCCGTCGCGCGGTTGCCCGACCGAACCGATCACCCCGAGCCAGCGGCGCGAGGCCAGCAGCGGCATCGCCACGCCGCCGGGCGGGCGATGGCTCGCGATATGCCCATTGGCATGCAGCCCGAACAGCAGCGGATCATGCGTGTGGCCGCAGAACACCAGCCGCGCCTGGGTGCCGGCCAGGCTTCGACGGGCGCCGGCCGCATCGGTCACGTAATGCCAGGCGGCGGGGTGGGAGGCATCGGCATGGGTGTAGAGCCGGTCTTCTTCGGCCAGTGTCATCGGCAGGGCGTCGAGCAGCGCGCGCGCCGGCGCATCAAGGCGTGCCGCGGTCCAGCGTATGGCGTCGGCGGCATCGCTGCTGAACCCCTCGGGGCCACGCAGCGCGCCCTCGTCATGATTGCCGCGCAGCGCCAGCGCGCCCTGCCCCATCAGCCCCCGCACCCGGTCCAGCACCGCCATCGGGTCGGCGCCATAGCCGACGAGGTCACCGAGGAACACAAGACGCCCAACATCGCGTAGGGCGGCATCGGCGAGACATGCCTCCAGCGCCTCGAGGTTGGCATGCACGTCGGCGAGCAGGGCGATCCGCATGACAGGGCGTTTCTCGTTCCGGTGGGGGCTGGGGCCGGCCGTGGCTGTCAGCCTACGCCACGCGTTGCGAAAGCAGAACCACCATGCGGCGCCACCATTTGTTGCTTTGTCTCCGCCGGATGGGCGCTTATCCTGTATGCTCGCTTTACAACCGCCACGACCAACCCGGGGGCCATGCTTGACCAATTCGCCGACCCCATTCCTCGCCGCCCACCGCTTCGGCTTCGGCCTGGCCGGCACCAAGGCCCCGGGCAGCACAGGGCGCGACGCGCTGCTGGCGCAGTTGGCGAACCCCGGGGCGGCATTGCTCGACCCCGCCCTGCCCGGCACCCAATCCAGCATGCGGACCCTGGCGCAGTTCAACGCCGAGGAAGCCGCCGCCCGGCGCGTGGCGACCGCGACGGCGGCTCCCGGGGGCGACATGGCGCCGGCCCAGATGGCGCCCGCCGCTGCGGCCAATCCGACCACCCTGCTGCTCATGCCCGACCTTACCGCACGGCTGAACCGTGCATTGTCGGGTGAGGCGGATTTCCTTGAACGCCTGGTGCTGTTCTGGTCCAACCACTTCGCCGTCTCGCTCTCCAAGGGCGGCCCCATGTTGGCGGCGACGGGCCCGTTCGAGCGGACGGTGATCCGCCCCGGCATCACCGGGCGCTTCGCCGACCTGCTGCTCGCCGTGACGCAACATCCGGCGATGCTCTTCTACCTCGACAACCAGGGCTCGATCGGGCCAAACGGGCCGCTCGGTCGGCGGCTGAACCGTGGCATCAACGAGAACCTGGCGCGCGAGATCCTGGAACTGCACACGCTGGGCGTGGACAGCGGCTATACCCAGGCGGATGTGACCGCCTTCGCCATGGCGCTGTCCGGCTGGTCCTTCCCCGCCCCGAACGCGCCCGAATACGGCCAGTTCCTGTTCCGCGTCGCCGCACATGAACCGGGGCCGCAAACCGTGCTCGGCCGAGCCTACGCCGAGGGTGGCGAGGCCCAGGCCCGGGCGATCCTCGAAGACCTCGCCCGGCATCCCGCGACTGCCCGCTTCATCGCCCGGAAACTCGCGGTGCATTTCGTCGCCGACGTGCCGCCGCCGGCGCTGGTCGCGCGCCTGGCCGAGACCTTCACCCGCACCGATGGCAACCTCGGCGCCGTCAGCCGCGCCCTGGTCGAGGCGGATGAGGCCTGGGCGCCGCGCCTGACCAAGCTGCGCAGCCCCTATGAGTTCCTGATCGCGGCCCATCGCACGGTCGGCATCCAGGCGATGCGGCCGCGCATGATCGGCATGCTGGACAATCTGGGCCATCCGATCCTGCGGCCGCCCTCCCCGGCCGGCTTCCCGGATACCAGCGCCGACTGGCTGGCGCCCGATGCGATCAAGACGCGGGCGGATTTCGCGATCGAACTTTCCGCCCGTTTCGCCGGCGACCCCGCCGCGCTGGCACGCGAGACGCTGGGCCCGGCCTTGACGGATGAAACGCTGACCGCCATCCGCCGCGCCGAAACCGGCAAGCAGGGCCTGGCCCTGCTGCTGATGGCGCCCGAATTCCAGAGGAGGTGACCCCATGACGCTGCATCGCCGCGACTTGTTTGGGGGCGCCGCGGCCCTGTTCGGGGGCGCGCTGCTGCCGCGCTTCGGCCAGGCTGCCGGTGGCGCCGATCCGCGTTTCCTGACCGTCATCCTGCGCGGTGCGCTGGATGGGCTGTCGGCGGTGCCGGCGATCGGCGACCCCGACTACGCGACCATCCGCGGCGCCCTGGCGATGGCGACCGAGGGGCCACAGGCCGTGCTGCCCGCCGGTCCGCTGTTCGGCTTCAACCCGCGCCTGGCCAAACTGCATCGCATGATGCTGGTGGGCGACGCGCTGGTGGTGCAGGCCGTCGCCACGCCGTATCGGGACAGGTCGCATTTCGACGGCCAGATCATCCTGGAAACGGGGATGGAGCGGGTCGGCGGCAATGACGGCTGGCTGAACCGCGCGCTGGTCGCGATGCCGGGCCGCCCCGGTGTGCGAACCGGCCGGGCCCAGGGCCGGGCCCAGGGCTTGGCGCTGGCGCCGTCGGTGCCGCTGATCATCCGCGGCCCGGCGCCGGTGCTGTCCTGGGCGCCGCAATTCTCGCTCAGCGCCGACGCCGATACGGTGAATCGTTTGCTGGCGATCTACGATGCGCGCGACCCGCTGCTCGCGGGCGCGCTGCGGGCCGGCGCGCGTATGGACGCGGAGGCCGACGCCCGCCCCGTGCGCGGCGCGCCCGGCGGCGGCCTGGGCGCCGCCGCCCGCTTTCCCGAACTCGCCGCCTTCGCCGCCGAACGGGTGGCCCGCCCCGATGGGCCGCGCGTCGCGGTGCTGAATGTCGATGGCTGGGACACCCATGCGGCGCAGGGGCCGACCACCGGGCGGCTCGGCGCGCTGCTGGGCTTCCTCGATGACGGCATCGCGGCGCTGGAGGCTGGGTTGCGCCCGGTCTGGGACCAGACCGCCGTGCTGCTGATCACCGAATTCGGCCGCACCGTGCGGATCAACGGCACCGAGGGCACCGACCACGGCACCGGCACCATTGCGATCCTGGTCGGCGGCGCGGTGAAGGGCGGGCGGGTCATCGCCGACTGGCCGGGGCTCTCGGCCAACGCGCTCTATGCCGGCCGCGACCTGGCGCCGACCACCGACCTGCGCGCGGTCATCAAGGGTGTGCTGGCCGGGCAATTCGGCCTCAGCGACCGGGTCCTGGCCGAGACGGTGTTCCCGGGGTCGGCCAACGTCCGCCCGATGGCCGGGCTGATCAAGGGCGCCTGAGCCGTCCCCCTTCCGGTAGGCGCGCGCGGCCATCCGGGGCATTGTCGCCGCCTTCTGACCGAGGATCGGCATGGCGCGTTATCTTGTCACCGGCGGGGCCGGCTACGTCGGCAGCCATTGCGTGCTGGCCCTGGTTGAGCGCGGCGATGAGGTCGTGGTGCTGGACAATCTGCGGCAAGGCCATCGCGCCGCGCTGCCGGCGGGCATACCGCTGGTCGAGGCCGACCTCGGCGACCGGCCGGCGGTCGAGGCCGTCTTCGCCGGCCGCCGCTTCGACGGCGTGCTGCATTTCGCGGCGCTGTCGCTGGTCGGCGAGAGCATGCGCGAACCGCTACGCTACATGGCCGAGAATGTCGGCAATACGCTCTGGCTGGCCGAAGCCGCGGTGCGCGCCGGGTGCCGCAGCTTCGTGCTGTCCTCGACCGCCGCGTTGTTCGGCTTTCCGGACCGCATTCCGATCGACGAAACCCAGCGCCTCAGCCCGGTCTCGCCCTATGGCGAGAGCAAGCTCATGGCCGAGCGCGGGCTGGACTGGGCCGACCGGGTGCATGGGCTGCATTCGGCCGCCTTGCGCTACTTCAACGCCGCCGGGGCCGATCCGGGCGGGCGGCTGGGCGAGGACCACGACCCCGAGACGCATCTGATCCCGCTTGCGATCAATGCCGCCTTGGGCCTCGGGCCGGAGTTGACCGTCTTCGGCACCGACTACCCAACGCCGGATGGCACCTGCATCCGCGACTACGTGCATGTCACCGACCTCGCCGACGCGCATCTGCGGGTGCTGGATGTGCTCGCGGCCGGCCGGTCGGGGCGCTGGAATGTCGGCAATGGGCGGGGCTATTCGGTCCGGGAGGTGATCGCCGCGGTCGAGCGCATCGGCGGCCGGCCGGTGCCGCACCGGATCGGCCCGCGGCGAGAGGGTGATCCGGCGGTGCTGGTCGCATCCTCGGCCAAGCTTGCCGCCGAGACCGGCTGGAGCCCGCGTTTCGCGGCGCTGGACGACATCGTCGCGACCGCCTGGGCCTGGCGGGCGGCACATCCGCAGGGCTTTGCCGAGCGGCGGCGGGCCGAGGCCGCGGCCTGACCGGACCTGCCTGACCTGAAACTGTTACGCCATCGCGGATTGCGCGGCGCCGCGCGGACCGCGACAAGGACATGTGCGCTCCCTCCTCGGCTTCCTTGGCGTCGTTCTTCGCGGCGGCCTGATCCTTGTGGTGCTGCTGGCCTGCGCCGCCGGCGGGCTGGCCTGGTTCAGCCTGCCCGGTACGCCCGACCGGCTGGACCTCGCGGGATTGTCCGCCCCGGTGGGGCTGTCGTTCGACCAGCGCGGCATCCCGACCATCACCGCGGCGCGCGAACGCGATGCGGCCATGGCACTGGGCTGGCTGCATGCGCGGGACCGGATGTTCCAGATGGAGATGATGCGCCGCGGCGCCTCCGGGCGCCTGGCCGAGTTGGTCGGCCCGCCGGCGCTGCGGCTCGACCGGCTGTCGCGAACGCTGGGGCTGCGGCTGCGGGCCGAGGCGGACCTCGCCGGCCTGCCGCCCGAGACTCGCGGGCTGCTCGATGCCTATGCCGCGGGCGTGAATGCCTGGATCGAGCAACGCGGGCGGCTCGCCGCACCCGAGTTCATCCTGCTCGGCAGCCCCGAACCCTGGGTGCCGAGCGACAGCCTGCTCTGGGCCAAGGTGATGGGGCTCTGGCTGTCGGGGAGCTGGCGCGGCGACCTGGCGCGCGCGCGGGCGGCGACGCTTTTGCCGCCGGCGCTGCTGGCCGATCTGTGGCCGCAGGACGACGGCGCGGGGCGGCCCGACCTGGCGGCGGGGCTGGATGGTGCGCGGCTCGACCGGCTGCATGCGGCGCTGCCCGATGCCCGGCTGCCGGCCGCCCCCCTGCCCGCCACGGCCTCCAACGCCTGGGCCGTGGTGCCGGAGCGCAGCACGACCGGCGGCGCGCTGCTGGCTTCGGACCCGCATCTCGGCTTCCAGGCGCCGATCCTGTGGTACCTCGCGCGGATCGACCTGCCGGGGGGGCGGGTGCTGACCGGGGCGACCGCGCCCGGCGTGCCGTTCATGGTGATCGGCCGCAACGACCGGCTGGCCTGGGGCTTCACCACGACGCATGGCGACGTGCAGGACGTGTTCGTGGAAACGCTGGTCGGCCCCGATGCTTACATGACCCCCGAAGGCCCTGCCCCGTTCGTGGTGCGGGAGGAGACGATCCGCATCCGCGGCCGCGCACCCGAAGTGCTGCGGGTGCGCGAGACTCGGCACGGGCCGGTGGTCAGCGATCTTGATGCCGAACCGGCCGAAACCACGGTGCTCGCGGTCGCCATGGCGAACCTGGCGCTGGGCGATACCTCGGCCGCCGGGCTGCATGCGCTGAACCGGGCGCGGGACCTGGCCTCGGCACGCGCGGCCGCGGCGCTGATCTCCAGCCCCCCGCAAAACCTGATGGTCGCCGATGCGGCCGGCGAGATTGCGCTGTACCTGACCGGGCGCTACCCGATCCGCCGGTCGGGCGATGGGCGGATGCCGGCCGATGGCGCCGATGGCGCGCAGGACTGGGTGGGCTGGGTCGCGTTCGACGCGCTGCCGCATGTCGAACGCCCGGCCTCGGGCCAGTTGGTGAATGCCAATAACCGGGTGTCGCCGCCGGGCGATGGGCCGTTCCTGGGCCATGACTGGCCGGGCGATTGGCGGGCGCGCCGCATCCGCGCCCTGCTGGCCGAACGGCCACGCCACGCGCCGCTCGATTTCGCGGCCATGCAGGTCGATGCGGTCAGCCTGTTGGGGCAGGATGTCGCGGCGCTGCTGCTGTCGCTGCCGCGCCCGGATGGCCAGGCGGGCCGGGCGCGCGACCTGCTGCTGGGCTGGGACGGCACGGCGGCGGTGGATCGGCCGCAGCCGCTGATCGTCAACGCCTTCTGGCGCCGCTTCGCCGACGCGGCGCTGGCGGCGCAGGGCGTGCCGGAGGGCCGCATCGACCCCAGCCCCGAATTCGCCGCGCGCCTGTTGCGCGCCGAAACCCGCGCCGCGGCCTGGTGCGGGGCCGACGGCTGCGACGCGCTGGCCGCCAGCACCTTTCAGGCCACCGTTGCGCAGTTGGCCGAGCAACATGGCCCTGACCCTGCGGCCTGGCGCTGGGGTGCCGTACACGTTGCGCGCCTCGACCATCCGGTTCTGCGCTTCGTGCCGGGCCTGGGCGGGTTGTCGCGGATCGAGGCCATGACGCCGGGCGATGGTGAGACGGTGAATCGCGGCGGTATCGGCGCCGGGTTCGCCCATGTGCATGGCGCCGGGCTGCGCTTTGTGGCTGACCTGTCCACGCCGGATGGCGCCTGGGCGAGCATCGCGACCGGACAGTCGGGCCATCCGCTGTCGCGGCATTGGTCGGATCGGACAGCGGGATGGGTTGCCGGGCGGATGGAACTGATTGGTCGCTGAACCAGCGTTTTCTTCTAGTTGCGTCGCTGCCGCACAACCTCGATCTCCGGTGCCAGCAGCGCCACCACATCCGCCGCCGGGACCATTCCATCCCCGCCACCGTGCCGCACCCAGCCAAGCCCGGACGGGTCGGGCGCTGCCTCTCCGGGCCCCAGCACCACAAGCCCGGCCAGCCCCATCCGGGCCGCGAGGCGCATCACCAATCCGGCCGGCCCGACCGCGACATCGACCGCGGCCATGCTCGCCGCCAGGTCCTGGGTCGTGATCCCTGGCGCCGGGCGCCACAGGTGCACGCCGGGCCGGGCCGCCAGCGCCGCCGCCACCCGGTCCCACCCGCCGTTGCCGACCGGCCCGTGGCCATCCCCGGCCAGCACCGCCACGACCACGCGTCCCGCATCACGCGCCGCGACCAGGGGCGGTGGCGCCCGCCGCGCGTCCGCCCGGGCCTGACCCGGCCGCCCTGGCGCCAGCAGCGCCACGCAGCGAGCGGCCAGCGCGGCCCAGGCTGCCGCCTGCGCCGCGTCCTGCCGGGCGGTTGCAGGCTCCGGCAGGCCAAGCCAGGCGCGCTCCAACCGCAGCGGGCATGTCGGCGGGGCCTCCAGCGCCAGATCGACGATCAACGCCGTCTGCGGCAGCGCGGCCAGCGTTGTATCCAGCGCGAGGTCGAGCGCCAGGGTCATGCGGCCGGCGACGCGCCCGGACCATCGCGCCTCGGCCAGCAGCGCCCGGCCATCGGCGCCGCGCAGCCGGGCATGCAGGGCGCAGGCCGCTTCGCTCTCGGCCACCACCACCAGCGTCAGCCGTGCCTCGCGGCCGAAAAACCCCGCCGGCGCCGCAACCGCGACCTCGGCCGAGGCGGCGAGCACCGGCACCGCGGGGGGTATCTCCAGCACCGCCGCGATCTCGCTGGCCGGTTCGGCCGACATCAGCGGCACCGGCCGCGCGCCCTCGGCCCGCAGCACGCCAAAGGCTTCCGGTGCGGCGGCATGGACATGGCCGCGCAGCCGCAGCGTCACCCGGAACGGGCCAATCGCCGCGTCGTCGAGCGGCACGGCCAGGGTGCCGAGGTCGCCATCGCTCCAGGCGCCCATCGCCTCGACCGGGTGCCAGCCCTGGGCGAGCAGGGGGCCAACGGCCTCGGCCTGCCAGTCCAGCGGCGCTGCCTGGGGCGTGCCCAGATCCTCCAGCCGCACGGCGAGCAGGGCAAAGCCCAGCACCCGCTCGTCGTCGCCGAGCCCTGCCGAGGCAGGGCTATGCGCGCCTTCCGCCTCCAGCGTCAGGCCGAGTGCGCGGCGCCGCTCCGCGCGGCCCAGCCATTGCCCGGCCAGGCCCGCGACCTCGACCGGTGCCAGGCTGCCGGGCGGGGCGGGCACCGCGATCGCCAGATGCGGCGCCGACCCGAGCCCCGCGATGACCGGCGCATCCGGCAGGGCCAGCGCCCCGGCACCGAGGTCGAGCAGCAGGTCGAAAGGGGCCGGTGGCGCGTCATCCGGCCCCAAGGCGTCGTCGGCGAGGCCGAAGTGCAGCGCGGCCGCCGCGGTCGCGGCTTCGGCCAGCAGGACGATCCGCGCCTCGGCAAAGCCCCTGCGCAGCACAGCCAGCGCCGGTTCCGCGGCCAGCGCGGCGGCGGCCGGCCCCGGCAGCACCACACCGATGCGCGCGACCGGGGGGGCCGCGCGCGGGCGCCCATCAAGCCCCGCCCATTCGCCCGGCAGCCCGAACACCAGCGGCGGCGAGGGGGCCGGCCAGGGCATGAAGACCGGCAGATCGGCGGGGTCAGTCGCCGTCACGCCGGTTCGAGCACCCATCCGGCGAGGGCGAGGCCCAGCCGGCGCTTGTCCAAGACCGCACCATCGGCGGGCACCTCCGCGGTCGCGCAATGCAGCGCGATGCGGCAGTCACGGCCGCGAAACGCCTCGACCGGGACCGGCAGGGTGACCCGCCCCGCCTGCGGCACCTCGCGGAAGCCGACGCGCAGGCCGTTCACGAAAACCTCCAGCGTCTGCACCGCATCGGCATGGCGGAAGGGCACCAGGTCAAGGCACAGCCGCAGCGGCCGGTCCGGCAGGCGCATCAGGAAGACCAACTCGGCCTCCCGCCCATCCATCCAGGTGAAGTCCGGTTCCACGCCGTGCCAGCCAGCGCCGAGGTAGGGCACGGGCGCCAGGGGCGTTCGGCAACCGACGTGCAGCCCCGGCACGTAGACGGATTGCGGGGTGTCCCCCGTTGCTTCGGGCTCGTTCATGGGATTTGCGCTACCAGCGGTTGCGGTGGCGGGTCAACGTCCGTGCTGGGAACGCAGACCGCGGGACGCGTGCGATTCCCGGCCGCAATGGCTTGATCGCAAGCCCGTCGCACCCGAAAGTGTCTACCCATGCTGCCACGTCCCCCCCGCCGCCCGCAGTTCTTCTACACGACCGCGCCGCTGCCCTGCCCCTACCTGCCCGGCCGGACCGAGCGCAAGATCGTCACCGAACTCGCGGGCCCCGATGGCGAGGCGTTGCACGACCGCCTGTCCCGCGCCGGCTTCCGCCGCAGCCACAACATCGCCTATGCCCCGGTTTGCCCCGGTTGCCAGGCCTGCCTGCCGATCCGCATCGTCGCCGAGCGATTTGGGCCGAGCCGGACCCAGCGCCGCATCCAGGCCGCCAACGCCGGCCTCACGGTGGACGAACGCCCCGCCCGTGCCACGGCCGAACAATTCGCCCTGTTCCAACGCTACCAGGCGGCGCGGCATGAGGACGGCGATATGGCCTCGATGGGTTTCTACGACTACCGCGCGATGGTCGAGGACACGCCGATCACCACGGGCATGGTGGAATGGCGCGATGCGCAGGGTCGTCTGGTCTGTGCCTGCCTGACCGATTGGTTGTCGGATGGGCTGTCGGCAGTGTATTCGTTCTTCGACCCCACCCTGGCGCGGCGCTCGCTTGGGACGCTGGCGATCCTTTGGCTGGTCGATCGGGCGCGGGTCGCGAGGCTGCCCTATGTCTATCTCGGCTATTGGGTGCCGCAGAGCCAGAAGATGGCCTACAAGGCCTGTTTTACCCCGGCCGAGATCCTTATCGCCGGAGAGTGGCGGCCACGGGCGGCGATGTCCGCCGGCGCCGGGCCGGCCGCCCCGGCGCTGCTGGCGACCATGCCCGGAGGCTGACAGGCGCGCCGCCTCAGGCCGCCCTGCGGGCCGCCACGGTACCCAACGGCATCATACCACGAAGCACGTTTTCTTGCTGCGGATTGAGCGCCCCGAGCGACAAGCCCAGCGCCGCCCCCTCGCGATGGACGACCGTGACAGGCAGGTCGACTATGCCATCGATCCGCATCACGCCGGCGTGGATATGCGCGGGCACCGCGCCCTCGAACCCCAACCCTTTCAGCGACACGTCGATGATGCGGCCGTCCACCTGGCCGCCGTTCCAGATCAGGCACGCGGTTCGGGGCGGCAGCACGGCATGGCGACCGGAATCGCGGCGGTCGAGTTCGGCGATCCTTGTACGCATCACGCCAACCAACTGGCCGCGCAAGGACCCCATGGCGGCAGCGACGTCCCCTGCGCAGACCTGCAGCTGCCCTGCCCTTTGGCCGCCTTCGACCGCGTGCTCGGCCAGGCCGCCGATCTGGGTCGCAACCGCGCCGGCGCCGTCGGCGGCGCTGCCGACCGCGCGGGCGATTTCCCGCGCGGTCGCCGATTGCTCCTCGGCCGCCGCGGCGATCGCCGTCGCGACGTGGTCGATCTGGCCGACCGCTTCGGTTATGCCCTGCATGACCGCCATCGCTTCGCGCGACGTGGCCTCGATCACGGCGATGCGCTGGCCGATCTCCTCAGTGCTGCGGGCGGTCTGGCCGGCCAGGTTCTTCACTTCAGTCGCGACCACGGCGAAGCCTTTGCCGGCCTCCCCGGCGCGCGCCGCCTCGATCGTGGCGTTCAGCGCGAGCAGGTTGGTGCGGGAGGCGATGTCGGCGATCAACCGCGACACGCCGCCGATCTGCTCCATGCTGGCCGACAATTGGGTGAACACGGCGCGCGCCTTGTCGGTCCGCTCCACCGCCTGGCGGGTCGCGGTGCCGGCGCGCGCCATCTGGGTCGAAACCTCGGCGACGGCCGAGGCCAGTTCGCCGGTCGCATTCGCCGCTGCCTGGGCATCGCCCCGGCTCTGCCCCGCCAGGGTCGCGGCCGAGGCCGCGGCCTCGGTCGCGCGGGCCGCGCCTTCGGTCATCGCCGCGGCCAGCGCGTCCAGCGCATCGGTGCGTTCGCGGATGCTGCTGACCGCCGCCGTCGTCTCCTGTTCGATCAGGTCGGCGATCTCGACCAGGGCCGTGACGCGGGCCTGGGCGGCCTGCGCCTCCTGCTCCACCCGGGCCGCCTCCATCGCCTCGTTCTGCCGGAGGATGTCGCGGAAGCGCCCGGTTGCGGTCAGCAGCCCCGCGATTTCATCCCGCCCACGCACGGCAGGGATCGGGGTATCCAGGCGGCCCGCCGCCAGCCCCCCCAGGGCAGTGACGACACCGCGCAATGGCCGGGTCACGCGGACAGCAACGAACCAGGCCGAGGCGAGGACCAGCACCCCGCCCAGCACCAGCAGGCCGAGGGTCCAGGCAAGCTTGCGGCCGGCTTCGTCCCGCGCCGCATGGTGTTCGGCCGCCAACGCCGCGGTGGCGGCGCGTTCGGCCGCCTGCACGCCGCCAATGGCGGCCGTCGCGGCTTCCCACCAGGCGCGGGCGGCGACGGGATAGGCCTCACCGACGCCGCCGGCAGCCAACACCCGGTCACGCATCGGCGCATAATCGCGCAGCGTCGCCGCATCGGCCGCGGCGATCGCTGCGGTGACGGCTGGCGGCAAGCCCGCCATGCGGGCCTGCAGCCTGGCCCGCGCGCCATCCTGCCGGCCACGATGGGCGCCGATGGCGGCGAGGTCGGCGGTGGCGAGGCGCCGAGCACCGGCGATCGCGCCATTCAGCAGCCCGCGTTCCCGCCCCATGTATTCGGCGATTTCCGATAGCGCGTCGCGGGCGGCGTAGAGCGCCTCCGTCCGGGTTTCGGCGCCGCCGGCATGCTCCATCGCGCGGCGCAAGGCCGACAGCGTGTCGATCCGGGCGGAGGTCGCGGCAAACCATTCGGGCGGCGCCGGTCGCGCCGCGGGCGGACCATCGGCGGCGCCCCGGAGCGTCGCGACCTCGGCCGCCGCGCGGTCATGCGCGGCGCGGGCGGCGGCGACGCCGGCATCGGTCGCGGCCAGGGCATCGATCGCGGCACGGGCCGAGGCGATCGCGGCCTCCGCCTGCCCCCGCACGGTGCGGGTGCGGGACCAGGCCTCCGCGTCGGTGCTGGCGCTCGCGAGCAACCCGTTGGTCTGCCCCCGTTCGGCCGCGAGCGCGGTGACGGCGCTGAGCAGCGCGCCGGTCTGCAGGCTCATCGCCTCCCCGTCACGGGCCACGCGTTGCGCCGACCAACTGTCGAAGGCACCCAGGCCAAGCAGACCGCCGAGCAGCACGCCGAGCACGGCGATGGGGGACAGGATACGAAGGGCGAGGGTCATTGGGCGGGCGATCCTGCGAAAGGGTCAGCCTCGCTACCCCGTCGCCGGCTTCCAAACCGTTAGCGGCAGGATGGCGCCGGGCACCAGGCACGCCGGTTCCCGCCACGCGAGGGTGACGGTCAGCCTCGACCGGCTCACCAATCGCGGCGGGCTGCATGGCACCTGAGGGGAGGCCGCCTCAGCCACCGAAAACCCCGCTTTTCGGAAAGCCGTTCGGCGGCAGGCGGCCGGCCGAGCCGCGGGCGCCCAACCAGTCCTTCATCGGCTCGACCCGCACCCGCTCACCCAGGCGCCAGGACAGGCCATCGGCCAGGCGGAACCCCTTCACATCGGCCAGGCCGCCATCCTTGTAGGCCTGCAGCCGCACCCCCGCGCCGCGCTGCATCCGCGGCACCTGGTCCAGCGGAAAGACCAGCAGTTTGCGGTTTGCGCCGATCACCGCCAGGTGGTCGGCATCGCCGAGCGCCAGGCAGGCCATGGCCTCGATGCCGGGGTCGAGGTTCAGGAGCGTGCGCCCGGTGCGCTTTTCGGCCAGCAGGTCCTCGGCGCCGACGACGAAGCCCTTCCCATCGCGGCGGGCGAGCAGGAATGTCTCGCCCGGCTTCCACACGAACAGCGTGACGACGGCATCCTCCTGGCCCATGTCGAGCAGCAGGCGCACAGGTTGGCCATCGCCGCGGCCGCGCGGGATGGTGTCGGCCTTGATCGTGTAGGCGCGGCCGTTGGTCGCGAACAGGCAAAGCCGGTCGGTGGTCTCGCAGGGGATCAGCGCCTGGACGCGGTCGCCTTCCTTGACCTTCACCTCGGCGTCCGGGGCCAGCGTGCCCTTCTGGGCGCGGATCCAGCCCATCTGGGTCAGGATCACGGTGATCGATTCGCGCTCGACAAAGGCGTCTTCGTCGAGCACCAGGGCGTCGGGCACCACGCCGGTCGCGGTCCGCCGGCGGCCGATCTCGGTCTCCTCGCCGAATTTCCTGCGCGTGGCCTCGATGTCCTGGCCGATGCGCTTCCATTGCTTCTTCGGATCGGCCAGCAGGGCACGCAGGCTGTCGCCTTCCTTGCTGAGTTTGTCGTGTTCGCGGCGGATTTCGATCTCTTCGAGGCGGCGCAGCGAACGCAGCCGCATGTTCAGCACCGCCTCGGCCTGCGTATCGGTCAGGCCGAAGCGTGCGACCAGGGCGGGCTTCGGCTCATCCTGCTCGCGGATGATGCGGATCACCTCGTCGATGTTGAGATAGACGATCAGGTAGCCGGCGAGGATCTCCAGCCGCCGTTCGATCGCCGACAACCGGTGCTGGCCGCGGCGGACCAACACCACCTGGCGGTGGTCGAGCCAGGATCGCAGCACCTCTCGCAGCCCCATCACGCGCGGCGTACGATGTGCATCCAGCACGTTCATGTTCAGCGACAGCCGCTGTTCCAGCGCGGTCGCGCGGAACAGGCTTTCCATCAGATGCGCCGGATCGACGCCACGGGCGCGGGGTTCGAAGACCAGTCGCACGCGGTCGGTGCTTTCGTCGCGCAGATCGGCCAGCAGCGGGAGCTTCTTCTCCTCCAGCAGCGCCGCGATCTGTTCGACCAGCCGGGATTTCTGCACCTGGTAGGGAATTTCGGTGACGACGACCGACCAGAGCCCATTCTTGCCCTTCTCCACTTCCCACCGCGCGCGCAGGCGGAAGCCGCCGCGGCCTGTCGCATAGGCCTCGCGCATGGAGTCGCGGGATTCGACCAGGATGCCGCCGGTCGGGAAATCCGGTCCCTGGATGTGGGTCAGCAGCGTGTCGAGCGAGGCGTCTGGGTCGCGCACCAGTTCCAGCGCCGCGGCGCATAACTCACCGGCATTGTGCGGCGGGATCGAGGTCGCCATGCCGACCGCGATGCCGTTGGCGCCATTGGCCAGCAGGTTCGGGAAGCCGGCCGGCAGCACCAGCGGTTCCTGTTCCTCGCCATCGTAGGTGGCGCGGAAATCGACCGCGTCTTCCTCGATGCCGTCCAGCATTGCCTGCGCCACGGCGGTCAGCTTTGCTTCGGTGTAGCGCATCGCCGCCGGGTTATCGCCGTCGATGTTGCCAAAATTGCCCTGGCCTTCGACCAGCATGTAGCGGGCTGCAAAGTCCTGCGCGAGACGCACCATCGCATCGTAGATCGAGGCATCGCCATGCGGGTGGTACTTGCCCATCACGTCGCCGACGATGCGGGCGCATTTCTTGAAGCCCGAGGCCGGGTCCAGTTTCAACTGGTGCATCGCCCAGAGCAGCCGCCGGTGCACCGGCTTCAGCCCGTCGCGCACATCCGGCAGCGACCGCGCGGTAATGGTGGACAGCGCATAGGCGAGATACCGCTCGCTGAGCGCATCGGCGAGCGGCGTCTCCCGCACGGAATCGGCGCGGGGGATCAGGTCATCGGGCATGGTGGAATCGCGCTTTGTTCACGGTGGTTCTGCTACAGCATCACGGGCCGCATGGCGACGGGGGGCAGCGCTTCGGCCATTGCCTCGGCGGTCAGCCCGGTCAGCGGATGCACCCAATCGGCCGCAACCTCCGCCAGCGGCACCAGGACGAAGCGGCGCAGATGCGCCCGCGGATGCGGGATGATGGGATCGGGGCTGGCGCGGACCAGGTCGCCCATGCCGATGATGTCGAGGTCGAGCGTGCGCGGCGCGTTCACATGCGGGCGGGTCCGGCCGGCCGCGGCCTCGATCGCCTGGAGGGCTGCGAGCAGGGCGTCCGGCGTGACCTCGCCGGAAAGCCGCGCGACGGCGTTCACGTAGTCCGGGCTGCCGGGCGGTTCGGACGGGGTGCGCCAAAGCCGCGACACACCGATCAGTTGCAGCCCCGGCAGGCGGGCCAGGGCGGCCGTGGCGGCGGCCAGGGTCGCCTCGGGCAGGGCACCGTCGGCCCCGGGCAGATTGGCGCCAAGCGCCACCAGGATCATGTCGCAGGCCATCCCCAATGCCTGCCCCGGCTTGCCGCCGGCGGCAAGCCTTGACGCGCCGGCCGGCGTGCCGCACCCGACCCCGCGATGATGCCCCCCGCCCCCGACCGCGACTGCCCGCTATGCCCCCGCCTGGCCGCGTTCCGGGCACAGAACCGCCTGGCCTTTCCAGGCTGGCACAATGCGCCGGTGCCGTCCTGGGGGCCGCTGGAGGCGCCACTGCTGATCCTGGGCCTGGCGCCCGGGCTGCGCGGGGCGAACCGCACCGGGCGGCCCTTCACCGGCGATTTCGCCGGCAAGCTGCTCTACGCGACCTTGTTGAAGTTCGGGCTGGCCCGCGGCGCCTATGCCGAGGACCCGATGGACGGCATGGAACTGCTCGGCGCCCGCATCACCAACGCGGTCCGCTGCCTGCCGCCGCTGAACAAGCCCGAGGGGTTGGAGGTGCCGACCTGTAACCGCTACCTGGCCGGCGAGGTCGCGGCCATGCCGCGGTTGCGCGCGGTGCTGGCGCTGGGCGGCATCGCCCATGCCGCCGTGCTGCGGGCGCAGCACCTGGTCGTGGCGCGCTACCGCTTCGCGCATGGCGCGCAGCATCTGCTGCCAAGCGGGCTGGTGCTGGCCGATTCCTACCACGTCAGCCGCTACAACACGCAGACCGGGCGGCTGACCGAGGCGATGTTCGAGGCGGCGGTAACGGCGCTGCTGGCGCGTCTGGCAGCCGGGGCCTGACGCGCAGCCAGGACGGCCTATGACGCGCCGGACGCCCTTATCACCGGCGCCCAGCGCGCGGCTTCGGTGGCGATGAAGCCCGCGATCTCGGCCGGGCTTGGGTCGCCCAGCGACACCAGGCCGATACCGACGAAACGTTCGCGCACCACCGCCTCGGCCATCGCCGCGGCGATCATGCTCCGCAACCGTCCGACGATATCGGGCGACAGGTTGGCCGGCCCCGCCAGCAGGAACCAGTTGGAAGCGACCGACCCCGGGAACCCTGCCTCGATCACCGTCGGCACATCGGGCGTCGCGCCGACGCGCGTCGTGCTGGTGACGGCTAGCCCCCGCAGGCTGCCGCCGCGCACGCCGCCGACATGGGCGCCGACGGTATTCCACAGCGATGTCGTGCTGCCGGTGAGGATCGCCTGCTCGGCGTCGGCGGCGCCACGGAACGGCGCGTGCAGCAATTCCACCCCGGCTTCCTGCGCCCAGAGCATGCCCGCCAGGTGCCCGACCGAGCCGACGCCGGACGAGCCGAAACTCACCGCCTCCCGGCTGGCCGCCGCGGCGGCCTTGTAGTCGGCCATGCTGCGCAGCGGCCCATCGCCCTTGACCGCGCAGAGGATCGGCGCGCCGCCGAACATCGTGATGTAGCTGAAGCTGCGCTGCGCGTCGTAGTTCGGCGCGGGCGAGAGGAAGGGCGACACCGCGAGCGGCCCGGTATTGGTCACCAGCAGCGTGTAGCCATCGGCCGGTGCGGCCGCGACCAGCGCCGTGCCGACGGCACCGCCCGCCCCCGGCCGGTTGTCGATCACGAAGGGCTGGCCGAAGGCGCGCTCCATCATCGGCGCCAGCAGGCGCACGACAAGATCCGACGTGCCACCCGGGGCATAGGGGTTGACGATCCGGACCGGCCGCTGCGGCCAGGGGCCTTGCGCGGACAACAGGCGCGGTGCCGCGAAGGGGGCCAGCAGGCTGGCGGCGAGAAGCGGGCGACGGCGCATGGGGATCTCCGGGGCAAGATAACCCCGAAGATTACGCAAACCCTGTGCCAACAGAACTACCCGGCGCGGAACACGATCGGCTTGGCGCCCTCCCAGAGCACGGCACGGCCGAGCTCGGCCAGGCGGTCCAGCTGGCTGGTGATGGTCAGGAAATGATTGCCCGCCAATTGCCCTGCCTTGCTGGAAAAGCAGCAGGGGCCGTAGGCGACCAGGATCTCGGTTTCCGACACGCCGCCCGGATAGACGATCACCTGGCCCGGGGCGGGGTGGCTGGTCGCGTTCTCGAAGCCGAGGCCGAGGTCGCGTTCGCCCATCGGGATCCAGCAGGCCTCGCCCGACCAGCGGACGTGGATGATGCGGTCGGTGAAGGGCAGCAATGTGCGGAACCGCGCGACGGTCTTGGGGGCGGCGGCGGTTTCGAAGCGGGCTTCGAAGGCCTCGCCGGCGATGTCGATGATGATGTCGGCCAAGCGGAATTCCTTGTGCATGTTGAGGTGAACGTGGTCCGGCGCGGGCGGCTGGAAAGCCACCCGGTCGGCCCCGGGCACGGCCTGACCCTAAAACCTGTTCTGCAACCTGAACACCACCCGCGTCTCGTCCCAATCCGCCGCCTTGTTGTAGCTGAACTGCCCCACGAGGCTGGTGCGGTCGGTCAGCGCGTAGTCGAGGTCTGCCCGCACACCGCCGATGAAGCCGGTCTGCGTCTGCGCGGCGTAGGAGGTGACCAGCTGGCTGTTGCTTCGCGCCGCCTGCACCAATTGCTGTTGCAGCGCCGGGTTGTTCGGGAAGACCAGGCTCGCATCCTCGCGCCAGGTCACGTAGCCCGCGGTGGCGCCCAGCCGGTAGCCGACGTCGCCCAATCGCCCGCGATAATCGATCGGCACGTTGATCGCGGCATAGGATTGCGGGCTGTAGTAGCCGCCCTGCCCGACCGTGAAGAACCGCAGGTTCTGGTCATAGGCGAAGTACACTAGGTCCACGCCCGAACTCAGCTCATTGTTGCCGCTGCGGAAGAACGGGTAGGAGAAGCCGGCCCCCGCCTCCAGACGGTTGTTCGAGGCGACGTTCTGGCCATCGAAGGTCGCGTAGCCGCCACCGGCATAGATGTAGCCGGGGCCGAGCGGCAGTTCGACCTGCGCCCGCCCGCCGGTGCGCGTGACGCCGCCCCAGGCCGTGCCGCTGCGCGGGTCGGTCATGCCCGACCATGACAGCAGGCTGTCGGTCACCGCCCGCCGTTCGGCGGTCAGCCGCAGGCGCAGGCTGTCGGTGATGCGGGGCGCCACCTCGATCCCACCGACGAAATTCGTGGTCTGGTAGCCGAGCGGCGAGACGCCGAGGTCGAAGCTGAGGGAATCACCCCGCCGGTAGCCGATGCCAAGCCCGGCGCCGGAGGCCGTCGTGTCCTTCGGCGCCGCCGGCTGCCTGAAGGCCAGCGGGTTCGTGCCGAAGTTGGCCGCGGTCGGCAGGCTGGAGGTGGTGAGGCTGCCGGCATTGATCGTCACCGGCAGTACGCTTGCCGTGAACCGGCCGCCGATCGCGCCGGCCGAAAGGCTGGCGGTCAGCGGCACCGCGACCTCCTGCAAGCGGTCGAGCCCCGCGGTGCCCGAGCGTGACCGCCCGGCGATGCCGAGCGATGCGCGGGTCGCCGTCTCGTCGCGCACCTGCGCCAACTGGTCGGCGATCTCGCGCGCAACCCGGTCCTGCGGCACGCCGGCCGACGGCACCACCGCGCGCGCCGGGCTGCTGCGGGCGAAGGGGTTTTCCGGCCCGCCAGGGCCGGTGCCGGCGGCGAACATCGTGCCGGCATTGGGCGCGACGCCGACCGGTGCGGTGCGGCCCAATTCGGCATTGCGCTGGCTCGCCGCGGCCAGCAGCACGCGCTGCGCCCGCGCGTCGTCGCCAAAGGCGCGGGCAACCCGCGCCTCCAGCAGCAGCACGCGGCTGTCGCGTGGGGTCAGGCTCATCGCTTCGGCGACCTGCGCCTCGGCCCGGCGGCGGTCGCCCATCGCGATCAGGGCTTCGACAGCGGCGCGTCGCGCCTCGATGCTGCGCGGGTCGCGCGCCAGCAGGGCCTCGGCGATGCGCAGCGCCTCGGTCGGCTGCCGCGCGCCCTGGTACAGCCGCCCCAGGGCCAGTTGCGCCTCGGTGCTTTGCGGATCGGCGGCCAGCACCGGGCGCAGCCGTTCGAAGGCCTGGGCCTGCTGGCCTTCCTCATTCAACTGGTCGGCGGCGCGGATGGCGATGCCGGCGCGCAGCGCCTCCACGTCGCGGCGCTGTTCGGCGGTCAGCGCCAGCCCGTCGGTGCTGGCGATGACGGCCACGGCCTCTGCCTGCTGGCCGGTGCCGAGCAGGGCGCCGGCGACCGCAAGCCTCGCCCCAGCGCTGGCGCCGCGATTGCTGGCCTGGGCGACGCGCACGGCCTCGGTCGCCCCCACCGTGTCACCGACCTCGCCGAAGGCGCGGACCACGGCGGCGGCGGTGGCGCCGGTCGGGTCGGGGCGGGCGGCGATGGTCAGCAGCGCGCGGCGGGACTCGGCGGCCGATACCGGGAACCGCGCGAGGGCGGCGGCCACATCGGCCTGCATCCGCGCCCGCCCTGCCAGCCGCGCCATGTCCGCCGTGCGCCGCCCAGGGGGCACGCGTGACAGCCAGGCATCGACCTCGTTCGGCCGCCCATCCTCGTCGGCCAGCAGGGCCGCCGCATGGATCGCATCGCCGCCGGTGGTGTCGCGGGCGGCAAGCTCATCGACCAGCGCGCGGCCTTCGGCGGCCCGGCCCTCCCGCCGCAGCACGCGGGCAAGGTCGAGGCGGACCCAGGGGTTGTTCGGCGCGAGTTCGAACGCGCTGCGCAGCAGGGCTGCGGCGACGCCGGGGTCGGCGGCGCGTGCGGCCTCGGCGCGCAGCAGGCCCACCTGGCCGCCGCCCGGGGCCTCGGCGCTGTCGGTCCCAGGGGCCCGCGGCACCGGCATGCGTTCGGCCAGCCGGCCCTGCTGCCGCAGCGCCTGGTTCAGCCCGGTCGCGGCCGGCGGGAAGCCTGGGCGGCGGGCGAGTGCGGTGCGAAAGCGCTGTTCGGCGCCGGGCGCATCGCCGCGGCGCAGCGCCAGTTCGCCCAGCAGCGTCTCGACATCCGTGCGATCCTCCACCTGGCGCTGTGCCGCGCGGCGCAGCAGCGTGTCGGCGGCATCGAGGTCACCGCGGCGCAACGCCGCCCGGCCATCGGCGAGTTCCAGCCCGTAGGCGGCGCCGTCCAGCGCGCGCTGCCATTGCGCGGCCTGGCCTGGGTTGGCCGCGATGGCGCGTTCCAGGAACTGCCGTGCCTCGGCATTGCGCCCCTCGCGCAGGCGGATGATGCCGAGCCCGCCCAGGGCATCGGCGTCATTGGCATTGGCGGCCAAGGCGGCCTCGAACCGCTCTGTGCCTTCGCGCAGGTTGCCGGCTTCAAGCCTTGCAAAACCCTCGCGCCGCAGGTCGGCGGTGGGGTCGGGCGGGGGGACGGCGCGGGCGGTCTCCATCCGGCGGCGGATCTCGGGGTCGTCGGGGAAGCGTTGGAGGAAGGCTTCCAACTGCGGCAGCGCCGCGGGGTCGGTGCCGTAGAAGGTCAATGCCTGGCGCCAGGCGCGGCGCGCATCGGCCGCCACATCCGGCCGGTCGGCGATCTGCGCCAGCACGCGGATGCCATCGGCCCGTGTTGCCGGCGCGAAGCTCAGCGCCTGGGCATGGGCCAACAGCGCGCGATCGGAGGCACCCGGACGGGCGGCGAGGCGGGCGAGGCCCTGGCGGCCCTCGGCGCCCCCGGCCTCGGTACCGGCCAGGGTCTGGTAGTATTCAAGGGCGAAGGCATCGGGCGGCGCGCCGCCGCCAAAGGCCGCGCGGTAGCGGGCCACGGCCTCGGCGCCGCGGCCTTCGCGGGCCAGGCGCCGGGCGTCCTCGATCGTCGCGCGGTCGATCGCGCCGGCGCGCACCGCCTGTTCGGCAACGGCGCGCTGTTCGTCGGAGGCACCGGCCGCCCGCAGGCGGTTCAGCGTCGCCGCGGCGGCGTCGCGGTTGCCGCGCGCAGCCTCGATCCGGGCGGCGACGGACAGGGCGGCGGGATTGGCCGGGTCGGCGGCCAGCGCGCGTTCGATGGAGGACGCCGCGAGGTCGGGCCGGTCCTGCGCCAGCCAGCGTTCGGCCTGGCGTACCAGGACGGCGATGGCGCCGGCCGAGGCCGCGGCGGGTTCGGCCGGTGCCACCCTGCCCTCGACGGCAGGCAGACCGCGCATCTGTTCCTGCGCCGCCCCGGGCGTCGTGTCCTGCGCCGCCCCGGGCGTCGTGTCCTGCGCCGCCGCGGGCGTCGTGGCCAAAGGCAGCACGAGCAGCACGGCAGCCGGCAAGCCACGCCCGGCACACGTAATCCGGCGAACCATGAAACCCCCTGACCAACCTACGATA
>JBBRWI010000003.1:0-51793 GCA_038249305.1 Acetobacterales bacterium
ATGCCGAAGCCCGCCGCGCCCGCCGCGCGCCAGGCCGCAATGTTCGCCTCCCCGATACCGCCCACCGGCAGCATCGGCGTGCCGCGCGGCAGCACCGCCAGCATCGCGCGCAGCACTGCGGGCGATGCGGCCTCGGCCGGGAAGAGTTTCAGCCCATCGGCACCGGCCGCGAGCAGGGCAAAAGCTTCGGTCGGCGTGAAGCAGCCGGGCACCACGACCAGCCCCAACGCCTTGGCCGCGCGCACCACATCGACGGCGGCGTGCGGGGTCACGATCAGCCGGCCGCCGGCATTGGCGATGTCGGTCACCTCGGCCGGCGTCATCACCGTGCCCGCGCCGACCAGCGCATCGGGGAAACGCAGCGCCAGGCGGCGGATGCTGACCAGCGGGTCGGGCGAGTTCAGCGGCACTTCCAGGATGCCGAACCCCGAAGCGATAAGCGCCTCGCCGACCGGGATCGCCTCGTCGGGCCAGATGCCGCGCAGGATCGCGACCAGAGGGCAGCGCGTAAGGTAAGCCCGCAAGGTCACAGCAGGGCGCCGATCGCGAACAACCCTTCGGGGGTGACATCGCCCTGTACGGCCTTACAGCCAATGCCGAGCACGCCAAAGGCCTCCCCATACCGCGCGCCGAGGCCGCTTTCCGCCAGGACATGAAACGGCGGCGCCGCCATCGCGGTGCCGACCAGGATTTCCGCCCCGATCAGCAGCCCCGACAGATGCGACCGCGCCGCGGCCGGCGTCATGCCATCGAGCAGCGCCGCTGCCCGCAGCGTGAACAGATGGTGCAGCAGCCCGGCCGCTTCGCGCGCCTGCACGACGCCTGCGGCAAAGGCTGCCGCATCGTGCGGCGCCTCGGCCGCGATCGTGCGGGCCAGGATGGTGTGGCTGGACAGGGCGGAAAAGACCTCGCCGGTCATGTGGGTGGTGAAGCCCCGGATCTGCCCGGCCCCGATCGCCACCCATTTCGCATGGGTGCCCGGCAGGACCAGCGTCGCGGCGGCGGGGCCCAGGCGGGCGATCAGGGCGGCGGCCTTGGTCTCCTCGCCGCGCGCCACATCCGGCCGGCCGGCGGCATCGCGGCAGCACAGGCCGGGCACGATCAGCGCCCGAGCGCCGGGCACATGCACCGAGGTCAGCGATGCCGCCAGCAGCGCCGGATCGGCCGGGCAGGGCAGGTAGGCGGCCTCGGCCCAGCCCAGGCTGCTGCCGACCATGCCGCACATGACGACCAGATCCTCGCCATCGGCGATCCAGCCGCCGCAATGGCGCAGCAGCGTCGCGCAAAACCCGCCGGGCGGGCCGGAGAGCAGCCCCTCCGGCGCCTCGGCTCGCGCCAGGATCGCGCCGCCGGGGCCAAAGCGCCAGGCGCGCAGGTTGGTGGTGCCCCAGTCAACGCCGATCATGCCCGTCCTCCCGGGACAAACTGACCCGGTGGGGCCAACGCTGCAACCTTGCGATGAAGGGGCTGCGCCTCGCAGAATGATGGGGCGCCAAACAGCCCGCATCCGGGAGGAACACCAGCATGACCCGTTTCAGGATCGGCCTTCTGGCTGCGACCGCCCTCGTGGCCCTGGCCGCCCCGGCCATGGCGCAACTCGCGCTGTCGGGCACTGACAACAAAGCCGTGCTCGACAATGGCGTGGTCCGGGTGGTGGCCAATCCAGCGCCCCGGGCGGCTTTCGCACCGGCTTTGGGGAGACCGCCCCGCGCTGAGCCAGCGCGCGATCAGAGGGCCCCGATCAGAAGTTGACCACGCTGCCGATCTGGCCGCGGGTCAGCCCGATGTCGGCCAGTTCACGGTCGGTCATGGCGCGCAGGTCGGCCTCCATCTGCATCCGCGCCGGGATGGCGGCGATGCGGGCGACGAAGCCCGTCACGGCACGGCCGGCGACGGCGATCCCGCGGGCGATGGCGTGGTCCTGGGCCTGGGCGACGGCGGCGCGCATCTCATCCACCAGCACCGCATCGCGCGGGCGGGTCAAAGGGGCCATGCCGGCCAGTTCCGCCTGGTTCATCCGGGCGTCCATGATGTGTCCTATCGATCTGTGCGTGCGGCCGGGTTGGCCGCTGTTTGTTCACACAACGCTAGATAGTGCGGCGCCGCAAAAAAGGGTGTGAGAAGCCTGCCCCTTAGCCATGCGCCAGACGCATGTAATACTGTGGACACATCTTTTAATGAATGGCTTACGCCTGCTTGGCGGCGCCCGCGCAGGCGCTAGGCTGGCCTGATGAAGCACAACACCGCCGCCCCCCGCCTTGAAGCGCTGCGCCGCGCCCTTGCCATCGCCGGGGTCGATGGGGTCCTGGTGCCGCGCTCCGACGAATTCCTCGGCGAATATGTGCCGGACTCGGGCGATCGCCTCGCCTGGCTGACCGGCTTCACCGGATCGGCCGGACTGGCCATCGTGCTGACGGGTCCCGAGGCCCCGCGCGCTGCGATCTTCACCGATGGCCGCTACACCACACAGGTCGCCCAGCAGACCGACCCCGCCTTGTGGGAACGCCGCCACATTACCGAAGCCCCGCCGGTCGAATGGCTGCGCGAACACGCCGCCGGGCGCCGCATCGGCTACGACCCCTGGCTGCATACCGAAACCGCCCTGGCGCGACTGGCCGAGGCCGGCATCATGCTGGTGCCGCTCGGCGCCAATCCGGTGGACGAGGCATGGGCCGACCGCCCCGCCGCCCCGGCCTCCCCGGTCGAGCCGCATCCGCTCGCCCATGCCGGGATCGATGCCGCCACCAAGCGCGAGGCCGCGGCCCGGACCCTGCGCGACGCCGGCCAGGCGGCCGCCGTGCTGGCCGATCCGCACAGCATCGCCTGGCTGCTGAACATCCGCGGGCGGGACCTCGCGCATACGCCGCTGGCCCTTGGCTTCGCGCTGCTGCGGGCCGATGCCGCGGTGACGCTTTTCCTCGACCCCGCGCGGGTCGGGGCCGAGGCCCGGGCGCATCTGGGCCATGCGGTCGAGGTCCGGCCGCGCGACGACCTGGCCGCCGTCCTGGCAGCCCTGTCGGGCCAGGTGGTGCGGCTGGACGCCGACGCGACGCCCGCCTGGTTCGCCACCACGCTGCGCGCCGCGGATGCCACGGTGGTCGCCGCCGAGGACCCCTGCCGCCTGCCGCGCGCGACCAAGAACCCGGTCGAGCAGGCCGGCGCCCGCGCCGCCCATCTGCGCGATGCGGTGGCGCTGGCGCGCTTCCTCGCCTGGTTCGCGACGGCGGCCCCGGCCGGCGGACTGACCGAGATTTCGGCCGCGGCCCGCCTGCTGGACGAACGCCGCCGGCTGGCCCTGTTCGTGGCCGAAGCCTTCCCCGCCATCGCCGGGGCCGGCGAACATGGCGCCATCGTGCATTACCGCGCGACGCCGCAGAGCGACCGCGCGATCGCGGCCAATGAGGTCTTCCTGCTCGATTCCGGCGGGCAATTCCGCGATGGCACGACCGACGTGACCCGCACGCTCTGGACCGGCCCGGCCGAGGCCCCCGCCGAATTGCGCGACCGCTATACCCGCGTACTGCGCGGCCATATCGCGCTGGCGACCCTGCGCTTTCCGCAGGGCGTCGCCGGGCCGCATCTGGATGCCATCGCGCGGCGGCCGTTGTGGGATGCGGGTCTGGACTACGACCATGGCACCGGCCACGGCGTGGGCTCGTTCCTGTCGGTGCATGAGGGGCCTGCCGCCTTCAGCCGGGCGGCGCGGCTGGTGGCCTTGCAGGCGGGGATGATCCTGTCCGACGAACCGGGCTTCTACCTGCCCGGGCACTACGGCATCCGCATCGAGAACCTGTTGCTGGTCCGCCCCGACACCGGCCGCTTCCTGGCCTTCGAGACGTTGACCCTCGCGCCCTATGACCGCCGCCTGATCGCCGCCGCGATGCTGACCGCCGACGAACGCGGCTGGATCGACGGCTATCACGCCCGGGTGCTGGCCGAGGTCGGGCCGGCCCTGGACGATCCGGCGACCCTGGCCTGGTTGCGGGCGGCCTGCGCGCCGCTGTGAACCTGGGCGGCATACCCGTCCTGCTGTGTTTCGGCCTGATGGGGGAGGTGCAGGCGAGGATCGGCCTGGACTACATGGGCGCCCAGGCGCGTTGGCTGGGCGAACAGGGCGCCCTGGTCGCGCGGCTGGACCTGCCGACCAGCGCCCCGGTCGGCGACAATGCCGGCCGCATCGCCGACTGGCTCGACCGGCATCCGGCGCCGGCCCTGCTGATCGCCCATAGCAAGGGCGGGCTGGAGGCTTTGGCGGCCCTCGGCGATCCCGCCATCGCCGCCCGCTGCCGCGGCTTCATCGCCCTGCAATCGCCCTTCTTCGGCAGCCCGGTCGCCGATGCCGTCGTGATGCGGCAGCCGATGCGGCTGGCGGTGGGGGCGGCGCTGCGGATGCTCGGCACCGGGTCGGGCGCGGGGCTGGACGACCTGACCACCGCGACCCGCCAGGCCTGGATGGCGGCAAACGCCAGGGCTGTGGCCGCGTTCGTGGCACATGTGCCGGTGCTGACCGTGGGGTCGGATGTGCTCGACGGGCCGGTGCCGGTCGCCGACCGGCCGTATGTGTGGATGGCGCAATGGCTCGCGGGGCAGGGCATCGGGCCGAGTGACGGGCTGGTGCCGGTCGCCTCGGCGCGCCTGCCGGGGGCGGCCTTCCGCCAGGTCGCGGGATCGCATGTGGCGCTGATCGCCGACGGGCCGGGGCATGACCCGGTGGGCGCGTTGCGCGGCCTGCTGGCCGGGTTCCCTACAGCCCGGCCATCGCCCGGAACGCCGCCTCATCCAGCACCGTGACGCCGAGGGCTGCAGCCTTGGCGGCCTTTGATCCCGCATCGGCGCCGGCGACCAGGAAATCGGTTTTTGCCGAGACGGATTTGGCAACCTTGGCGCCCAACCGCTCGGCGATCGCGCCGGCTTCGTCGCGCCCCAAGCCGGTCAGCGTGCCGGTGAAGACCACGGTCTTGCCGGCCATGGGGCCGGAGCCGTCGCCGGCCGCAGCCTCGGTTGGCGTGACCTGATCGGCCAGATCGTCCAGGGCTGCCAGGTTGTGGGCCTCGGCAAAGAACTCGACCAGTTCCTCGGCGATGGCGGGGCCGATGCCCTGGATGCTGCCCAGGCCCTCGCGCGCCTCGCTGCCGATGATGCGGGCGGCGATCATCGCGGCACGCCAGGCGGGCAGGCTGTGGTAGTGCCGCGCCAGCAGCTTGGCGTTCTGCTCGCCGATGCGGCGGATGCCGAGGGCGAACAGGAAGCGTTCCAGCGGCGGCGCGCGCCGTGCCTCGATGGCGGCGAGCAGGTTGTCCACGCGGCGCTCGCCAAACCCATCCCAGGACAGCAGGGTTTCGCGCTGATCGCGCAGGCGAAAAATATCGGCGGGCGTGCGGACAAGGCCTTCGGCAAACAGCCGTTCCAGGTTCTCCCCGCCCAGCCCCTCGATATCCATGGCCCGGCGGCTGCAAAAATGGATCAGCCGTTCCAGCGCCTGGGCCGGGCAGATCAGCCCGCCGGTGCAGCGGCGCACCACCTCATCCGGCGGGCGCACCGCATGGCTGCCGCAGGCCGGGCAGACGCTGGGCGGCGCCCAGGGGGTCGTGCCGGCCGGGCGTGCTTCGAGCACGACCTGCACCACCTGCGGGATCACGTCGCCGGCGCGCTGGATCACCACCGTATCGCCGATCCGCACGTCGAGCCGGGCGATCTCATCCTCGTTGTGCAGGGTCGCGTGGCGCACCAGCACGCCGCCGACATTGACCGGCGCCATCACCGCGCGCGGGGTCAGCGCGCCGGTGCGGCCGACCTGGATCTGGATTTCCAGCAAGGTCGTCGTGGCCTGTTCCGCGGGGAATTTCCAGGCGACCGCCCAACGCGGCGCGCGGCCGACGAAACCCAAGCGCGCCTGCAGGGCCAGGTCGTCGAGTTTATAGACCACGCCATCGATGTCGTAGGGCAATTCGGCCCGCGTCGCCGCCATCCGCGCCTGGAAATCCGACGCCGTTTCGGCGGTGACCGGGGTGGACAGCGGATTGACGGCAAAACCCCAGTCGCGCAGCCGTTCCAGATAGGCGTGATGGCTCGTCGCCGGGGCCTCGCTGGCTGCACCCAGCGCATAGGCGAAGAGCCCGAGCGGCCGCTGCGCCGTGACCGCGGGGTCAAGCTGCCGCAGCGACCCGGCCGCCGCATTGCGCGGATTGACCGGGACGACGATGGCATCGCCAAGCCTGCCCCCGGCCACGCGCCGCGCCGCGCGGTCCTCGGCCGCTTTTTCCTGGGCGCTGCGGAAGGCCAGGAAGTCGGCCTTGCTCATGAACACCTCGCCGCGGATTTCGATGGTCTGCGGTGCCGCGCCCGCCAGGCGCTGGGGCAGCATCGGGAGGGTGCGCAGGTTGGCGGTCACATCCTCGCCCTCGGCCCCGTCGCCGCGCGTGGCGCCCCGGATCAGCAGGCCATGCCCATACGTCAGGTTGATCGACAGCCCGTCGATCTTCGGTTCGGCGACGAAGGCCAGGGGGGCGTCCTCGGCCAGGCCCAGGAAGCGGCGGATGCGGGCGCAGAAATCGGCGAAATCCTCGGCCGAAAAGACATTGTCCAGCGACAGCATCGGCACGCCATGACGCAGTTTGGCGAAGCCCGGGGCCAGCGCCGCCCCGACCCTGCGGCTTGGGCTGTCGTCGCGCAGCAGGGCGGGGAAGCGCTGTTCGATCGCGCGGTTGCGGCGCACCAGCGCGTCATACGTGGCGTCGCTGATCTCGGGCGCGTCCTGGCGGTGATAGGCCTCGTCGTGGCGGGCGATCTCGGCGGCCAGGGCCGCGAGTTCGGCTTCGGCCTCGGGCTCGGTCAGGGTCTCGACCGCGCCACTCATCCCACCGCCGCCAACAGGTCGTCCGCCGCCGCGCGGGCGGCTTCGGTCACCTTCTCGCCGGCCAGCATCCGCGCGATTTCCTCCCGCCGTGCCGCCACATCCAGCGCCAGCACGCGGGTTTCGGCGCGGCCGTCGCGCAGCCGCTTGGCGACCTGGAAATGCGCGGCCCCGCGCGCCGCGACCTGCGGGCTGTGGGTCACGACCAGCACCTGCACCCGTGCCGCGACCTTGGTCAGGCGGTCGCCGACGGCGGCGGCGGTCGCACCGCCGATGCCGCTGTCCACCTCATCGAAGACCAGCGTCGGCACCGGGCTGCCGCGCGACAGCACGACCTTCAGCGCCAGCATCAGCCGCGACAATTCGCCGCCCGAGGCGATCTTCGCCAGCGCCCCCGGCGCCTGGCCGGGGTTGGTCGAGACGAGGAACTCGACCCGGTCCTGCCCATCGGCGCCCCAGGCGCTTTCCGCGCGCGGGGTCAGGGTCGCGGTGACGCGGGCGCGGTCCAGCTTCAATGGCACCAGTTCGCGCGTCAGGGCCTTTTCCAGCCCGGCGCCCGCCTCGGCGCGCGCCCGGGTCAGCGCATCGGCGGCGGCTACATAGCCGGCCCGGCTGTCCCGCGCCGCCCGCTCCAGCGCGGCGACGCGGCCCGTGCCGGCGTCGAGCGAGGACAGGCGGGTCTTCAGCGCCTCCAGCAGCGTTGGCAGGCCGACCACCGCGACGGCGTGCTTGCGGGCGGCAGCGCGCAGGGCGAACAGGCGCTCCTCGGTGTGTTCCAGGGCGCGCGGATCGGGGGCGGCGTCCTGCACCAGGCGGGTCAGCACTGATTCGGCCTCGGATAGCGCATCCTGCGCCATCGCCAGCAGGGTCAGCGCCGGCTGCACGCCCTCCTGCTGCGCCGCATCCTGGCCCGGCATGCGTTCCAGCGCGCGGGCAGCGTTGCGCAGCGCCTCGGCCGGCCCGCCGCCGCGCCGGCGGTCGCGGGGCGTGAGTTCGGCCAGGGCGGCGGCGACGGCCTCCGCCCGGCGTTCGCCGTGTTGCAGCCCCTGGCGGCGGGCGGCCAGCGCTTCCTCCTCGCCCTCCTGCGGGGCCAGGGCACCGAGTTCGGCCACGGCGTGGCGCAGCCAGGCCTCGTCGGCCTGGGCTTCGGCGATGGTCTTGCGCGCGGCGTCGAGCGCCCGTTCGGCGTCGCGCCAGGCGCGATGCGCGGTGGCGACCTGGCCGCGGTTGGCGTCCAGCCCGCCAAAAGCGTCGAGCAGGGCGGCGTGGCCGGCGGGGTCGGCCAGGCCCACCTGGTCGTGCTGGCCCTGGACCTCGACCAGCAACGCGCCGAGGCGCCGGAGCAGCGCCACGCCGACCGGCTGGTCGTTGACAAAGGCGCGGGACTTGCCGTCGGCCTGCAGCACGCGGCGCAGCACGATCCCGTCCTCGGCCTCGATCCCCTGTTCGGCCAGCAGGGCAAAGGCGGGATGGCCGGCGGGCGGCTGGAAGGCGGCGGAGACGCTGGCTTGGTTCTGCCCGGCGCGGACGAGCCCGGCCTCGGCCCGCTGGCCGAGTGCGAGGCCCAGGCTGTCGAGCAGGATGGACTTGCCGGCCCCGGTTTCGCCGGTCAGCACCGACAGGCCGGCGCCGAAGGACAGGTCAAGCCGTTCGATCAGAACGACGTCGCGGATTGCCAGCGCCTGGAGCATGGCGTCAGGCCCGCAACCGGCTGGGCACCGGGGCTAGAACACCCAATTCGTGGCGCGGGTCAGGAAGCCTGGGCGATCTTGCGGCGCGCGTTCGGCGCCGGCCACCAGCAGCGCGTAGCTGTCCTGGTACCAGGGGCTGCCCGGGTAGTTGTGGCCGAGCACGGTGGCCGTCCGGCGCGCCTCATCCGTCAGGCCGAGGGTGATGTAGATCTCGGTCAGCCGATGCAGCGCCTCGGGGACGTGATTGGTGGTCTGGTAGTCATCGACCACGCGGCGGAACCGGCCGACCGCGGCGGCCATCAGGTTGCGGTTCTGGTAGAAGCGGCCGATGTGCATCTGCTGCCCGGCCAGATGGTCGCGCGCCAGATCCATCTTCAGCCGCGCGTCGCGCGCATAGGGCGTGTTGGGGAAGCGGTTCTGCACGTCCTGCAGCGCGTTCATGGCGAGGTCGGTGCCGCTCTGGTCGCGTTCCGCATCGACGATCTGTTCGTAGAAGGACAAGGCCCGCAGGTAATAGGCATAGGCGATGTCGCGATGGGCGGGGTGCAGTTGGATGAACCGATCGAGCGCGCCCACGGCTTCGGTGTACCGATTGCGGCTGTAGTCGGCAAAAGCCGACATCAGCTTCGCCTGGGTTGCCCAGGTGGAATAGGGGTATTCGCGGTCCACCGTGTCGAAAAGTTCGACCGCCTGCGCGTAGCGCTGGGCGTTCAACGCTTCGAGGCCGCCAGCATACAGGCTTTCGGGAGTTTCCGTCGCCAGCGCCTGCTGGCGTTGTGTGGCGCGCCCGGTGGCGGTGCCATCCCATGCGCGAACACCGCGGTCGCCGGAACAGGCACCGAGACTGAGCAGCAGGGTGGCTGCGAGAACAAGCGGGCGGGTCGGGCGGAGCGTCGGCATAAGCATCGTCTAGCATGCCAGGCGGGGAGGGGGGCAGGGGGGAGTTCGCAACGGACTGAATCCGCCCTGGTCCGCCCCGTTCAGGCCGCCCCGTTCAGGCCGCCCCGTTCAGGCCGCCCCGACCAGCGCGCGCGACCTTGTCCGCGGCGCCACCGCCGCGATGGGGGCGAATTCCATGCCCCGCGCCACGGGCGTGCCGGCCCAGTCCGGCTCCACCACGCGCCATGCGGCCGGGTCGGCGAAGACCGCGCGCAGCAGGCGGTTGTTCAGCGCATGCCCCGAACGGTAGCCGGCGAAGCGGCCGTTGATCGGATGCCCGGCCAACGCCAGGTCGCCGACCACATCCAGCAGTTTGTGGCGGACGTATTCATCGGGGCTGCGAAGGCCGGTCGGGTTCAGCACCATCGGCCCATCGACCACGACGGCATTGGCGAGGCTGCCGCCACGGGCGAGGCCGGCGGCCCGCAAGCGGGTCACGTCCTCGGCCAGGGTGAAGGTGCGGGCATCGGCCAGGACGTGGCGAAAGGTTTCGGGCGTCACCCGCACCGCCAGCGACTGGCGGCCGATCGCGGTATTCGGGAAGTCTATGGTCAGCGCGGCCTCGAACCCGGCCGACCGGCCGGTGCCGGCCTCATTGGGGCGCAGCTCGGCCCAGGCCGCGTCCGGGCCTTCGCCATCGATCACCCGGATGGGCTTGAGGATTTCCAGCACGCCGACCGGCACGGCGCTTTCGGCCATGCCGGCGCTGTCAATCAGGAACAGCAGATCGCGCGACGATCCGTCGAGGATCGGCACCTCGGCTGCATCGACCTCGACCAACGCATCATGCACGCCGGCCCCGGCGAGCGCCGCCATCACGTGTTCGACCGTGCCGATTCGCGCCGAGCCGCCACCAGGCGTGCCGAGGGCCGTGCACAGCCGGGTATCGACCACCTGGTCGAAGCGCGCCGGGATTTCGATGCCGATGTCGGTGCGGCGGAAGCGGATGCCGGCCCCCGGGGCGGCCGGGCGCAGCGTCATCCTGACCTTGGTACCGGAATGCAAGCCGATGCCGACGCAGCCGATCGGGGCCCGCAGCGTGCGCCGCATGCCGCCCGATCCCGCCAGCATCGCAAAAGACTGATATCCGTCCATGATCACCTTGTGCCGGGGACGCCAATCAACCCGGCGGAGGAACCGCTGGCTGTCAGTCCCCTGATTGCCAGTCCACGGCCCGGCCGCGCGACTTCGGATATCAATGTGCCAGCCCCGGGGGGGCATCACGAGTCAAGCCTTGTTTCTCCGTGTTTCACGGCAAGTCCCTGATTCTGCACGAAGGTTGCAGTGCAAAATAAGGCGCGAAAAAGGCGCCAGCCCGGGCATGGAAAGGGCGGCGCCAGCACGATTGCCGGGCCGCCCGTGGAGAATCAGCACAGAAAAAAGGCGATCGTCCCGTTTTGGAAAATTCCGACCGGCGGCTCGGACGGGCCTGGACTCTGGATCAGTTGTTCTGCTTGCGCAGGAACGTCGGGATATCGAGCCCCATCTCGGGCTCTGCCCGGCGATGTTGCGCCAGCCCTGGTTCCTGCCGCAGCGGTTCCGCCTGGGTGGTGACCTCGGCCGCCAGGTTGCGCCGCATCATGCCCGTGCCGGTCACCTTCTGGAAAAGCGAGGCGAAGGCACCCGGCCGCGCCGGCGGTCGCTGCGGCTGCATGACCGGGGCTGGGACCGCCATCGCCGGTTCGGGCGGCATCACCTCGGTCTCATACGGCTGCGGGGCCAGCCCTTCCTCGGCGTAGCCCTCGGGCTGCGCGTCGGGGACCACCGCGGGGCGGCGCAGGCCCGGCATCGTCGGCGCGGTCGGTTGCGGCGCGATGTGGGGCGCGATCTGGGGCGCGATCTGGGGCGTCACCTGGGATACGGCGGGCATACGGACCGGGCCGCCCGGCACGCCGGGGCGCCCGACCGGGGCCGCGGGGCGCAGGGATACTGGGGCCGTCGACGCCGGCGCACCCGGAACGGTCTGGCCGGCCACGGCAAAGGTGATGCCGCCGCCGCCCAATGCCACGATTTTCGGCCTTTCGGCCTGCTGCGGCATCTGCGCCTCGATCCCCGTCGCCACGACCGATACCCGCAGGCGGCCGGCCATGGTGGTGTCGAGCGAGGTGCCGAAAATCAGGTTGGCGTCGGGATCGACCTCGCGGCCGATGCGCTGCACCGCCTCATCCACCTCGAACAGTTTCACGTCGTCGCCGCCGGTGATGTTGACCAGCACGCCGCGCGCGCCGCGCATCGAGGTGTCTTCCAGCAGCGGGTTGCTGATCGCGGCTTCGGCGGCGCGGATCGCGCGGTCCTCGCCTTCGGCCTCCCCGGTGCCCATCATCGCCTTGCCCGCCTCGGACATCACGGTGCGGATGTCGGCGAAATCCAGGTTTACGACGCCGGGCTTCATCATCAGGTCGGTGACGCCGGACACGCCCATGTAGAGCACGTTGTCGGCCATCTTGAACGCCTCGGCGAAGCCGGTGCGCTCATTGGCCATCCTGAACAGGTTCTGGTTCGGGATGACGATCAGCGTATCCACATACTGCTGCAATTCGGCCAGGCCCTGTTCGGCCACGTCCATCCGGCGCTTGCGCTCGAAGTCGAAGGGCTTGGTCACCACGCCCACGGTCAGCACGCCGCGTTCGCGGGCCAGGCGGGCGATCACGGGGGCAGCCCCGGTGCCGGTGCCACCGCCCATGCCGGCGGTGATGAACACCATGTGGCAGCCTTCCAGGTGGCGGGCGATGTCCTCGACCGCTTCCTCGGCCGCGGCGCGCCCGATCTCGGGCTTGGCGCCGGCGCCGAGGCCCTGGGTCAGGTGCGGCCCCAGCTGCACGCGGCGATCGGCCTTGCTGCGGGCCAATTGCTGCGCGTCGGTATTGGCGACCAGGAATTCGACGCCCTCAAGCCCCGCCCCGATCATGTTGTCGACGGCATTCATGCCGCCGCCGCCGACGCCGATCACGGTGATGCGGGGCGAAAAATCCGCCACGAACTGCCGTGGGATCGTCAGGTTGAGTGTCATTGGTCCATCATCCTCAACAGCATATGTCACAACATCTAGTGGGTGCCGCGGGTCAGACCCGCGAATCGGAGTAGGCGTGGCCCATCAGAGACGGTCCCGCCACCATTCGGCAAGCCGGGAAAACCATCCGCTCCTCGGCCCGGCCGGATCGAGGTCGAGCGGTGGGCGCCCATCGCCCGCCCCCCAGGAAATCAAGCCCACGGTCGCCGCGAAATCGGGCCGGTGCAGGGCTTCGGGCAGGCCGCGCACCTGGTGCGGGCGGCCCAGCCGCACCGGGCGGCCCAGGATTTCCGCCGCCATCTCCCGGACCCCGGCCAATTGGCTCGCACCACCCGTCAGCACCACGCGCTTGCCGACCTCGGGGCCGAGACCGGCCGCCTCCAGCCGGTCGCGGACCAGTTCCAGCGTCTCGGCCAGGCGCGGGCGGATCACGCCGACCACGGCGCTGCGTGGGATGCGGGCCAGTTGCTCCTCCTCCTCCCCGACCTGGGGGATCGGCAGGAACTCGCGCCCGTCGTCGTGCCCGGCCAGCACGCCGCCATGCAGCGTCTTGACCCGCTCGGCATGGGTGATGGTGGTGGTCAGCCCCAGGGCGAGGTCGTTGCTGACGTTCCAGCCGCCGACCGGCAGGGTCGCCGTATGCAGCAGGTGGCCATCCTGGAACACCGCGAGCGTGGTCGCGCCGCCGCCCATGTCCACCACGGTCGCGCCGATCAGTTTCTCATCCTCGACCAGGGTTGCCAGGGCGGCGGCGAAGGGGGCTGCGACCAGTTCCTCGACATCAAGGTCGCAGGCGGCGAGCGCGAGGCCGAGGTTGCGCAGCGAGGCCTGGGACGCGCCGACCAGATGCAGCCGGGCGCCCAGAACTTCGCAGATCATGCCGCGCGGGTCGTCCACCCCCGGCGTCGCATCGATGGTGAAGCCGAGCGGGATGGCGTGCACCGTCTCCCGCCCTTCCTCCTCGGCGCGGCGGCGGGCTTCGTGCAGCACGGCGCGGATGTCGGCCGCGGTGACGGCGCGGCCGCCGATCGGCCATTGGATGTGCTGGACGTGGCTGTGCGGCTGGCCGCAGGACAGGTTGACGATCACGCCCGTCAATTTGTGATCGGCCATTTCCTCGGCCTGGGCGACGGCCTGGCGGATGGTTGCCTCGGCGTCGCGCAGATCGACGATGTTGCCGCCCTTGATGCCGCGCGACCGCTGCCAGCCGAAGCCGAGCACGCGGGGTTCGCCATCGGCCTCGATCCGCGCGATCAGGCAGACGGTCTTGCTGCTGCCGAGGTCGAGCACCCCCCAGACGCCCGAGCGGGCACGGCGGCGGCGGCCGCCCGCAAGGGGCGGATCGGCGAGCGACAGGTTGGCGGGCAGCCGGGCGATCTGGTTCATCCGCGTGGTGTCCCGCGTTGGGTGACAGGGGTGGCCGCAGGTGTTGCGGCCGACGATGCGGCCGGCGCTGCGGCCGGCATCGGGCGCAGCACCATGCGGTCGGCCAGCCGCAGGTCGATCGCGGCGAGCGGCCGGTCGAGGATGCTGTGGCTGCGCTGCAACTCGGCCAGTCGCTGCACGGCCGCGGCCTCGTTGCCGTCCGGCAGCAGGATGTCGGTGCCCGAATGCAGCCGCAGGTTCCAGCGCCGCTCGGCGACCCTCACCAGGGCCTGGACGCGGGCCATCACATCGGGCTGCGCGCGCAGCACATCGACCATCGCGACGCCGGCGCGATCGGCACCGGGGCCGACCAGCAGCGGCAGCGGGCCGAACTGGTCGAGCGTGGTGGTCGCGACCACATTGCCGTTGCGGTCGATCACGCTGAATCGGCCGCCGTTCTGCCACAAGGCAAAGGGCTCACGTTCCTCGATCCGCACCAGGATGGTGTCGGGCAGGCGGCGTTCGACATGGGCGCGAGCGACCCAGGCGATGGTTTCCAGGCGTTCGCGCGCCGCATGCGGGGAAAAGCCCAGCATCGGATCGCCCGGCACGATGCCGAGCGCGCCGCGCACCAGATCGATCGGGGTATTGCGGCGGCCCTGCAATTCCACCCGCTCGATCGTCAGCCCAAGCCGAGCGCCGATGCCGGCCGGGTCCTCGACCAGCCGCGCCGCGCGGCCTGCGGGGTCGAAGGCGGCAATCGCCATCGTGACCGCGCCCAGCACGCCGAGGCCGAGCATCCCCCACAGCGCGGGCCGCACCAGCGGCCGCCGCCGGCGCAGCCACAGGACGAAGCGATGCGGGCGCTTCAGCGGCTTCTTCTCACGCGCCATGGCGGGCCTCCGCGACCAGTCGCGCACAGAGCGTCGGGAAGTCGATGCCGCGATAGGCGGCCTGTTCGGGGACCAGGCTCGTCGGCGTCATGCCGGGCTGGGTATTGACCTCCAGCAGCACCAGGCGGCCCGGTTCGCCCGCCGTGTCGTCGTAGCGGAAGTCGCTGCGCGATACGCCGCGGCAGCCGAGCGCGAAATGGGCGGCGACGGCGATCCGCATCGCCTCGCGCGCCACATCGGGATGGATGCGCGCGGGCAGGATATGGACGCTGCCGCCATCGGCGTATTTGGCTTCGTAGTCGTAGAAGCCGGAGCGGGGGGCGATCTCGGTCACCGTCAGCGCCTCGTCGCCCAGCACCGCCACGGTCAGTTCGCGGCCGGGGATGAATTCTTCCGCGATGATCGGGCCGTGCGACCAGCCGCGCGCGACCTCGGCCCGGCGGTTGTCGCGTTCGCGGAAGATATGGACGCCGACCGAGGAGCCTTCGTGGATCGGCTTGACGACATAGGGCAGCGGCAATGGGTCGGCGGCTTCCAACTCGGCCGCCGTCGGCAGCGCTTCGGCCGCGACCGGCAGATGGCTTGCGCGAAACACGGTCTTGGCGGCGACCTTGTCCATCGCGGTGGCCGAGGCGCGCAGCCCCGAATGCGTATAGGGCAGGGCCATCCAGTCGAGCAGCCCCTGGACGCAGCCATCCTCGCCGAAACGGCCGTGCAGGGCGTTGAACACCACATCGGGTTTTTGCGCGCGCAGGGTTGCGATCAACAGGGCGGGGTCGTGGCCGACGTCGATGGTCTCGACGGCAAAACCCGCCTGGACGAGGGCTGCGGCGCATTGCCGGCCGGAGACGAGCGACACCGCCCGCTCCGCCGAAATGCCGCCCAGCAGGACCGTGACGCGGGTCATGGCGCGACCCCGATGCGGCGGATTTCCCAATCCAGGTCGATGCCCGATTGCGCGCGGACCAGGTCGCGCACCGCTTCGCCCAGCGCCTCGATCTCGGCCGCCGTGGCGCCGCCCAGATTGACCAGGAAGTTGCAATGCAGCGGGCTGACCTGTGCCCGGCCCAGGACCATCCCCCGGCAGCCGGCGGCATCGATCAGTGCCCAGGCCTTGTGGCCGACAGGATTGGCAAAGGTGCTGCCGCCGGTGCGGGCGCGGACCGGCTGGGTTGCTTCGCGCGCGGCGCGTATCTCGGCCATGCGGGCCGCGGGATCGCCCGGCTGGGCGCGCAGGCGGGCGCGCACCACCACGCCGCGCATGGGCAGGTCGGCATGGCGGTAGGACAGGCCGAGTGCCGCCGCATCCAGCCGCAACAGCCCGGCGGGGGTCGCGACCTCCACCCAGTCCAGCACCTGCGCGATATCGCTGCCATAGGCACCGGCGTTCATCGCCACCGCCCCGCCGATGGTGCCGGGGATGCCCGACAGGAAGGCCAGGCCGTCCATGCCATCGGCGGACGCCCGTTCGGCGACGGTGGCATCCAGCGCCGCCGCCCCGGCGACATACCCATCGCCATCCCGCACGACGCCGCCAAAAGCCCGCCCGCCCAGCCGCACCACAACCCCCGGCACCCCGCCATCCCGCACCAGCAGGTTCGAGGCAGCCCCGATCACCGTGACCGGCAGGTCGCAATCGCGCAGCAGCAGCAGCAGGTCATCCACATCCGCCGGCCGAACCAGCCATGCGGCCGGGCCACCGACGCGGAACCAGGTGACGGGCGCCAGCACCGCCCGCGCCTGCACGCGGCCACGCAGCGGCGGCAGCACGGCGATGGGGGGGCTTTGCGGCATCATGCCCGCCTCGGCTGCCCGCGTTGCAGCGCCGAGAGTTGCGACGGCAAGGCATGCGCCCATTGGGTGATGTTGCCCGCGCCCAGGCAGACCACATAGTCGCCGCTGCGCGCGATGGCATGCACCATTTCCGCCAGGCTCTCCGGCCCCGGCAGCGGCACCACGCTGCGATGGCCGCGCGCGCGCAGCCCATCGACCAGCGCGTCGCGGTCATAGCCCTCCAGCGGCGTTTCGCCGGCGCCATAGACATCGGCGATGATGACGGTGCCGGCATCGTTCATGCAGGCGCAGAAATCCTCGAACAATTGCGCGAGGCGCGAATAGCGATGCGGCTGAACCACCGCCACGACATCGCGCGCGCCGGCCTGCCGCGCGGCCTTCAGGACGGCCGCGATTTCCACCGGGTGGTGGCCGTAGTCGTCGATCACCGTGATCCCACCGGCCTCACCCACGCGGGTAAAGCGGCGCTTGACGCCCTTGAAGCCGGCCAGGGCGGAGCGGATGGTCAACTCATCCACATCCATCTCGACGGCCAGGGCAATCGCCGCCAGCGCGTTCTGCACATTGTGCGCGCCCAGCATCGGCAGGCGGAAGGGCTGCAGCCGGCGGCTTCGGCCCGATGCGCGGTCGGCGACCGTCACCTCGAAGGTCGCGCCCATCTTGTCCATCACCAGCCGTTCGGCCCGCACATCGGCCTGCGGCGAAAAGCCGTAGGTGATCAGGCGGCGGTCGGACAGGCGCGGGATCATCGCCTGCACTTCCGGATGGTCGGCGCAGAGCACCGCAAAGCCGTAGAACGGGATGTTGCCGACGAATTGCGCGTAGCCCTCCTTCATCGCGGCCTCGGTGCCCCAGTGGTCCAGGTGCTCGGGGTCGATGTTGGTCACGATGGCGACCACGGCCGGCAGGCGCAGGAAGGAGCCGTCGCTCTCATCGGCCTCCACCACCATCCATTCGCCGGCGCCCATGCGTGTGTTGCTGCCATAGGCGTTGACGATGCCGCCATTGATCACGGTGGGGTCGAACTTCGCCCCTTCCAGCACGCAGGCGACGAGGCTTGTCGTGGTGGTCTTGCCATGCGTGCCGCCGACCGCGATCGCCCATTTCAGGCGCATCAACTCGGCCAGCATTTCCGCCCGTCGCACCACGGGGATCAGCCGGCTCCGTGCCGCCGCGACCTCGGGGTTGTCGCGCTTCACGGCGGTCGAGATCACCACGACCGCGGCGGCGCCCAGGTTGGCGGCGTCATGGCCGACCGCGACCGCGATGCCGGCGTCGCGCAGGCGATGCACATTGGCACCCTCGGCGATGTCGCTGCCCTGCACCTGGTAGCCGAGCGAATGCAGCACCTCGGCGATGCCGGACATGCCGATGCCGCCGATGCCGACGAAATGGATCGGGCCGATGTTGAGCGGGAGTGCGCGCATCAGCCGACCTCCTCGCGCACCGCGGTCTGCACGGTATCGGCCAGCCGTCGCGCGGCCTCCGGGCAGCCCATCGCGTATTCGGCGGCGGCCATCGCGACAAGCCGCGCGGGGTCGCCGAGCAGGGCCGCCAATTGCGCCGCCAGGACTTCCGGCGTCAGCCCGCCCTGTGCCGCGACGATCGCCCCGCCGCCCGCCGCCAGCGCCGCCGCATTGGCCGACTGGTGGTCATCGATCGCCCCGGGCAGCGGCACCAGGATCGCCGGCCGGCCGGCGCAGGCCAGTTCGGCGCAGGTCGAGGCACCGGCGCGCGCGATCACCAGATGCGCCGCCGCCAGGCGCTGCGGCATGTCGGCGAAGAACGGCGCGAGATCGGGCGTCAGGCCCAGTGCCGCATAGGTCGCCTGCGCCTGGGCCATGTCCTCGGGCCGCACCTGCTGCACGAGGTCGAGCCGCGCCAGCACCTCGGCCGGCAGTTGCGCCAGCGCCGCCGGGACCAGCCTTGCGAAAATGCCGGCCCCCAGGCTGCCGCCCGTCACCAGCAGGCGCAGCCGGCCGGAAGCATCCGGGTAGGGTTGCGTCGCGAGGGCCGCGATCGCCGCCCGCACCGGGTTGCCGGTGACGACCGTATAGGCATTGACCGGCACCCGCGCCGTTTCGGCATAGGTCAGTGCCAGCGTCGCCTGCCCGCGCGACAGCAGCCGATTGGCGCGGCCGAGCACGGCATTCTGTTCATGCAGGATGACCGGCACCGGCCAGCCGGGCAGCAACATCCGGGCGGCGATGACCGGCGCGACCGACGGATAGCCGCCGAAGCCGACCACCGCCGCGGGTTTCTGCGCCCGCATGGCACGCGCGGCCTGGGCGATGCCCGCGACCATGGCAGCCCCACCCCTCACCGCACGAAAGAGGCTGCGGCCCGCCAGGCCCGCGCCCGACAGGATGATCCGTTCCTCGCAGGGGAAATCCTCGGTCGCGGCGATGCTGCGCGCATCGGTCATCAGGATCACCCGTTCGCCCCGCGCGGCAAATTCGGCGGCGACCGCCTCGGCCGGGGTCAAATGCCCCCCGGTGCCGCCGGCGGCGATGATGATCGGGCGCACGGATGGTCCCCTCATGCTGCGGCGTCCTGACCGGGGCGCCCTGTCGTGCCGGTCCGCCGGCGCGTGAGCGCGAGCAGGAAGCCCATCCCGAGGGCGATGGCCAGCACGGACGAGCCACCATAGGAGATGAACGGCAGGGTCATCCCCTTGGTCGGGATCAGGTGCAGGGAAGATGCCATGTTCACAAAGGCCTGCAGGCCGAACTGCGTCAGCAGGCCGGTCGCGGCGATCAGCGTGAAGCGATCCGTTTCCGGCCGCAGCCGCAGCAAGCCGCGCACCACGACGAAGGCGAAGATGCCGATCAGGATGAGGCACAGGATGAAGCCGAACTCCTCCCCCGCCACGGCGAACACGAAGTCCGCATGGGCGTCGGGCAGCACCGTCTTGATCCGGCCTTCACCCGGGCCCCGCCCCAGCAAGCCGCCGTTGCCAAAGGCCTCCATCGCCACTTCGACCTGGTAGTTGTCGCCGGCCGCGGGGTCGAGGAAGCGGTGCACCCGCGACTGCACATGCGGCAGCATGGTATAGGCCAGCCCGAACAGTCCGACGCCGGCGCCGCCCATGGCGGCCACGGCGAACATGTTCAGCCCGTTGACGAACAACTGCGCCGCCAGCACGGCCGCGACCACCATCAGCATGCCGACGTCGGGTTGCAGCTTCAGCAGCGCCGCCGCGACGGCGAATAGCCCGCAGGCGGCCAGCGCCCCGGGAAACCGGCTGCCCGGGCGGCGGCCGAGCGCGATCAGCCAGGCGCAGGTGACGGCAAGGCAAGGCTTGAGGAACTCCGACGGCTGCAACTGGAACCCCGGCAGCGGCAGCCAGCGGCGGGCGCCCTTCACCTCCGGCCCGATCACCAGGGTCGCCGCGGTCAGCAGCAGCGCAGCGGCGCAGCCGAGCAGGGCCAGGATACGCACCTGGCGCGGGCTCAACAGCGACACACCGACCATCAGCGCGCAGGCGACGGCCAGGAAGAACACCTGCTTGCCGATGAAGGCATGGCGGGAGGCGGCGCCGATCCGTTCGGCGACCGAGGGGCTGGCCGCCAGCATCAGCACGAAGCCGATCGCGACCAGCAGGAACAGCGCGCCCAGGGTCAGGCGGTCCACCGTCCACCACCAGCGGCCAAGGGTGCTGTCATCGGCGCGTGTGACGGCCATCAGGGCTGCTCCTCAAGGGCGCGGACGGCCGTGCGGAAGACATCGCCGCGCGCATCGAATCCACTGAACTGGTCCCAGGATGCGGCGGCCGGCGACAACAGGACAGCCTCGGCACCCGTGGTGCGCGCGGCATCCCGGGCGGCGGGGATGGCGGCGGCCAGGGTGCCCGCGACGGTATGGGGAATGCCGTGGGTGGCCAGGGTCGCGGCAAAGGCCGGCCCGTCGCGACCGATCAGCACGGCATGGGCGATGTGGCCGAACAGCTGTACCAGGGGTTCGATCCCGCCGTCCTTGCCGGTGCCGCCGGCGATCAGCACGACGCGGCCCCAGGTGGCCAGCGCCCGGGCGGTGCTGTCGGCGTTGGTCGCCTTGCTGTCGTTGATCCAGGGGATGCCATCGAGCACGCCCACCCGCTCGGCCCGGTGCGGCAGGCCGGGATAGGTCATCAGCCCCTCGGCCAGGTCGCCGCGCGAAACCCCCCAGGCCAGGGCGACCGCGGCGGCGGCGGCGGCGTTCTGGGCGTTGTGGTCGCCGTGCAGGGCCAGGGTCTCGCGCAGGTCCAGGATCGCGCCGGCGTCGTCGCGCAGCACGCCGGCCTCGGCCCAGGCGCCGCCCGGCTGCGGCGTGGTGCCGGAAATCGGCATGATCCGCGCGGGCAGCCCCGCGGCCAATGCGCGGGCGCCGTCATCCTGGCCGATCACGGCGATGTCGGTGTGGTCCTGCCGGGCAAAAATCCGGGCCTTGGCGGCGGCGTAGCCGGCCATGTCGCCGTGCCGGTCCAGATGGTCGGGCGACAGGTTCAGCATCACCGCCGCGTTGAACCGGGTGCGGGCAAGCCGTTCGAGCATGTAGGAGGACATTTCGAGGACATAGGCCTGCCCCGATTCCAGCAGCGGCAGCGACAGGGCCGCGGCGCCGAGGTTGCCACCAGCCTCGGCGCGCCAGCCGGCGGCGACCAGGATGTGGTGCAGCAGGGCGGTGGTCGTGCTCTTGCCGTTGGTGCCGGTGATGCCGGCGACCAGCGGCATCGGCCCCGCCGCGCGCAAGGCCGCGGTCAGGAATTCCACATCGCACAGCACCGGCACGCCGAGCGCCGCGGCGCGGGCCGCGATCGGGTGCGGTGCCGGCAGGCGGTGCGGAATGCCGGGCGACAGCAGCAGCGCATCGAAACGGAAGGAGCCTTCGCGCAGGTCGCGCAGGACCAGGCCCTGCGCCTCGGCCGCAGCGCGCGCCGCGGCGCCGTCATCCCAGGCGGTGACATCGGCGCCCCATGCCACCAGCCGCAGCGCGGCCGGCAGCCCGGCGCGGCCCAGGCCGACCACGGCGACAGCAAGGCCGGCAAAGGGCCGGCCGGCGAAGGGCAGGCCGGCGGACGGCAGGAAAGGCAGCGCCGTGTTCATCGGATTTTCAGTGTGCTCAGGCCGACCAGGGCCAGGATCATCGCGATGATCCAGAAGCGGATGACGATGGTGGGCTCGGCCCAGCCCTTCTTTTCGAAGTGGTGGTGCAGCGGCGCCATCAGGAAGACGCGCCGCCCGGTGCGCTTGTACCAGAAGACCTGGATGATGACGGACAGCGTCTCGACCACGAACAGGCCGCCGACGATGGCCAGAACGATCTCGTGCTTGGTCGCGACGGCGACGGCGCCGAGCGCGCCGCCCAGCGACAGGCTGCCGGTATCGCCCATGAACACCGCCGCCGGCGGCGCGTTGAACCACAGGAAGCCGAGCCCCGCGCCGACCAGCGCCGAACAGAACACGGCCAATTCCCCGGCTCCCGGCACGCCATGCAGTTGCAGGTAGTCGGCGAAGATGCGGTTGCCGACCAGATAGGCGATGAAGGCGAACACCCCGGCTGCGATCATCGCCGGCACGATCGCGAGGCCATCCAGACCATCCGTCAGGTTCACGGCATTGGATGCGCCCATCATCACGAACATCGCGACCAGCGGGAACAGGATGCCAAAGTTCAGCAGCGCTTCCTTGAACACCGGAAACGCCAGTGCGCCCTGCAACGGCACCGGCATGAGCAGCGTGATCCAGATCGCGCCCGCCAGCCCGATGGCCGCCTGCGCGATCAGCTTGGCGCGGCCCGAAACGCCCCGGGTGTTGCGCCGGGTCACCTTCAGCCAGTCATCCGCGAACCCGATGGCGCCGTAGCCGACCGTCACCATCAGCACGGCCCAGATCATGCCGTTGCGCAGATCGGCCCAGAGCAGGGTGCCGGCGACGATACCCAGCAGGATCAGCACGCCGCCCATGGTGGGCGTGCCCTTCTTCTCGATCAGGTGGCGCTCGGGCCCGTCGTCGCGGATCGGCTGCCCGCCGCGCTGGAAGGACCGCAGCCAGCGGATGATGCGCGCCCCGAACGCCAGCCCGATGAACAGCGCCGTGATGCAGGCAGCGCCCGCGCGAAACGTCGAATAGCGCAGCAGGTTGAAGCCGATGAAGTCCTCCGACAGCCCCGACAGCAGCAGCGGGATCATGCGCCAAGCCCCTTCAACGCAGCGACGACCACGGCCATCCGGCTGCCGAGCGAGCCCTTCACCATCACCGCATCGCCATCGCGCAGTGCCGCCGCCACGATCGGCGCCAGGGCGGTGCTGTCGGCGGTCGCGGCGCCTTGCCGGTCGGCGGGCAGGGCCGCGAACATGCCCGACATCAGCGGCCCGCAGGCAAACACCAGATCCGCCGCCGCCGCGTCGGGTGCGAGGCCCAGGTGCAGCGCCGGGCCGTGATCACCCAATTCGCGCATGTCGCCGAGTACCGCGATGCGCCGCCGCGCGGGCTGCGCCGCCAGCACCGCCAGCGCCGCGCGGATCGACGCGGTGGAGGCGTTGTAGGACTCGTCCAGCAGCAGCGCCGCACCGCCGCCCGCCAGCCGCAGCACCACCCGCTGCCCGCGCCCCGCGCCCGGGTTGAAACCGGCCAGCGCCGCCGCGAAGCGGGCCGGGTCGGCCCCCAGGGCCGCGGCCGCCGCCAAAGCCGCCAGCGCGTTCATTGCCATGTGCCGGCCCGGCGCCCCGAGCGCCACGGTCAGGCGTTGGCCGTGCAGTGCCACCTCGGCGACAGCGCTCTCAGCCCCACCCTCGACGCCGAGCAACCGGGCGGCCGCCCCCGGGGCCTCGCCAAAGCCGATGACGAGCGCGCCCAGCGCCGCCGCGCGTGCCGCCAGGGCCGCGAAGAACGGGCTGTCGGCCGGCAGCACGGCGGTGCCGCCCGGTGCGAGGCCGAACAGGATGTCGCCCTTCTCCTCGGCGATCGCGGCCTCCGATCCCAGGTGGCCGATGTGCGCGGTGCCGATGTTCGTCACCACCGCCACATGCGGCTGCGCGAGGCGGGCGAGGGGCGCGATTTCCCCGCGGTTGTTCATGCCGATCTCGATGACGGCATAGGCCGCACCGGGCGGCAGCCGGGCCAGGGTCAGCGGGACCCCCCAGTGGTTGTTGTGGCTGGCCGCACTGCCATGCGTCGGTGCCTGGTCGCCGAGGCCCTGGGCCAGCACGTCCTTGACCGTGGTCTTGCCGACGCTGCCGGTGATGGCGACGAGACGGGCGGCCGTCCGCGCGCGCCCGGCGGCGCCGAGTGCGGTCAGCCCCGCCAGCGTATCGGCGACGCGCAGGTAGGGGCCGGGCAGGTCCCGGGCGACCATGGCGCAGGCCGCGCCGTGGCCAAGGGCATCGGCCACGAAATCATGCCCGTCGCGGTCGGCGACCAGGGCCACGAACAGGTCGCCGGCCACCGTGGCGCGGCTGTCGATGGCGATGCCGGACACAGCGGCGCCGCCGCTGCCGCCGGTCGCGGCGCAGAGGTCGGCGGCGGTCCATAGCGGGCTCATCCGGCCAATCCCCGCACGACGTCGGCATCGTCGAAGGGCAGGGTCACGCCGCCGATCGTCTGGCCCGGCTCATGCCCCTTGCCGGCCACGGCCAGCACATCGCCGGGCCGCAGGTCCGACATCGCGGCGGCGATCGCGGCGGCGCGGTCGCCGATCTCCCGCGCCGTGGGGCAGGCGGCGCGGATCGCTTCGCGGATGACGGCGGGGTTTTCGCCGCGGGGATTGTCGTCGGTGACGATGGCCGCATCCGCCAGGCGCGCGACCACCGCCCCCATCAATGGCCGCTTGCCCGGGTCGCGGTCGCCGCCGGCGCCGAAGACCACCACAAGCCGCCCCGTCGCATGCGGGCGCAGGGCGATCAACAGGCGTTCCAGCGCATCCGGCGTATGCGCGTAATCGACGTAGATGGCGGCGCCATTGGCAAGCCGGGCGGCACGTTCCATCCGGCCACGCACACCCGACAGATGCGCCAGCGCCGACCAGGGGTCGCGCGCCCCCACGGCGGCGGCAAGCCCCGCCGCCAGCAGCGCGTTGTCGGCCTGGAAGCGGCCTGGCAGCGGCAGGTCGATGGCGTGGCGCGCCCCGAAGGCGTCGATCTCGATCGCCAGGCCCTCGGGCAGCGGGCGGGCCGACAGCAGCCGGATTTCCCGCCCCGCCTCGCCCACCGTCCACAGCCGCAGGTGCCGGCGCGAGGCGATGGCGCGCAGGGCCTCCAGCGTGGCCGCGTCCATGTCGGCGTTCACCACGGCGGGCGCAGCCTCCTCCAGCAACGTGTCGAACAGCCGCAGCTTCGCCGCGCGATAGCCCGCCATGTCGCCGTGGTAGTCGAGGTGGTCCCGCGTGAGGTTGCTGAACCCCGCGGCCGCAATCCGCACCCCGTCCAGCCGCCGCTGGTCGAGCCCGTGGGAGGAGGCTTCGAGGGCCAGGTCGGTCACCCCATCGCGGGCCAATTGCGCCAGGGTCGCGTGCAGCGCCACGGGGTCGGGCGTGGTCAGCCCCGGCCCGCTGGCGATGCCGTCCCGCACGAGGCCGAGCGTGCCGAGGGACGCTGCCTGCCGCCCCGCGGCGGACTGGATCTGGCGGCAGAATTCGGCCGTGCTGGTCTTGCCGTTGGTGCCGGTGATGGCGACGACGCGGGCTGGTTGCAGGGCGTAATGGGCGGCGGCCATGCGGGCGAAGGCGTGGCGGGCGTCGGGGGCGGTCAGCAGTGGGCGGGGCGGCACGCCGGGCGGCCAGTCGGTGCCCTCGGGGGCGAGGATGGCGGCCGCACCCCGGGCCACCGCTTCGGCGATGAAGCCGCGGCCATCGGCGCGCGCGCCGGGCAGCGCCGCGAACAGGAAGCCGGGCGCGACCGCGCGGCTGTCGGCGGTCAGCCCGGCCAGGATGCCGTCGGCGGTGGCCGGTCCTGTCACGCGGATGGCGCGATCCACGGCCGTCGCCTCACCGAGCGTCACGCGCGGCCTCGGCCGGCGGCAGGGCGACGAATTGCGGCGTGACGCCGCTTGGCCCGGAGGTCAGGCGCAGCGGGGCCGCGGGGAACATCGGCACCGGCGGCGGCAAGGTGCCGGACGGCGGGGCCGGGACACGGGGCGGTTCGCCGCGCGGTGTTGAGGCATGGCTTGGCGCCGGGCTCGGCGCCGGGCCGGCCGGGGCGCGCGGCGGGGTGGTGGCACGGGCCGGGCGGGGCGGTGCCGGCGCGGCCGCGCTGTCGGCGGGCTGGGCGGAGCCGGCGCGGGGTGCAGCGGGGGCCGCCGCCGCTTCGGCCCGCGCCGCCGCGGCGCGCGCGGCCGGGGTATTGGCGACGGCGGCCGCCAACGCGGCGACGGCCGCGGTCGGCTCGTCCGCCGTGGGGGTCACTGCGCGCGCCGTGGCGGTGCTGGCCGGCGCCCCGCCGCGGCGGGGTTGCAGCGGGATCGTCGTTGCCGCGATCATCTCGGCGTTGCGCGGATCCTCCGGCACCATCCCGAGGATCGGCGCGATGCGGGAGATGACGGTCTGCGCCGCCGGGGCCGCGACCCAGCCCGCCGTCGCATAGCCATGGCTGCGCGCATTGGCGCTCGGTTCATCGACCATGACATAGACGGCATAGCGCGGCGCATACATCGGGAAGGCCCCGACAAAGGCCGCGATGCGCTTGTTCGCCAGGTAGCCGCCGCGCGGCCCGGTCTTTTGCGCCGTGCCGGTCTTGCCGCCGACGAAATAGCCGGGGACCTCGGCCGAGCGGCCCGAGCCCTCGGTCACCACCAGCCGCATCAGCCGGCGCATGGTGTCGGAGGTGCGTTCGGATATCAGGCGCACGCCTTCCCGCTCCTCACCCGGCGGTACCGCCAGGATGGTGGGCTGGCGCAGGATGCCGCCGTTCACCAGGGCGGCGGCGCCGTTCACGATATGCAGCGGGGTCACCGAAATGCCGTGGCCGAAGCCGACGGTCAGCGTGTTGATGTCGCGCCAACCGGCCGCACTCGGCGCCAGGGGGGTCGCGACCTCCGGCAGTTCGATGTGCTGGCGGGCCAGCATACCGGCCGCCCCCATGAAGGCGCGATGCCGCACCGGACCGACCGCCGCCGCCATATGGGCGGATGCGATGTTCGAAGAATAGGCCAGGATTTCCGGCAGCGCGAGCCAGCGGCCCTTGCCCTTGAAGTCGCCGATGGAGAAGCGGCCGTAGCGGATCGGGCTGGAGGCGTCGTAGCCGCCCATGATGTTCGTGGTGCCGGCTTCCAGCGCCATCGCCGCGGTGAACAGCTTGAACGTGCTGCCGGGTTCATAGACGCCGACGGTGACGCGGTTGAAGCGCTGTTCGACGGTCGCCGAGCCGATGTCGTTCTGGTCGAAATCGGGCAGGCTGATCATTGCCAGCACTTCGCCGGTCCGCACATCCATCACCACGCCGGCGCCGCCGATACCGTTGAAGTCGGCGATGGCACGGCCGAGCGCCTCGCGCAGCGCCAGCTGCACGCGGACATCGATCGACAGCCGCAGCGTTTCGGCGGCACGCAGGCGCAGGCGCTCGTCGAAATAGCGTTCGACGCCGGCCACGCCGTTGCCGTCCACATCCACCGCACCGAGCGCATGCACCGCGGCGCGGCCCTGCGGGTAATAGCGGCGCTCGGCGTCCTCGAAATAGATGCCGGGGATGCCGAGGGTATTGACCGCCGCCATTTCCCGCGGGGTCAGCGCGCGGGCGAGGTAGGCGAATTGCCGGTCGGTCGAAAGCCTGGCCGTGACCCGTTCCACATCCAGTTGCGGCAGCACGCGGGCGAGCCTGGCGGCGACATCGGGCGCGTTCTCGATCTGCCGCGGATTGGCGTAGAGCGCGGTGACCGGCAGCGACACGGCCAGGACCTCGCCATTGCGGTCGGCGATCGCGCCGCGCTGCACCGTGACCTGCGGCGCCGCGACGACGGGGCGGGACAGGGCGTTGATGCGACGCGGGGCCACGGGATCGAACAGGGTGGCATCGGCCAGTTTCAGCGCGACCGCGCCGAACAGCAGGCCGAAGACGCTGGCGGCCATGACCAGGCGGCTGCGCGACAGCGCGCGGGCCGCACGGGCGCCGCCATCGGGTGGTGCCGAGGTGCGCATCGGCGGACGCGATGGGGCGGTGGCCTGCCACCGGGGCATGGCGTCGGGCGCTGGCGCCCGCGGCGCCTGGTCGGGCGCTGGCGCCCGCGGGGTTCCATCGGGCGCTGGCGCCCGCGGGGCCTGGTCGGGCGCTGGCGCCCGCGGGGTTCCATCGGGCGCTGGCGCCCGCGGCGCCTGGTCGCGCGCTGGCGCCCGCGGAATTCCATCGCGCGCTGGCGCCCTGGATACCGGCGCGGTGGGGTCGGCCGGTTCCCTGCCGCTCATCGCCCCGCCTGTGCTGTCAGGGTCGAGGCTCTCGCACTGCTGATCAGCCCGGCGCCGGCAGCGCCATAGGGGACCGGCGGCGGCAACAGCGGGCGGATGTTCTGGCCGGGTGTGCCGGCGACGCTGGGCGGCAGCACGGCGGCGGGCGGCGACGGGGTGCGGACGAGTTGCGCGGGCGGCCGTGCCGCAGGCGTCGCGGCATAGGGCATCGATGGCGGCGCGGCCGGGCGTGGCGGTGGACGGTATGCGGTCGGCGGGGCCTGGGTGGTGCCGGCGATCGGCGGAAGAGGCGTGGCGATCACGCCCTGCATTGTCGTGATCGGCGCGGTCGTCGCCGGGGTGGCGATCCCGACCGGGCTCGGCGGCGCCAGCCCCGAGGCGGCGGTCGGCTGCAGGCCGCCGGCGGGCAGCACCGGCGGCGGCGGGGCCTGCGGCCGGGGCGCCGCGGCGCGGGGCGCCGGGAGCAATGCCGCGACCGTCGTGGGCGCAACCGGGCTTGCCACGTTCGGCATCGGCGCGGGCGGCGCCACCGCAGCCAGCACGACCTGTGGTTCGGCGGCGCGGGCCACCAGCACGTTCTCGCGCCGGGGCGGTTCGCCGCCCGGCGCCGGGGCGAACAGGCTGGGGGTTCCGGCGAAGACGACGGGGGCGGGCAGGCGGCGCGCCAGATCGGCCTCTCGCACGAATTGCCCCGGCGCCATCGCATCGAGCGGCAGGTGCCGCTGCACCACCTGGCGCAGTCGGTCGGGTTCGTTCAGCAGCGCCCATTCGGCGCGCAGCACCTGGGTGCGATCGCGCGCGGCCTCGGTCTGTCGGCGGATGTCGCGCAATTCGCGTTCCAGAAGGGTGGTGCCCTGCTTCACGGAATACAGGTTCAGCCCGGTGCCGGCGGCGCCCAGCAGGAGCAGGGCGGTCAGGGGGCGGATCATGCGGCGATGCGCTCCATCGCGCGCAGCCGGGCGCTGCGGGCGCGGGGGTTGCGGTGGGTCTCGTCGTGGCCCGGCCGCAGCGCCTGCGGCGTCAGCAGCCGGAACGGGGTGGGGGCGGGGGGCGCCATCAGGGCGGCCGGATTGTGCCGGCTCTGGCCGGGGCCGCGGCCGGTCGCGGCCTGCATGAACCGCTTCACGATCCGGTCCTCCAGCGAATGAAAGGCGACCACCACCAGCCGGCCGCCGGGCGCGAGCAGGCTGGTCGCGGCGGCGAGGCCCCGCTCGATCTCGCCCAACTCGTCGTTCACGCGGATGCGCAATCCCTGGAACGATCGCGTTGCGCCATCCATGCCCGATGGATCGCGCGGGACATTGGCGCGGATGATCTCGGCCAGCCGCGCGGTGGTGGCGATCGGTGCCTCGGCACGCGCGGCGACGATCGCGCGCGCGATCCGGCGCGAATGGCGTTCCTCGCCGAAAACATAGAGTACATCAGCCAGCTCGGCTTCCGGCAGGGTGTTCACGAGGTCGGCGGCCGACGGACCTTCGCGCGACATCCGCATGTCGAGCGGGCCTGCCATGCGGAACGAGAAGCCGCGCTCGGCCTGGTCGATCTGGAACGACGACACGCCCAGATCGAGCACCACGCCATCCAGCGTCGCGACATCGCCGAGCAGGTCCAGCATGTCGCCAAAACAGCCTTGCCGCAGATGCAGCCGGCCCGGGTGGCGGGCCGCGAGATCGGCGCCGCGGGCGATCGCGTCGGGGTCACGGTCGATCGCGAGCAGGGTGCAGGTGGCGGCGCCCAGGATGGCCGCGGCATAGCCGCCGCCGCCGAAGGTCCCATCGCAATAGGTCGCGCCATCGCGCGGTGCCAGGGTGGCCAGCACCTCGGCCAGCATGACGGGGATGTGGGTCACGGCGCCGGCCCCCGCAGGCTGGCCGCGCGTTCGGCCCAATGTTCGGGCGACCAGATCTGGAAAACCGCGCCAAGTCCCACGAAGACGACGCTGTCGGTCATCCGGGCGAATCCGATCAGTGTTTCAGGTAGTACCACGCGCCCCTCGGCATCCGGGCGCAACTGGGTGGCTTCGGCATACAACCGGGCCGCGAGGTCCTCGCGTTCGGCGGAAAACGGATCGAGCGCGTCGAGCGCCCGGGCCTGCGCCTCGAACGCCGGCTGCGGCAAGGCCTCGATACAGAAAAGCCGGCGGGACGGGCGCAGCACGACCTCCTCGGTCCCCAACCGGGTCAGGGCGGCGCGGAAGGACGCGGGCACCGACAGGCGCCCCTTCTTGTCCAGCCTGCCGTGATGTGTCCCCAGGAAAAGGGTCATTCGCCGAAACGCTCGCCCCCCCTGCCTGTGCCACGCCTGCCGCCGGCCTCTGGTCCGCGGCGGCTGGCGGGGCCCCCCGACCCCGCCAGCTCGCCCGACCCGGTCCGTGGTTCCCCGAGACCCCTCACCCCCCTGAGCAGCGGGTCTCCCACGGGCAGTCATGGGATAGCACGCCACTTTTTGGGTCGCCAAGGGAAGTTAGTGGTTTGGTGTGGGATTTCGTGTTTGATGCTTCGGCAACACGAACAAATACAGAACAAGTGGTTAAAGCGCGACGGCGCGTATTGTTCACCATTGGTTCACCATGACCGCGGCAGAACCGCGCTCACACAGATCCAGGCCAACCGAATGACCGCCATCCGCCGCATTGCTGCCCGCATTTCCGCCATCGGCCTGCGCGGCCGCATCCTCGCCATCACGATGGGCGGCTTCGTGCTGGGCGTCGTGGTGTTGGAATCCTGGACCATCGCCGCGCTGCATGCGCGGGAACGCGCGACGATAGAGCGTCAGCTCGACCGCAACCTCGATCTGCTGTCCGCGACGCTGGCCGATCACGGCCAGGGCTTTCGGCTGGAGGCGGACAACCGGCTTTTCCTCGGCCAGCGCGCGCTCAACGGCTTCAACGATGTGCCCGACCGGGTGACGCGCTTCGGCAGTGGCGTCGCCACGATCTTCGCGGGAGAAACGCGGATCGCGACCAATGTGCAGCGCCCAGACGGCACGCGCGCCGTGGGTACCGTGCTCGGGCCCGGCCCCGCGCTCGACGCGGTGCGCCGGGGTGAAACCTTTCGGGGTGAGGCGATCATCCTTGGCCGGCCGCATCTGACGGTTTACCAGCCGGTGCGCGATGCCGCCGGGCGCCAGGTCGGCATCCTGTTCGTCGGCGTGGACCTGGCGACGGCCGATGCCGTCGTGCAAGCGGAAACGCGGGGCACCGTGATCGCCGTTGGTGTGGTGCTGCTGGTCGCGGGCCTGGGGCTGTGGTGGCTGCTGACCATCGCGCTGCGCCCCTTGGGGGGCCTTACGGTGGCGCTGCGCGCAATCGGTGCCGGGCAGTTGGCAACCGACGTGCCCTGCACCGCGCGCGGCGATGAATTGGGCGACATCGGCCGCGCCGTCGCTGGATTGCGCGATGCCGCGGCCGAGGCGCAAGCCAGCCGCGCCTTGGCCGAAACCGCCCGCGCCGAGGCCCAGGCCGCCCGCAGCGCTGCCCGGATCGCCACGGCCGGCGAGTTGGAAAGCAGTGTCGGCGGGATTGCCGCCGAACTCGGCGCCGCGGCCGAAGCGCTGCGGGTCGCCGCCGATGCGGTGGGCGATGCCGGCGATCGCACCGCCACCCGCGCCGAAGCCAGCGCCGGGCGGGTTCACCAGGCGACCGGCAATGTGCAGGCCCTGGCCGCGGCGGCCGAGGAACTGGCCGCATCGGTCGCCGAGATCACCCGCCAGGTCGGGCTCAGCGCCCGCACCGCCGAAGAAGCGGTGGAGGCGGCGCGCGCTTCGGACAGCACGGTCACCGGCCTGTCGGAGGCCGCGTCGCGGATCGGCGATGTGGTGCGCCTGATCAGCGATATCGCGGCCCAGACCAACCTTTTGGCGCTGAACGCGACGATCGAGGCGGCGCGGGCCGGTGACGCCGGCAAGGGCTTTGCGGTGGTCGCCGGTGAGGTGAAGTCCCTCGCCGCCCAGACCGCCCGCGCGACGGGCGAAATCTCGGCGCAGATCGGTGCGATGCGCAGCGCCACCGACCAGGCCGTCGGCACCGTGCGCGGAATCGCCTCGGCGGTCGGGCGGATGGAGGAGGTCACCACCGCCATCGCCGCCGCCGTCGAACAGCAGAGCGCCGCCACCCGCGAAATTGCCCGCAACGCCGCCGAAGCCGCCGCCGGCACGGATGAGGCAGCGCAGGATATCGCGCGCCTGTCGCAGGATGTCGCGTCGGGCGCCGCCGCCATGACCAGCCTGCGGGGCGCCGGCGCCCGGGTCGGCAGGCAGGGCGACGTATTGCGCCGAGAGGTCGCAGGCTTCGCCGAGCGCTTGCGCGCGGGGTGAGAACAAAGGTGCCAGGCGGCCGATAAGCCGGGTTCTGTCACGCCCGTTGCCGGACGCGGACGACCATTCCTCTGGAGCCTGCGTCGCCGCAGGCTTCACGCGGCCAACCCGGGCGGCGGGTTGAAAGGCCCCTGGCGTCCGGTGGCTTGCGCCACCTCGGCCCGGCCGCCCCTATTCGGCCTTGCTCCCGGTGGGGTTTGCCCTGCCGCCCCCGTTGCCGGGGGCGCGGTGGGCTTTTGCCCCACCGTTTCACCCATGCCTGGAGGGGTTGCCCCAAAAAGGGTGGCCCGTCCCGGCGGTTTGTTTTCTGTGGCACTTTCCCTGGGGTTTGACCCCCGCCGGTCGTTGACCGGCACCGTCCTTCCATGGAGCCCGGACTTTCCTCCGACCGGGGATCGCTCCCCGGCCCGCGGTCGTCTGTCCACCTGGCACCGGGCGGGGGATGCGCGCCCGAGGGCGTCAGGTCAAGCCCAGAAGCGCTGTCGCCCGCGCGAGGGTGCCGGCATCGGCGCGGCCATCCACCCGTTCCTGTCGCCAATGGCGCTGGAATGCCTCGATCAGGGTCCTGGCCGGCAGGTCGGCGCGGTAGCCGATGGCGGCCAGGGTTTGCAGCAGTGCGGCCTCGTCGGCCGGCGCCGGGTCATCGCCCGCGATGTCCGGAAACAGCCCGACGCCATTGGCGGCAAGCCCCGGCCAGTCGAACAATTCGCCCGGGTCGCGCTTGCGGTCGGGCGACACATCCGAATGGGCCAGGACATGGCGCGGCGGGATCGGGTGGCGGCCCAGGATCTCCAGGCACAGGTCGCAGACCGCGGCCATCTGCAACGCGGCAAAGGGGCGGTAGCCGCAGGAATGACCGGGGTTTACGACCTCGATCCCGATACTGCGGCCGTTCAGCGCATCCTGCCCGCGCCAATGGGAGATGCCGGCATGCCAGGCACGGCGGTCCTCGGGCACCAGGGCGAAGACGGCGCCATCCTCCTCGACCACGTAATGCGCCGAGACCTTTGCCGCCGGGTCGCGCAGGCGGGCGATGGCCGCGGCCCCCGTCGGCATGTCGGTGTAGTGCAGGATCAGCATATCGACGGGCGTGTCGCGGGCGTCGTGGTTGGGGGAGGGGGCGGGGATCAAAGGCCCCGTGCCCGCTTGATGCGGTCCCCCAAGCCCGCGCTTGCGGCCACGTGCCTGGGGCCGCTGGCCACTACAGGCCCCGTGCCCGCTTGATGCGGTCCCAGGCGGCGTTGATCGCGGCCACCTTGTCGGTCGCGCGCTTGGCAAAGGCTTCCGGCACGCCGCGCGCCGCCAGGCTGTCCGGGTGGTGGTCGCGCATCAGGCGGCGCCAGGCGGCGCGGATCGCCTCGTCCGGCGCGTCCTTGGCGACACCCAGCACGGCATAGGCATCGACCGCATCGACCTCGCGCGGCATGCCGTGCGGCGCGCCGCCGACGGCCCGGTCCCAGGCTGCGGCCGGCAGCCGGAAGCGGGTGTGGACGGTCGCCAGGAAGCCGAGTTCGCCGCGATTGGCCGGGCCGTCCGCGCGGGCGACGGCGAACAGCGCATGCAGCACATCCTCCAGCAGCGCCTGATTGTCGGCAAACGCCTGGCCGAGGCGGTCGGCGAAGGGCTCGAACCCCGTCGCATTCTCCCGTGCCTGGTCGAACAGGCGGCCGACCTCGCGCAGGTTTTCCTCGGGGATGCGGAATTGCGCGCGGAAGGCCGCGATCTCCTCCCGCTTCACAGCGCCATCGACCTTGGCGAGCTTGGCCGACAGCACGACCACCGCGACCGCGAACAAGGTTTCCTTGTTGCCCAGCAGGGCCGCGAGGTCCGCCGGGCGCGGCACGCCGCCGCCACCCATCTTGCCCGAATCGGCGACATGGCCGAGCGAGGCGCCCATCACAGCCCCGGCCGGGCCGCCCATGAGGAAGCCCGCCGCCCCGCCGATGATCTTGCCCCAGATGCCCAAGTTGACGCGGTTCCTGCTTCGCTTGCAGTGCCGATAGCACGAAGTCGGGCAATCGGCGCCTGGTTGCGCGGAGGTTTTCCCAGCCACGCCGGGAATTGCCGCCGCCCGCGCCGCGCCCTACAGCATGAGGCCAGGAGGGCGCCATGCCGCTGGAACAAGCCCTGGATTGGATCGCGCAGCACCGGACCGGGGTGATCATCCTGGTCGTTGTGATGATGGTCACGATCTGGGTGCGCCGGCGGTAGCCCGGCGTCCGCCGCCCCCAGCCGCCCCAAAGGACCCCGCCCATGGCCCCGATCCAGCCCGCCCCCTGGCAGTTCTGGATCGACCGTGGCGGCACCTTCACCGACATCGTGGCGCGGCATCCGGATGGCCGCCTGTCCACCGCCAAGCTGCTCAGCGAAGACCCCGGCCGCTACACCGATGCCGCCGTCGCCGGCATCCGCCGCATCCTGGGCCTGGGCCCCGCCGACCCGCTGCCGCCGATCGAGGCGGTGAAGATGGGCACCACCGTCGCCACCAACGCCCTGCTGGAACGCCGCGGCGAAAGGGTTCTGCTGCTCACCAACCGCGGCTTTTCCGACTTGGCGCGGATCGGCAATCAGGCGCGGCCGCGGCTGTTCGACCTGGAGGTGAAACTGCCGTCGCTGCTGCACGAGGCCGTCGCCGAAATCGGCGGCCGCATCGGTCCCGACGGCGCCGAGATCGAACCGCTGGACGAAGCCGCCGCCCGCGCCGCGCTGCTGGCCGCCCACGCCGCCGGCATCCGCGCCGTCGCCATCGTGCTGCTGCACGCCTGGGCCTTTCCCGACCACGAATGCCGCATCGGCGCCATCGCGACCGCCATCGGCTTCACCCAGGTCACGCTGTCGCACCGGGCCTCGGCCCTGCCGCGCATCGTGCCGCGCGGCGATACGGCGGTGGTGGATGCGTATCTGTCGCCCATCCTGCGGCGCTATGTCGATCAGGTCGCGGCCGAACTGCCGGGCGTGTCGCTGCTGTTCATGCAGTCGTCCGGCGCGCTGGCCGATTCGCGGGCGTTCCAGGGCAAGGATGCGATCCTGTCCGGCCCCGCGGGCGGCATCGTCGGCGCCGCCCGCACCGCCGCCATGGGCGGGTTCGACAAGATCATCGGCTTCGACATGGGCGGCACCAGCACCGATGTCGCGCTCTATGCCGGGCAATACGAACGCGCCTTTGAAACCGTGGTCGCGGGCGTGCGGATGCGCGCGCCCATGATGGCGATCAACACCGTCGCGGCGGGCGGCGGCAGCATCCTGCATTTCGACGGCGCCAGGTTCCGCGTCGGCCCGGACAGCGCGGGTGCGGTGCCCGGCCCCGCCTGCTACCGCCGCGGCGGGCCGCTGACGGTCACGGATGCGAATGTGATGGTCGGCAAGGTGCAGCCCGCCCATTTCCCGTCGATCTTCGGGCCGGATGGCGACCAGCCGCTCGATGCCGCGGTCGTGGCCGAAAAATTTACGGCCCTGGCCGAAAGGATCGGCCCCGGCACCGACCCGCGCGACGTCGCCGAGGGGTTCTTGCGTATCGCCGTCGCCAATATGGCCGCCGCGATCCGCCAGGTCTCGCTGCAAAAGGGGCATGATGCGGCCCGCCATGCGCTCGCCTGCTTCGGTGGCGCCGGCGGGCAGCACGCTTGCCTGGTCGCCGATGAACTCGGCATGGAGGCGGTGTTCCTGCACCCCTTCGCCGGCGTGCTCTCGGCCTATGGCATGGGTCTTGCCGACCAGGGCGTGATCCGCGAGGCGCCGGTGGAACGCCCGCTGGCCGAGGCGCTGGCGCTGCTGCCGGGCGTCTATGCGCGGCTTGAGGCCGAAGGCCGCGCTGCCCTGGCCGCCCAAGGCGCCGACCCGGCCCGGCTTGTGGCCCACCATCGGCTGCATCTGCGCTACGCCGGCACCGATGCGGTGCTGGTGCTGCCGGCCGGCGCGATCGAGGCCGACTTCACCGCCCTGCACCGCGCCCGCTTCGGTTTCGCCAGCCCCGGCCGCGCGGTGGTGGTCGAAGCCGCGGTGGTCGAGACGGTTTTTCCGGGTGATGCCGTCTCGGAGCCTGCGCTGGCGGCGCGCCCCGCCGGTGCCGCGCCGGCGCCGGTCGATCGCATACCGCTCTATACCGCCGGTGCCGCGCATCAGGCCCCCGTCTATGATCGCACCGAACTGCTGGCGGGCGATCGCATCGACGGCCCGGCCCTGGTCCGCGAAGCCAATGCCACCACGGTCATCGAACCCGGCTGGCAGGCCGAGGTGACGGCGCTGAACCACATGATCCTGCGCAAGGTCGGTGCCAGCGCTGCGCTGCGCGTCGCCGATCCGTCCCGCCCGGACCCGGTGCTGCTGGAACTGTTCAACAACCTGTTCATGGCCATCGCCGAGGAAACCGGCGCCGTGCTGCAGAACACCAGCCAAAGCGTGAACATCAAGGAGCGCCTGGATTTTTCCTGCGCGATCTTTTCCGCCGACGGCGCGCTGATCGCCAATGCGCCCCATGTCCCGGTACACCTCGGCGCAATGGGCCAGAGCGTGCGGACAGTCATCGCCAGCCGCGGAAAGACCCTGCGCCCCGGCGATGCCGTCGCGCTGAACAACCCCTTCAACGGCGGCACCCATCTGCCCGACATCACCGTCATCACCCCGGTCTTCGACGAGGCCGGGCAGACCATCCTGTTCTTCGCCGGGTCGCGCGGCCACCATGCCGATATCGGCGGCCTGACCCCCGGATCGACGCCACCGCAATCGACCACGCTGGAGGAGGAGGGCGTCGTCATCGACGATTTCCTGCTGGTGGCGCAGGGCCATTTCCGCGAGGCCGAATTCCGCGCGCTGCTCGCCGCCGCCCGCTACCCCGCCCGCAGTCCCGATGTGAACGTCGCCGACATCAAGGCCCAGGTCGCCGCGAACGAGACCGGCGCGCAGGGCCTGCGCCGCGCCGTCGCCGACTGGGGGCTGCCGGTCGTCCAGGCCTACATGGGCCACGTCATGGACAATGCCGAGGAAAGCGTCCGCCGCGTGCTCGACCGCCTGGAGGACGGCGCCTTCGCGACCACGCTGGATGACGGCACGCCCTTGCGCGTCGCCGTGCGTGTCGATCGCGCGGCGCGCGCGGCCACGGTCGATTTCACCGGCACCGGGCCGCAGCGCCCGGGCAACTTCAACGCGCCGGAGGCCGTCTGCCGCGCCGTCGTGCTCTACTGTTTCCGCACCCTGGTCGGCGGCGACCTGCCGTTGAACGATGGCTGCCTCAAGCCGCTGACGCTGATCGTACCGCCGGGCTCGTTCCTGTCGCCCAACCCCGGCGCAGCGGTGGTCGCGGGCAATACCGAGATCAGCCAGGTCACCTGCAACGCGCTGCTCGCGGCGCTCGATGCCTGCGCCAGCGCGCAGGCGACGATGAACAACCTGCTGTTTGGCGATGATGACGTGCAGTACTACGAAACCGTCTGCGGCGGCACCGGCGCCGGACCGGGCTTCAATGGTGCCGGGCCAGTGCAGACGCACATGACCAATACCCGCATGACCGACCCCGAAATCCTGGAAATGCGCTATCCGGTGCGGCTGGAGGAATTCTCCATCCGCCGCGGTTCGGGCGGCGCCGGCGCATGGCACGGCGGGGATGGCTGCCGGCGGCGGATACGCTTCCTCAAGCCGATGCAGGCGATCGTGGTCGGCAGCCGGCGTGAGGTCCCGCCGCACGGGTTGCACGGCGGTGCGAATGGCGCAGCCGGCCGGCAATGGGTGGAGCGCGTGGACGGCAGCCTGCAACCTCTGGGTGGTCGGGACCAGGCGATGCTCGCGGCAGGCGATATTCTGGGGCTGGAAACCCCGGGCGGCGGCGGCTGGGGCCCAGCCTGACCGCCGCCTTGGCCGCACAACAAAGGTTGCGCTGAATCACAGGCGGTGCTTCGGGGAAGCAGCATGCAGCGCAGCCTCCTCATCCTCGCCACGGTCGGCCTTTGCCTGGTGGCGGCGCTATGGGGCGTGCCACGCCTGCTGGACTGGGAACCCTGGCGATCCACCATCGCCGATCTCGCCGCCGCGCGCCTCGGCCGTCCGGTCACCATCACCGGCCCGATCCGCCTGGTACTGCTGCCGCATCCACAGATCGAGGCCGAGGGCATCGTCATCGGCGGCGATGACGGCGCCGAGGATGTTACGCTCACCGCGCGCACTTTGCGCTTGCGCGTCGCCCTGCCGGCGCTGCTCGCCAAGCAGATCGAACCACGGGAAATCGTGCTGTCGGGCGTGGACCTGCGCATCGCCTGGCCGCCCGCCACGGTTCCGGCCCTTCGCCCGCCCGCCTGGCTGACCGTGCTGGAAGCGCGGATCGAGGATGGCCGCCTGCGTATCGGCGAATTGACGCTGGAGGGGTTTGCCGGCCGCCTGACCACCGGCGGGGTCGCCGAGGCGCTGCGCTTCGAAGGCGGTTTTGTCTGGCAGAGCCTGCCGGTGCGGTTCGGTGCGACCCTGGGTCGGGCCGGCTGGGATGCGATCGCCCCGCTGGACATCAGCCTGGCCGTTGCCGGGGCGTCGCTGTCCGGGCGCGGGATCCTGCAGCCGGAGGGCGGGTTCGAGGGCCGGATCGAGGCGGCCGGCCCCGACCTGTCGGTGCTGCTGCCGACCCCGCCCGGTGCGTTCCGCGCGACCGCCCGGCTGACCGCCGGGGGCGACCTGCTGGCTTTGGAGGATCTGAACCTCGACTTCCAGGGCGCCGCGTCGCGCGGCGCCGTGGCGCTGCGGCTGTCCCCATCGCCGCGGCTGGATATCGCCCTGGCGGCGGCCCGGCTCGACCTCGATGCCTGGGCGGGCGCGCTCCGGGCCGGGGCCTCGGCCCAGCGCGCCGGACTGCCGCTGTCGGTCGATCTGTCGGCCGAGGCCGCGACCTTTCGTGGCGTCGGCCTGCGCCGCCTGCGCGGGGCGGCAGCGCTCGATGGCGACCGGCTGGTGCTGACCGATGTCGCCGTGCTGCTGCCGGGCGAGGCGGAGGTGGAGATCGCCGGCGCCAATGCGGGGACGCGGCTGGAACTGGCGGTGCGCTTCACCGCCCCCGACCTGCGCGGCACCTTGGCCGCCCTCGGCGCCCCGATCGGGGCGACCGACCCGGCCCGCCTGCGCCAGGCCGATGGGCGGTTCCGCCTGGTCTGGGACGAGGCCCAGGCCGAGGTGCCGGAACTGCTCGCCACGCTGGATGGGACGCAGGTCTCCGGTGCCGGGATCTGGCGTTTCGGAGCGCGGCCGGCGATCGGCGTCGGACTGACCTTGGATCGGCTGTCGCTCGATGGGCTGTTGCCCGTCGATTGGGACCAGGTCGCATGGCGCGACGCGCTGTCGGGCTTCGATGCCAACCTGCGGCTGGATGCGGCGGCGCTGGATTGGCGCCAGGGCGGGGTGGAGCGCCTGGCGCTGGATGCGGCACTGGACCAGGGGCGGGTGACCCTGCGCCGGGCCACGGCGCGGGTGGCGGGGGCGGATGCCATCCTGTCGGGGTCGCTGGCGCTGGCGCCGGCCATGCGGTTCCAGGATGTCTCGCTCGAAGCCTCGGCGGCGCGGGCCGAGGGGGTGTTCGGCCTCATGCCGGCGTTCTGGCTGCACGACAGCCGGCTCGCGGCGCTGCCCCTGACCCTGCGCCTGACCGGCGGTGGGCCGGCCGAGGCGGTTGCGCTGCGGCTTGCGGCCGAGCTTGGCGAGTTGCGGCTGGAGACGCAGGCGGTGCTCGACCTGCCGGCCGTCCGCGTCAACGGCAGCATGACCCTGCGCCACCCCGGCGCGCCGCGGCTGCTGTCGGAGGTTTTTGGCCCTGGCCCCGACGGGATGCCCGACCTGTGGAATGATTGGCTGGGTGCGGGGTCGCTGTCGGTGGTCGCGCAGGTGATTGCGGGGCGGCAGGGGATTTCCTCGGAACGGCTTGAACTCGTGGCGGGCGACCTGCGCCTATCCGGCCAGGGGGCGATCGCACTGGATGGGCCGCGGCCGCGGCTGACCGCGCGGTTGATGGCCGAACGCCTGCCGCTGCCGCGGGTGGCGCCGCGCGCGACCGCCCCCTTGCCGCTGGGCTGGCTGCGCGATTGGGACGCCGAGATCGCCTTGCGGGCCGCACGCGTCGAGGTGCCAGGGCTGCCGCTGCTGGAACAGCCGACAATCGCGCTGCGCCTGGCCAATGGCGCGGCCAGCATCGACATGACCCAGGCCCGCGTCGCCGGCGGCGCGCTGTCGGGGCAAGTACGGATCGAGGCCGGGGCGGTGCCGCGCCTGGCGATGGAGATGCGCCTGGCGGGGGCGGCCATCGCGGCGCCGTTGTTCGACCTGCCGCTTGATGTCACCGCCGGGCAGATCGTCGTCGAGGCCAGCCTGACGGCCGAGGGCAGCGCGCCCGCGGCCCTGCTGGCCACGCTGTCGGGGCAGGTGCAGATGGCGGTCTCGGCGGGGCTGCTGGGCGGGATCGACGTGCCGGCGGTGGTCGCCGCCGCGGCCTTGCCGGATCAGGAACAGGCCGCTGTGGACCTGCGCCGCGGGTTGCTGACCGGGGCTACGACCATCGAACGCCTGGATGCCGGCCTGCGGATCGAAGCCGGGCGCGCCACCCTGACCGGCGCGCGGCTGGTGGCCGAGGGCGGCGCGACGGCCAGCGCGGCGGGCGTGGTGGACCTGTCGCGCGGGTCGATCGACCTGCAGGTCGCGGTGCCGACCCGAGCGGGGCCGGAGGCCGGGCTAAGGCTGGCCGGATCGCTGGAAGCCCCGGCCCGGGTGGCGGAGATCGCTGCCTGGACGCGCTGGCGGGCTGAGCGCGACTGATACCGTCACCGCCCGTCGCGCAGGGCCAGCAGGCGCAGCGCGGAGGTCAGGGGCACGCCGGATTCGATGCGCGCCGCATCCACCTCGGCGACCAGCGCCTGGAGGCTGCGGCCGCGGGCCGCGGCGATCCGCAGCAGGGCCGCCCAGAACGCCGGCTCAAGTGCCACCGACGTGCGGTGCCCTGACAGGCTGAGGCTGCGCTTTTCCAGATGGGCGCCGGTCATGCCGGCGGATCGCGGGCTGGCCCGGGGGCGTTGTGGTGGCGCATGCGCAGATCTTGGCTGTCCATGCGGGCAACATGAAAAGGCCGGCGCGTTTGGCAAAGGGCTGGCCGCCCGGCCCTGTGCAGAAAATGGGGCGCCCCGGCTGGGGCGCCCCATTCTGGGATGTGCTGCGCGATCAGGCCGCGTCGCGGCGGCGACGCGCCATGGCGAGGCCCAGCAGACCGGCGCCGAACAGGGCGAGGCTGGCGGGTTCCGGCACGTTCACGATCAGCTGCTCGGGCAGGTTGTTCGCCGCGACATAGATCAGCTCATAAGCGCCGGCCGAAAGCGCATAGGGGGTGGAAACCGGTGTGGTCGGCGCGGTCGAGCCGGCCGGAGTCACCAGCAGGCCGCCCTGGTACAGGCCGATGCCGTCGTCATGCACGATATCGCCGGAGAAGAAGGAGGCTGCCGTACCGAGGACGCGCAGCACGGTCGTGGTGCCGAACCCACCGGCGCTGAGCAGCGTCGCCGCCACCGGAGCGTCGAGCCCGACCACGAGGCCGCCCGCGGAAGCGAGGAAGGCGCCGATCGAGTTCGTCCCGCCAGCCGGGAGGAGGAAGTTGATGTCCCCGGTGTAGGTGACGGTATCGAGCAGGCTCGCGGGCGCGATCAGCGGGTTGGTGTTCACGGCCTGCACGCCGGGCGAGGTGACCAGGCCGCCACCGGGCCCCTGGTATATCTCGATCGTTACCGTTGTGTTCAGCAGTGCAGCGTTTGCCGAGATGTTGGTGCCGAGGGCGAAAAGCGCTCCCAGGGCAATTTTGCGCAAGGATGTCATGGTCAAGGTCCTCGTGTCTGGCTGGGCTGGTGCCGGGATGGACATCGCCCTCACAACGATTAGCAAACCTTGTGCCGAATAAATATTTGATAATTATCAAATACTTGTGCGGGTTTTTGCAGCCGTTCACCGCGGGCTGTAAAATATGGTGACATCCATGTGGTGCAGCCAGCCTCACGCACGATTCCCGTCACTTCTGAACAGGACCGCCGCCACGCGTGCATCTGCGGCGACGGGCCGGCCGACCCCCGGATGGCAGGGGCTGGCCCGAACGGGCGCACCGCGGTGCGCCGCGCGGCCCCGCAACCTTAATCGGAGAAACGGTCGCCGTAGCTGGCGATCTCCACCAGGTTGTCATCCGGGTCGCGGCAATAGACCGAGGTGATCGGCCCCAGCGCGCCCGCCTTGGACACCGGCCCCAGGGCGACCTCCACGCCGCAGTCGCGCAATTGTTGGACCACATCCTCGGCCGTGACGGTCACGACAAAGCACAGGTCCTGCGTGCCGGGGGCGGCCGAGGCGCCTGACCACCAATCCTGCTGGCTCGCGGCCTGCGGCCGCAGATTGATCTTCTGGCCGCCGAATTTCAGCGCGGTGCGGCGGGCCTCGCCGAATTCCTCGCGCTCCATGCCGAGCACGCGGGCGTACCAACTGGCCGAAATCTCCACGTCGCGGCAGGTGATGACCAGGTGGTCCAGGCGATCGACGGCAAAACGCATCAGGCGGTGTCCTTCTCGGGCAGCCGGGCGGTGACCTCGATCTCGATGCGCATGGCATCGGACATCAGCCCGGCGTGAATGAGGGTGGAGGCAGGGCGCGCGCGGCCCAGATGCGCGCGGATGACGGGCCAGCAGGGCTGCCAGTCGGCGCGGTCGGGCAGGATGAAAAGCACGCGCACCACATCATCCAGGCTGGCACCGGCCTCGTGCAGGGCGGCGGCGATATTGGCGAAACACTGTTCGGCCTGGGCCACCACATCCGGGGCGATGGTCATGGCCGCGTAGTCATAGCCTGTGGTGCCGGAGACCCAGACATGCCCGCCATCCACCACGGCGCGGGAATAGCCGATCTGCTCCTCGAAGACGGAGCCGGAGGAGATGCGGCGCCGTGTCACGCGCGCGACCCGCCGAGGACCAGCAACCCCGATTTCGACATGTTCGACGGCGCGTGGAACCAGGTGATCCCGGCGATCACGAAGTCCACGTCCACCGGCCCCGCATCCCGTTTCAACCGCACCCGCAGCCGGTGGCCGATGGCGGGGATGCCGTCCAGTTCCACCAACTCGGTGATCAGCATGCCGGGTTCATTGCCGGCCAGCACGACGTCGAAGCGAAAGCCGGTCATTCCAGCCCCTCGTAGAAATCATGGCCCTTGTCGTCCATCACGATGAAGGCCGGGAAGTCCGCGACCTCGATCCGCCACACCGCCTCCATGCCCAATTCGGGATATTCCAGGACCTCGACCTTGCGGATGCAGTCTTGCGCGAGCCGGGCCGCCGGGCCGCCGACCGAGCCGAGGTAGAACCCGCCATAGGTCTTGCAGGCGTTCAGCACCGCCCGCGAGCGGTTGCCCTTGGCCAGCATGACCAAGGACCCGCCGGCGGCCTGGAAGGCCTCGACATAGGAATCCATCCGCCCGGCCGTGGTCGGGCCGAAACTGCCCGTCGCAAAGCCGGCCGGCGTCTTGGCCGGGCCCGCGTAATAGACCGGGTGGTCCTTGAGGTATTGCGGCAGCCCCAGGCCGGCATCGAGCCGTTCCTGCAATTTCGCATGCGCGATGTCGCGGGCGACGACGATGGTGCCGGTCAGCGACACGCGCGTCTTGACCGGGTGCTGCGACAGGGCGGCGCGGATGTCGGCCATCGGCCGGTTCAGATCGATGTTGACCACATCGCCGCCCAGGATGTCGTCGGTATGCTCGGGCAGGTATTGCGCCGGGTCGTGTTCCAACTGTTCCAGGAACACGCCCGCGGGGGTGATCTTGGCCTTGATCTGGCGGTCCGCCGAACACGAAACGCCGATGCCGATCGGCAGCGATGCGCCATGCCGCGGCAGGCGGATCACCCGCACGTCGTGGCAGAAATACTTGCCGCCGAACTGCGCGCCGATGCCGAGGTTTTGGGTCAGCGCATGCACGTCCTTTTCCAGCGCCAGGTCGCGAAAGGCATGGCCCGCGAGCGAGCCTTCGGTCGGCAGCGCGTCGAGGTACTTGGTGCTGCCCAACTTGACCGTCTTCAGCGTGAACTCGGCCGAGGTGCCGCCGATCACGATCGAAAGGTGATAGGGCGGGCAGGCGCTGGTCCCCAGTGTCCTGATCTTCTCCTCCAGGAAGGCGAGCAGTTTCGGCCGGTTCAGCACCGCCCGCGTCTGCTGGTAGAGAAAGGTCTTGTTGGCCGAACCGCCGCCCTTGAGCACGAACATCAGGTGCATCTCATCGGCGTGGTGTTCGCCAGGGGCGGCCAGGATCTGGAACTCCACCGGCAGGTTGTTGCCGGTGTTCTGCTCCTCCCACATCGTGATCGGCGCCATCTGGCTGTAGCGCAGGTTGGTCTCGGTATAGGTGCGATGGACGCCGTAGCTCAGCGCCTCCTCCTCATCGCCCTCGACCCAGACGCGCTGGCCCTTCTTGCCGGAGACGATGGCGGTGCCGGTGTCCTGGCACATCGGCAGCACGCCACCGGCGGCGATATTGGCGTTCTTCAGCAGGTCCAGCGCGACGAAGCGGTCGTTGGCCGAGGCCTCCGGGTCGTCCAGGATCAGGCGCAACTGCGCCAGATGCGCCGGGCGCAGCAGGTGGGAGACATCGCGGCAGGCGGCGAAGGCAAGTTCCTCCAGCGCCTTGGGCGCGATCTTCAGCACCATCCGGCCCTCGACGGTGATGGTCGAGACGCCATCGATGGCCAGGCGCCGGTAGGGGGTGGTGTCTTGGCCCAGCGGGAACATCGGGCTGTAGCGGAAGGTGTCGGGCCGGCCGGCCGGGGCGGCTGCGTGGTCCAGGGGCGGGGTCATGGCGATGCTTCCCTACGCGGATGCGGCCGTGTAGCGCGGCCGGGCCGCGTGGTCACGCCTCCTTGCCCCGGGACCGGCTTCGTCCCTAGCCTTGTCCCCGCAACACCCGTGGGGCGCCATGCCGACCGCCGATCTCCCGCTCCATCTCGCCATCCCCGACGCCCACCCCGGCCATACCGCGCATTTCACCGATTACCGCGCGGCCGAGATCGGCAGTGTGGCGCTGGTCGAGGCCGCGGAGGTGATCGCCGGGTCGCATGCGTCCTTCACCCTGGTCTTCACCGCCGGGCGGTTCGGCATGGACGATACCGGGTCGCTGCGTATCTGCACCCGCCAGGTCAGCGATGTCGCGCGGCCGCAATTCACCGACCCCAAGGCCGCGAACTATGTCTCGGCCGAGGCCTCCAACGGTGCGTTGGTGTCGCTGTCCTTCGATCCGAAACTGGCGATGCGGCCCTGGTCGCGGACCCTCACCATCACCGTCGTGCGGGGGTTCCTGTCGCCCGGCGATACGCTGACCATCCGGCTGGGCGACCGGCGCGGCGGATCGCCCGGCCTGCGGATGCAGACCTATTGCGAGGACCCGTTCCGCTTCCTGGTGCTGGCCGACGTGTTTGCCACCTGCAATTGGGCGCTGCTGACGGGGCAGCCGGGGGTGCGGGTGCTGCCCGGCGCGCCCCTGGCCCATCGCGCCCTCCTGCCGACCCTGCGCCGGCCTGGAGACACCTTCGCGCTGCTGCTGCGGGCGGATGACGCCTGGGGCAATCCCTCGGCCGGGCTGGGCGGCCGGGTCCATCTGCGGGCCAGTGCGCCGGTGGCGGGCCTGCCGGAAACCTTCGACTGGCCGGCCGGCGCCCGCGCCCATCGCATCGAGGGGCTGACCGCGGCCGCCACCGACGCCTTGCGGATCGACTGGCTGGACGACGCCGGGCGCGTCCTTGTCGCCTCCAACCCGCTGCGTATCGCCGATGCCGGGCTATTGCCCTTCTGGGCCGACCTGCATGGGCAATCGGGCGAATCGGTCGGCAGCGGCAATATCGTGCAACTGGCGACCTATGCCCGCGATCTTGCCGGGGTCGATGCGATCTGCCACCAGGCCAATGATTTCCAGGTGACGGCGGCGGCCTGGGCGCATTTCAATGCGGTGTTTGCCGCCTTCGACGAAGCCGGCCGCTTCGTCTTCCTGCCGGGCTACGAATGGTCGGGGAATACCGCGCTCGGCGGCGACCGCAACGTGATCTTCCCCGACCAGGGCCGCACCATCCGCCGGTCCTGCCACGCGCTGGTCGAGGACCTGGCCGATGCCGCGACCGATGCGCTGGATGCCCGCGAACTCCACGCGGCACTGAAGGCCGAGGGCAAGCCTGTGCTTTGCGTCCCGCATGTCGGCGGGCGCTACGCCAACCTGCACTTCGCGCATGACCGCGCGCTGGAACGGGCGGTCGAGGTGCATAGCGACTGGGGCACCTTCGACTGGTTGCTGGAGGATGCCTTTGCGGTGGGCGCCCGGGTCGGCATCGTCGCCAATTCCGACGGGCACAAGGGGCGGCAGGGGGCCTCGCATCCCGGCGGGTCGCAATTCGGCTCCTATGGCGGGCTGACCTGCCTGCTGGCCGAAAAACTCGACCGCGCCGGGATTTTCGATGCGCTCGTGCGACGCCACCACTACGCCACCACCAATGCCACGCGGGTGTTCCTCGACACGCGCGTGACCCTGGCGACCGAGGCCGCGGCGCATATCGACGATCCGGCCCTGGGTGGTGCTTCGACCAGCCGCACCCGGCACGCGATGATGGGCGATATCCTGGCCGGCGTCACCGACCCCGTCGCCCGCTTCAGCCTGGATATCCAGGCGGCCAGCCCCATTGAGCGCGTCACCCTGATGAACCGGACCGAGGTGCTGGAGACCTGGCGCCCGGACTGCCCGGCCGGCGCGCGCCGCATCCGGGTGATGTGGGAGGGCAGCGAATACCGCGGGCGTGGGCGTGAAACCTTCTGGGACGGGTCGGTCAGCCTGACCGGCAATGGCTGGTCGGGGGTGCGGCCGATCAATCGCTGGAACCAGGATCATCGCTTCGCCGCATCGGCCGAACGGCTGGACTTCCACGGCGTCACCACCGGCGGCGCGCAGGGGTTCGAGGCGCTGCTCGACGATGGCGTGGAGGGCGACCTGCACATCGCGACCAACCTCGTCACCGCGACCCTGCCGATCGCCGCGATCGGGGCTGTGGACCGGCGCTGGGACTGCGGCGGGCTTGGCCGGGGCCTGCGGGTCTATCGCCTGGCGGATGACAACCCGCAGACCGCGCTGCGTCTTGCGCGCGACGTGCCGCTGCGGCCCGATGCCGACAACGCGCTGTTCCTGCGCGCGGTCTTCGAGGATGGTGCCGTCGCCTGGTCCAGCCCGATCTACCTGATCCCGCGTTGAGGAGAGCCCCCATGCAGCGCCGCCACCTGCTCGCCATCCCGGCCCTGATGCCAAGCGGGGCCCAGGCCCAGGCCCAGGCCCCGGGCTGGCCCAGTCGCACCATCACGATGGTGGCGCCCCTGGCGGCGGGATCCTCGGTGGACATCATGGCCCGCCTGGTCGCCGAGCAATGGGCCGCCCGGCTGCCGGCGCAGGTCGTGGTCGAAAACCGCCCCGCGGCCAATGGCACGCTGGCCTTGGAACAGGTCGCCCGCGCCGCCCCGGACGGACACACGGCGGCGCTGCTGGGGCAGACCTCGGTCGCCTTCAACCCGCATATCTATCCGGCGCTCCGCTACGACCCGCTGCGGGATTTCGCCTTCATCACCACCCTGGCCGGCGTGTCGAACGCGCTGGTGGTTCGCGCCAACAGCCCGTTCCGCAGCCTGGCCGATGTGCTGGCGGCGGCGCGGGTGGCGCCGGGGCGGCTGACCTATTCCTCGGGCGGGGTCGGGACCACGCATCACGTTTCATCCGCGATGCTGGCGCAGATGGCGGGGGTGGAGTTCACCCATGTGCCGTATCGCGGGGCGCCGCAGGGCATCCTGGCGGCCACCACCGGGGAGGTGGATTTCGCCTTCTACAATATCTCGACCATCCTCGGGGGTGTGCGGGGCGGCAGCTTGCGGGCGTTGGCGGTGACCTCGGCCGCCGCATCGCCCTTCCTGCCCGGCGTGCCGACGATGGTCGAGGCGGGGGTGCCCGGCTATCAGATGCAGACCTGGTTCGGGGTCGCGACCGTGGCCGGCACACCGGCGCCCATCATCGCCCGGATGTGGGAGGTGACGCGGGCGATGCTGGCTGACGAGGCCTTTCGCCGCCGCCTGACCGAGTTGGGTTTCGAACTGGTCGAGCCGGTGCCGCCCGAGGCGATGGCGGCCATGGTGCAGGCCGAATACACCAAATGGGGGCCGATCCTGCGGGCGGCGGGGGCCCGGCTGGAATAGCCGCGCGCCAGTTCAGTCCCGGACCGGCTTGCGGCGAAAGGCGTCGAGTTGGACGACCTGCGGCTTGGCTTCGTCCTCGGTCGGGGCGGGCATGGGCTCTGGTTCGGCGTCCACGCCGGTCGGCCCGGCCGTGGCTTCGCTGCTGAAGCGCAGGCCGATTCGCACGCAGGGGTCCCAGAACGCGGTGACGGCGGCCAGAGGCACGACCAGGATGGACGGCACCTGGCCAAAGGACAGCCCGACGGAGAACAACTTGGCCTTGCGATCGACCTTCAGGTCCCAGAACTGGTGTTGCAGGACGATGGTCATCTCGACCGGATACCGGGCGCGCAGGTGGCCCGGGATGTTCACGCCGGGGTGGGTGGTTTGGAAGGTGACGTAGAAATGGTGCTCGCCGGGCAGGCCATGCTTGGCGCCGTGTTCCAGCGCGCGGATCATCACCTCGCGGCTCGCCTCCTCGGTCCAGGCATCATAGGGCAGCAGGCTTTCGGTCGCTTGGGTGGTGTCGACGCTCATGTGCCGCCTTTCTCTACGAGAACGTCGTGGTTCAAAGTCCTACCTTGCCATTTCCCCCCGATTGCGCGGAGGGGTTGGCCGAAAAGTGGGGGGCTTCTGTTGCCCGGTGCCCCCCGAACCGCGCTTACCTATTCCTAGGCAGCGAGCGCCACAGCCTCACGGCTGTTATCGTTGGCACTTGTGAATGGCCCATTGCGGCGGAGCCATACCGAACGAAAACCGCGTCTTTACCGCGCGTGTCGAGCCTGTTTCGCCCCCACACGGCCGCCCCCGATAAAGGGCTTTGCCAGGATGGTGGAGGCGCCGGGCACTGCCCCCGGGTCCACAACGCTTATGCCACGCGGCGTTTATCGCCATATCCGGCGAACCGGCCGAAGCCACATATCACACCCCGGGACGGTTTTCGAGGGGTTGCGGCGTCGTTGTTGTATCCCCAACGATGGGGGGTCCTGAATTTGCACGCAGCCCGCGTCGCCCGCCCTCCCCCTGCGTGCCGGATTGTTCTATCGCAGAGGTGTGAATGGGCGCGGGGAAGACGGCATGAGCTTGACGGTGGAGCAGGAAGACGAGGTCGCGGCGGCCCGCGCCAGCCTGGCCGAAACCCGGCGCCCAACCGTGCCCGCGCTGGAGGCCCTGTTGTTCCGCGCCCTGCCGGTGCTGGATCACGGTTTTGTGCGGGTCGTGGACTACATGGGCGACGACGCCGCCGTGGTGCAGGCGGCCCGCGTGTCCTATGGCCGTGGCACCCGCGCCGCCAACGAGGATCGCGGCCTTATCCGCTACCTCATGCGCCACCGCCATTCGACGCCGTTCGAGATGTGCGAGATCAAATATCATGTGAAACTGCCGATCTTCGTTGCGCGGCAATGGATCCGGCATCGCACTGCGAATGTGAACGAAATCTCGGCACGCTACTCGATCCTGGATCGCGAGTTCTACTTGCCCGCCCCGGCCGCCCTGGCCGCGCAATCGTCATCCAACCGCCAGGGGCGTGGCGCGGTGCTGCAGGGCGCCGAGGCCGACCGCGTGCTGGCGCTGCTGCGCGACGATGCGACGCGCACCTACGACAATTACATCGACATGCTGAACGAGGCGCCGGACGGCTCGCCGGCCGACCCGTCCCACACGGGGCTTGCGCGCGAACTGGCGCGGATGAACCTGACCCTGAACACCTATACGCAGTGGTACTGGAAGACCGATCTGCACAACCTGTTCCAGTTCCTGTCGCTGCGCGCGGATGCCCATGCCCAGTACGAAATCCGCGTCTATGCGGATGCCATGATGGATACCGTCCGCGCCTGGGTGCCGCTGTCGGCCGAAGCATTTGCCGACTACCGCCTGGGCGCCGTCACGCTGTCGGCGCAGATGCTCGGCGTCGTGCAGCGGATGCTGGCGGGCGAAGCCGTGGACCAGCCCAATTCGGGCCTGTCGAAGCGCGAATGGCGCGAATTGATGGAAACGCTCGGGCGCGATGATGGCTGAACCGCGGCCGCAACCCTCGCCGCGCCGCGCCCCCGCGCGCCGGACGCCGGCCCCCGCCGCCCGGGCCAAGCGCGGCCCGGCCCTGGCCGTGCAGCCGATCCTACGGCGCTGGGGCTGGGCGATCCTGGGCGGGTTGTTGCTGGTCGTCGGACTGCCGCTGGCCGTGGCGCTGGTTGGCGAGGTCGGTGCGCTGGTGGTCATGGCGCTGATTGCCGGCATCGTCATCGGCCGGGCCTGGCGCTGATGCCGCCGGGCCGCGCCCCGCGGTTTGCGCCAATGCGCGATGGCCCGGGCTGGTTCGTCCGTTGAACAGTCGGGTCCTGGTCTTCGGCTCTGCCGTCGCCGACCTTGTGTTCCGCCTGCCGCATTTGCCGCGCCCCGGCGAGACTGTGTTGGGGGAGGCGGGTGCGATGCTGCCCGGCGGCAAGGGCGCGAACCAGGCCCTGGCGGCGGCCCGGGGCGGCCAGGGCGTGGCAGTGGCCTTCGCCGGCGCGACCGGCGCGGATGCAGCGGCCGACGTCGTGACGGCACCGCTGCTGGCCGCCGGCGTGGATCTGGCCCGGTTGCGGGTGGTCGATCGCCCGACGGGGTTGGCCGCCGTCTGCGTCGATGATCGCGGTGCCAACCAGATCGCCGTATCGATGGGTGCCAATGCCTTGGTCCGGGCCGACCAGGTCGGCGATGGGGACCTCGGCCCCCACACCATCCTGCTGCTGCAGATGGAGGTTCCAGCGGCGGAGAATGCGCTGCTTATCCATCGCGCCCGCGACCGGGGGGCGCGCGCGGTGCTGAACCTGGCGCCCGCCGCGGCAATGGAGGTCGCGGTGCTGCGCGCGCTGGATCTTCTGGTGGTGAACGAGCCGGAGGCGGCCTGGCTCGGCGCCGGGCTTGGCTGCGCGCCGGACGCGGCGGCGCTGCACCAGGCGCTCGGCATCGACGTGGTGGTGACCCTGGCGGAGCGGGGTGCTTCCGCCGCGACGGCGCAGGGGGCGGTGCTGGCGGCGCCGTTTCCGGTGACGGCGATCGATACGGTGGGCGCGGGGGATTGCTGGTGCGGGGTCCTGGTGGCTGCGCTGGCCCTTGGCCTTCCGCTCCCGCCGGCGATGATACGGGCGAATGCAGCGGCGGCCATCGCCTGTACCCGCCCCGGGGCCGGGCCGGCGATGCCGATGGCGGCGGAGATAGCGGCGATGCTCACGCGCGGGCAGGGCGCGCATGCCCGGTGAGGGGATCGAACCCCCGACCTTCGGTTTACAAAACCGCTGCACTACCGCTGTGCTAACCGGGCCGCGCGCGCCCACGCCGTGGGTGTCGCAGGATTAGGC
>JBBRWI010000004.1:0-48068 GCA_038249305.1 Acetobacterales bacterium
CCCGTGGTCTGGCGCGACAGGTCGGTCGCCAGGAACAGCACCGCATTGGCGACATCCTGGTCGGTGCTGATCCGCTTCAGAGCGTATTCGGCGGCGTGTTTTTTCCGCGCTTCCTCGGCGCTGATGCCGTCCTTCACCGCCATGGTCGCGCGCACCTGTTCAAAGCGCGGGCCCTCCACCATACCCGGGCAGACGCAGTTCACGTTGACGTCGTGCGGCCCGAGTTCCAGGGCCGCCGACTTCGTGATCCCGCGCAGCCCCCATTTGCTGGCCGAATAGGCCGCGCGCCCCGCCCGTCCACGCAGCCCAAAGGTGCCGCCGACATTGACGATCTTGCCCGACCCGCGCGCGATCATGCCCGGGGCGAAGGCGCGCATGGTCAGGAAGCAGCCGGTGACGTTCAGGCGCAGAATCTCGTCGAATTCCTCCGGCGTGGTTTCCCAGAAGGATTTGCCCAGCGGCCCGCGCCCGCCGGCGATATTGACCAGCACGTCGCAGCGGCCGAAGGCAGCCAGCACCCCGGCCGCCATCGCATCGACCGAACCCGGCAGCAGCAGGTCGACCGGGAAAATCTCCGCCCGCCGGCCCTTCGCCCGCGCCTCCGCCGCAACCGGCTCGATCGCCGCGATGTCGCGCCCGACCAAAGCCAGGTCTGCGCCCTGTTCGGCCAGCAGCAGCGTGCAGGCGGCGCCCATGCCCTTGGCCGGACCGGTGACGACGACGACCTTGCCGTTCAGCAACCCGTTCATTCAATGCGCCGGCAGCAGGCGCGTGACGCCGGTGAATTTCTTCGCAAGCCCCCGGCAGTGACAGGCGACATGGGGCGCCACCTCCTCGCACCAGGCGCGCGTCGCGGCATTGGCCGACCACAGCCGGTCCACCGCGGCCTGTGCGTCCTGCGCCAGCTTCACCTCGTCCACCCCCAGCACCTTGCCGCCACGCAGCTTCCAGTCGCCGCCGATCATCACGTCGCGCACCGCGGCGCCATCCTCGGTCCAGACCATCTGGTTGGCGGCATCGTTGAACGGCATCCAGTTGATGTGCCCGAGGTCCAGCAGCACAAGATCGGCCGAGGCCCCGACCTCGATCCGCCCCGAGCCGCCGAGCCCCATCAGCCGCGACGACCCCGCCGTCGCCAACTGCACCGTTTCGGCGGTGCCGAGCCAGTCGTCCTCGCTTTCGCTCTCGATGATGCGGGAGGCGAAGGCTGCGAGGCGCATCGCCTCGAACATGTTCTGGTTGTCGCTGGACCCGCTGCCATCGGTGCCGAGCCCGACCGTCACCCCCGCCCGCAGCGCGCGGCGGATCGGCGCGATGCCAGAGGCCAGCCGCATGTTCGACCCCGGGTTGTGCGCCAGCGCGCCGCCGCGTTCGGCCAGCAGGGCCAGGTCGTCGTCGGTCAGCCAGACGCCATGCGCCACGCTGAACCACGGCCCGACGCAGCCCATCTCGTCCATATGGGCGAGCAGGGTCTTGCCGTAGCGCTCGACCGCGGCCCCGGCCTGGAAGCGGCCCTCGGCCACATGGGTCTGCATCGGCAGGCCATGGTCGCGCGCCAGCGCCCGGCAGCCGCGCAGGAAATCATCCGTGCCCATCAGCGGAATCGTCGGCGCGATGCCCAGGCGCACATTGGCCGCGTCGTGCCGCCAGGTTTGCGCGACGGCGCCGATGGTGGCCAGCGTCGCCTCGGCGGGGTTGGCCCGCATGGACGCCGCGCGTTCGCGCAAGCCCTCGGGCAGCGCCTCGATCAGCCCCGGCGTCGCCTGGTAGAAGGTCAGGTCGGCGATCATCGGTGCCAGGATCGCGCGCAGGCCGACGGCGACATAGGCCTCGGCCATCGCGTCCAGCCCGTCCTGGGTCGGCCCCGGGATTTCGCCCGGCAGGTCATAGGCCGCGGTGCAGCCCTTCTTCAGCATCTCGACCGCGGTCAGCGTGGTGGACAGGCGCTTGTCCTCCAGCCCCCGCCCACCGTTCGCCCAGGCGCCATGCGCCAGCAACACCGCCAGATCCCACTTGTCGCCGGCGCCCTTGGCGAGGCCGCCGTGCCCGTGGGTATGGGTGTTGACCAGGCCCGGGATGATCAGCCGGGCCGAGGCATCGAACACCTCGGCGTCGGCAACCGCCGTGCCGGCCGGCAGGATGGCGGCGATGCGGGTGTTCTCGACCAGCACATCCGCCCGCGGGGCCGATAGCGCATCGGCCGCCAGCACCCGCCCGCCGCGCAGGATGCGACGCATCAGACGGACCGGTCGGCGGGCAGGTAGGCCGCGGTGAACATGCTGGCGGCGGTCGGCGGGGTGGCGATGCCATAGGCCTCGGCATTCACCGAAACCAGCGTCGCGGCGCGGGCCATGTCCAGCACGCCGAAGCCGCCGGCGCGCACATTCGGGGTCAGGATGGAACGGTCGCGCGTCATGGCCCAGCGCCGGGCTTCCAGCGCCTCGTCGAACAGGGCCTCGCGGCGCTTCATCGCGGCCATGCCGGCCGTCGGGTCGGCGATCAGCGCGCGCAGCCCCTCGATCGAGGAGCGGACGAAGGCGCGGGCGGTGTCCTGGTTGCGCTCCAGCCACTCCGCCCGCACCACCACGGCGCTGCCATAGAGGTCGAGGCCGTTCTCGGCATAGGGCCAGGCGATGATGTCGCTTTCCGGCAGGCCGATGCCGACCAGGTTGAAATAGACCGTGAAGAGGAAGCCCGTCACCGCATCCACCTGGTTCTGCATCAGCATGGTGTCGCGCAGATTGGCGGCCATGCTGGTCCAGCGGATGCCGCTGGTGTCGATGCGTGCGGCGCGCGCGAAGGCGGGGAAGAGCAGGCGCGAGCCTTCGCCCTCCGGCGCGCCGAGGCGCTTGCCCGCGACCTGTTGCACGGTCGTGATACCCGACCGCTTCGTGGTGACGACGGCTGCCGCCGTGCGGTCAAACACCTGGTAGATCGAGACCAGGCGCTTGTCGGGGTTTTCGGCGTTGAACTTCACAGCCCCGCTGATGTCGGCGAAGCCGATGTCATAAGCGCCGGAGGCGACCTTGACCAAGGTATCGCCCGATCCGAAACCGCGATCCATACGCACCGCGAGCCCATTCTGGCGGAAGATCCCGCGATCCTCGGCGAGGCCCCACATCGCGTGATTGCCCTGCAAGGCCCAGTCGAGCGCGAAGCGGACCGGCGCCTGGGCGCGGGCATTGTGCAGCGCCGGGACGGACAGGGCGGCGGCGGTCAGAAGGGTGCGGCGGGTTGCGGTCATGGCGTGGGGCTCCGGCAAGGTTTGGACAAGATTGCCCAGCACGCGGCGCGCCGCCAGGGGTGGTTTGCTACCCGGCTTGCAGAGAGTTGATCAGCCGCCGGTTGACCGGGGTGCCGCCGCCCGTCACGACACCCCTGCATGACGACCGATGGCACATGACAGGCTGGGGAAAATGGCTCTGGTCCCCCCTGCACGCGCTGGGCGTGCTGACCGCAGCCAAATCCTTCCGCGACAATGTCGTCATCGGCAGCCCGTGGCTGAACCGCCGGGGCCTGCATGTGTGGCGCCGCCGGGTCGCGGCCCGGATGGGCGCGCGCCGTCGCGCCGCCCTTGCGCCGCTGGTTTCGGCCCAGGACGCGGCGGATTTCGCCCGCGACGGCTACCTGGTGAAGCCGGATTTCCTGCCGCCCGCGGTCTTCGCCGCCCTGCAGGCCGAGGTCATGGCCCTGCAGGCGCCGGCCAGGGAATTCGTCGATGGCTACACCTTCACCCGCCTGTTCCCGCTGGATGCCGCAAGCCTGCCCGACATGCCCGCGACCCGAGCGGCGGTGACCTCACCGGCCTATCTGAACCTGCATGCCTATGTGGGTTCGTTCCGGCGCTTCCCGCGGCTGTCGATCCAGACCATCTTCAGCCGCTTCCGCGAAGATGCGCCGGATGTGCAAAGCCACTTCCATTCCGACACTTTCCACCCGACGGTGAAATCCTGGCTCTACCTGACCGAGGTCGATGCCGAGGCCGCAGCCTTTACCTACGTCCCCGGATCGCATGCGGCGAACCGCCGCCGCCTCGCCTGGGAGCGGCGGGTGTCGCTGACCGCGCGGGAGGGCACCGACCGGCTGACCGCCGAAGGATCGATGCGCATCTCAGAAGCAGAATTGCGGCGCCTGGGCTATGCCGCGCCGCGCAAACTGGCGGTGGCGGCGAATACGCTGGTGATCGCCGATACCAGCGGCTTCCATCGCCGCGGCATCAGCCAAAGCCGGGCCTGCCGGATTGCCATCTGGGCCTATAGCCGCAGCAACCCCTTCCTGCCTTTTGCCGGGCCGGTGCTGCCGGATGTGCCCGCGCTGCGGGGCCGGCTGTCGCGCGCAGCCTGGGCGCTGCGCGAGGCGCTGCGGCGCGGCAAGCCCGCGCGCGGCTGGCACTGGGCCGGGGTGCGGCGGGCGGATACGCCGCCATAGCAGCGCGGCAGGGCACGGCGACGGAGGTGGTGTCCTGCGGCAGGATTTTGTTCTGGTCGTTCCGGTCGAAGTGTTGCCGGCCCATGTTGGCCGGGCCGATCAGCGTGATCGCGCCATCCATGGTCAGCGAACTCGTTTGCAGCAGCCCGCCCTGGATTTACCCGCCTTGGCACTCATGGAAACGCACGCCGGCGGCCATCAGGTCGGCTGGGTCGCTGCGGCTGGTTGCGGGGTCCGCAGCAGTACGCGCAGAGTGGTTGCTGCCTGCGCGAACATCAGGAGGCCGAGCAGCATCTATGCAGGCGCCCGCCACCGGCGTGGCCACACGGCCAGGGCCGCCGCCATCGGCAGCAGCCAGATGATCCGCGCCTCATACCGATGGTGCGGCTTGGACAGGGCGCCGGCGACAAAGGCATTGGCGGTCAGCCCGACCAGCACGCACAGCAGCAACCCCAGCCGTGGCGCATCGCGCGCCGCGGCCAGGCGCCACCAGCCGAGGAAGGCGAGCGGCACGGCCAGGACCAGCACGATGTCGTGGATCACGACGAAGGGCGCCGCGAGCCGCGGCAGGTCCCCACGCATCTGCGCACCCGCGGCGAAGGCTGCTTGTTCGCGGGGCGGAAAGCCGCGGCTCAGAAACTTCTCGGCGAAATCCACCAGGTCCACATTGTCGAAGGTATCGCCGATGCGAACCTTGGATTGCTGTTCCATCCAGTTGCCGAGCGAGATCCAGAACACCTGCAACGGATAGGTGCTGAGCGTGGCGGCGATGATCTCGCGGGCTTCCGGCGCCAGTAATTCGCTGCCGGTCAGCCGATGATTGCCGGCGGCGTCGCGGTTGGGCGGGCTTTGCGGGTTCCACAGGAACAGGTCGCTGTCCATCGGCAGGCGGTCGATGAAGCCGCAGAGGTGCCAGCCCGCGGCGGGGCAGCGGTCGCGCAGCGTCCAGACCGCCGGGCCATCGGCCTGCAACCGCGCCAGCAGGAAGACCGAGCCATGCGCCGACAGGGTCGCGCGGCCAAAGGCGTGCCAGTTGGCGCCGAGCAGGAACAGGATCGCGGCCAGGATCGGCAGCGCCGCGCGCAGGGCCGGGCCGACCCGCCGCCGCATCAGCAGGACCAGCACCACCAGGGCGCAGGCGGTCGGCAGGTGCGACAGATGCACCGCGATGCCGAGCGCGCCGATCGCACCCGCGAAAAGCATCTCGGCGCGGGTCAGCCGGTCCTCGCCGAAGCCCAGCAGGAACAGGCTGAGCACCACGAGCGGCGTGAAGACATCCGGCATGATCGTCGCGACGAACCAGGGCGCCGAGGTCAGTGCCGCCAGCCCCGCCGCCAGCGCCAGATGCCCCCAGGGCGCGACCCGGCCGAGCGCCACCCGCTGCGCCATCCACAGCATGGCCGACAGGATCAGCGCCTGGCCGATCACCGACAGCCACAGCGTCACCCCCTGGTGGAACAGCGCGAGGAAGGGGCCGTAGGCGGCGGTCTTGTCCCACGGCGCCTGCCCGGTGATCGTGTGCATCAGGTAGGACGAGGCATCGATGAACAGGATCGGGTAGCCGTTCAGCACCGCCGGCCAGAGCAGCAGGGCGGCAGCGCCGAGGAGTGCTGCCAGCGGTGCGGCCAACTGTGCGGCCAACTGTGCGGCGTGTGGCATGGGGGGACCTTGCTGATCGAGGGGTCGGCGATGTTCGGCGTCCTACGCCGGCTCCAGATCGACCCCCACATCCAACGTGTGCCGCCCACCGCCCAGGATCACCCCGCGCAGCGGCGACACATCGGAAAAATCCCGCCCCCAGCCCAGCACCACATGTTCGGTCGCTGTCACGCAGTCATTGGTCGGGTCGAGGTCCACCCAGCCGAAATCCGGCCCCATCCAGGCCCCGACCCAGGCATGCGACTGGTCCGCCCCGCGCAGCCGCACGCGGCCGGGCGGCGTATGGGTGCGGATATAGCCCGAGACATAGCGCGCCGGCAGCCCGAGACCCCGCAAGCCCGCGATCATCGCATGCGAGAAATCCTGGCAGACGCCGGCCCGCGTCGCCATGATCGTCTCGACCGAGGTGGAAATCCCCGTCACCCCGGGCTTGTAGGCGAATTCGCGGCGGATGCGGCTCATCAGGTGCAGCAGCCCCTCCAGCACCGGTCGCCCGCGCGGGAAGGACGCGCCGGCATAGGCCCGCGCGGCGGGGCTTGCCGGGACCAGCGGGCTGTCGAACAGGAATTGGGCGATGGTGCCGCCGGCCAGCGCCGCCACCTCCTCCCACGGCAGGGTGCTGGCGGGCGGCGGCGGGGCCGGGAAGCGGACCTCGACCTCGGCCTCGCTGACGACCACGAAGCGGTCGTGCGGGCTGTCCAGGAACAGCCAGGTGACCGCATTGCCGAAGTCATCGACGCCATGGGTGACGCGCGCCGGTTCGGGGGTCGCGGTCAGCGTGTGGTGCAGCAATCGCTGCCCCGGCATCTCGCGCGGTGTCAGATGCAGCATATGGGTCGCCATATCGACCGGCCGGGCATAGCGATAGGTGGTCGCGTGGCGCAGTTTCCAGCGCATCGGGGTGCAGCCCAGCGGGGCGATCGCCTCGCTCACGCCGCCCCCACCAGCGGCGCCTCGTCCTCATCGGGGTCGAGCGGCGATCCGATCGTCTGCACCGCCGGCAGCAGCGCGAAGTACCGGCGGGTGACGCGGTCGGACAGCGCGCCGATCGCGGCCCGCAGCGCCTCCAGCCGATCCGGCAGGGCGGCGGCGGCGGTGGCCTGGTCGGGCAGGTCCACCAGCCCCGCCGCGATCGCCTCGGCCTCGGCCTGCAAGGCGCCGGCGGCGCGCACCAACTCGGCCTCCGACCCATTGCTGATCGCCGCCAGCCGGGCGCGGATTTCATTGCACTGGAACGCTACTCCGCGCGGATTGGACGGGTCGGCCAGCACCAGGTCCAGCACCGGCGACGGTTGCAGCGTCGTCAGGTAGCGGCTGCGGTAGGTGATGACGCTGTCGCAGAGTTCCAGCGCGAGCCGCAGCGCGGTTTCCTGCCGTGCCGGGGGTTCCTTCAGCGCCTCCGCCAGCCCGAGGCAGGTCGCCGAGGCCCGCTCCACCCGCCGCCCCAGGTCGAGGAACAGGTAGCCACCCCCGCGCACCATGTTCTCGGCCGCGGTGCCGGCGACGGCGGCGCTGTAGCGCAACACCTCGCCCAGGGCCGCCTCCAGCGCATCGAGGCCGCGTGCCGCGTGCAGCCGGGCCATGGCGGCGCGCAGCGGATGGCTGAAGGTCGCATACATCTCCCCGGTCAGGCGGTCGCGGGTGGCTTCGGTCAGCCGCAGGATCTCCTCCCCCAGGCGTGCCAGCGGCCCGGCCTCCCGCGCGGCGCGGCCGATGGCGCTGACCAGGGCCGCGGGGCCGGCGCCCGATGGCGCATCCTCGGCCGCCACCAGCCGGGCCGCGACCAGGCAGCGGGTCAGCGCCGACAGGTCCGCCACCTCCCGCGGGCTGGGCGCGCCGCGGGCGACGCGGGCGACGCCGAGCTTCAGCAGCCGCGCCTTGCCCTCCAGCCGCTCGACATAGCGGCCGAGCCAGAACAGGTTGTCGGCGGTGCGCGACGGCAGGTCGCCGGCGGTGCGGCGGATCGCCACGGCCCGCCCGGTGCCGGCGCTGGGGCCGCGGATGTCGGAGCGGTCCTCGGTCAGCACCCAGACATCCTTGGCCAGGCCGGAACGCGGCAGCCGGCCGCCCATCAACTCCCCCTCGCCCAGCACCCGCGCGAGCCCCCCCGGCATGCATCGCCAGCCGACGCCATCCTGCACCAGGAACATCCGCAACTGCACGGTGCGGGGTTGCAGCCGGCCGGCGACGACGGTCGGCGCGACCGAACCGCCGGGCGCGCGCGTCGCGATCCAGTCGCCGGGATTGGCCTCCACCCTGGCCGCGAAATCGGCGCGGGCCGCAAGGTCGAGCGTGGCGGGGTCGGTCACCGTGGCGCTGCCGTCCAGCAACGGACGCAGCAGCCAGCGGGCCGGCGCCTCGGCGATGTCGGCCAGCACGCGGCGCGCCTCGGCCGGGTCGGACAGGACGACGGCCGGCACCTGTGGCAGCAGCAGTGGCGCCCCGAGCAACCGGGGCGCCAGGCCCGGCAGCACCGCGGCCCAGCCCGGCGCCTCCATCACCCCGGTGCCGGGGTCGTTGACGATGCGCAGGCGGCCGTGGCGGGCGGCGTCCATCAGGCCGGGCACGCCGCGCTGCCCGGTCTGGCCGAACTCGACCGGGTCCATCCGCCGGCCATCCATCCGCCGCAGCAGCACATCGACCGGTTGCAGCCCGGCCAGGGTCTTGAGGTAGAGCAGCCCGTGGCGGATGGTCAGGTCGCCGCCCTCGACCAGCGCGCAGCCCAGTTCCCGGGCCAGCAGCAGATGTTCGAACCAGAACGGATGCCGCGTGCCGGGGGTCAGCAGCGCCACGGCCGGATGGTCACGCCCGTTCGGGGCCGCACGGGTCAGGCTGTCCTGCCAGACGTCGTAGAACGGGCGCAGCGGCCGCGGCGGCGCGGCGCGCAGCGATTCGGGCATGGCGCGGGCGATCTGCCGGCGGTTTTCCAGCACCAGGCCGAAGCCCGCCGCCCGGCTGGTGCGGTCGGTCATGACCTGCCAGCCGCCATCGGCACCGCGCACCAGGTCGGCCGCGTAGCAGCCCATCAGCGCCCCGCCATGACGGTCGGGCGCGACCGCGCCGCCCGGGTCGGCGACGGTCGCCCGGCAGGGGCGCAGGAAGCCAGGATTGGCATAGACCAGCGCCGGCGGCACCAGCCCCTCGGCGATCAGCGCCTGGGGACCGTAGATATCGGCCAGCACCGCCTCGATCAGCGTCGCGCGCTGGATCAGCCCGGCCGAGAGGGTGGCGAATTCGGCGCCGGAGATCGGCAGCGGCACCGGGTCGCAGCGCCAGGCGGCCTCGGCCCCCGGCAGCAGGCTGCCGACGCCATCGGCGATGAAGCCGGCATCCAGGCGCCGCGCCCGTTCGGCCAAACCATCGCCTGCGAGGCCACCTGCCAGGGGATCAGCCAGACCATCCCCGCCCGGCCCATCGCCGGCCAGGTCGGCCAGGGCGCCGATCAGCCCCTGCCAGTGCGGGCGGATGCGGCCACGGCCGTCCACCATCTCGTCGCTGGCGGACATCAGCCGTTCATGGCTGGGGGCGCCAAGGTCGCGCGGGCGTCAGGCCCGCCGCGCGGGCAATTTTCGCACGCTGTTCTCACCCGGCCAAACTGTCACGCACCGCGCCGCAGGTCGAGGGTGCGGGGATGATCCGCCCCCGACACGTCGCGTGGCGCGGGCATCGGCCCCGGCGTATGGCCGAACGGGAGGAAGCGCGACCGGCGCCGCGCCTCGGCCGCATTGGCATTGATCGGGAAGTCTTCGTAGGACCGCCCGCCCGGATGCACGACGTGGTGCGACATGCCGCCCAGCGAACGGCCGGTCCAGCGGTCGTACAGGTCGAACACCAGCGGCGTCTGCGCCGCGATGGTCGGGTGCAGCGACGAGGGCGGCGACCAGGCCTTGAACCGCACCCCGGCGACGAATTGCCCGGCGGTCTCGGTCGAGGCCAGTGGCACGGCCCGGCCGTTCACCGCCAGCACATGCCGTTCCGGCACGAAGCCCTGCACCTTGACCTGCAAGCGCTCGGCGCTGCTGTCCACATAGCGCACGGTGCCGGTCGCGGTGGTTTCCTCGGGCAGCACGTGCCAGGGCTCCAGCGCCGTGCGCAGTTCCATCCTGACGTCGCGCACCGTGGTTTCGCCCAACAGCGGGAAGCGGAACGCCGCATGCGGGGCGAACCAGTCGGGATCGATCGGCGCGCCGATGCTGTTGAGTTCGGCGATGGCATCGTTGAAATCGGCCATGCAGTAGTGCGGCAGCAGGAACTCGTCATGCAGCCGGGTGCCCCAGCGCACCAGCCGCCGGTCCCAGGGGCGGGCCCAGAAGGCCGCGACGGCGGCGCGCATCAGCAGCATCTGGGCGGCCGACATCTCGGCATGGGGCGGCATCTCGAAGGCGCGGAATTCCACGAGGCCACGCCGCCCGCCCGGGCCGTCCGGGCTGTACATCTTGTCGATGCAGAATTCGGTGCGGTGGGTATTGCCGGTCATGTCGGCCAGCAGATGGCGGAACAGCCGGTCCACCATCCAGGGCGGCGCCTCCTGGCCCGGCTTGATGCGGGAAAAGGCGATCTCCAGCTCGTTCAGCACATCCATCCGCGCTTCGTCCACGCGCGGATGCTGGCTGGTCGGTCCGATGAACAGGCCGGAGAACAGGAAGGAGAGGGATGGGTGGTTCTGCCAGAAGCCGACCAGCGACTTCAGCAGGTCCGGCCGGCGCAGGAAGGGGCTCTCGGCGACGGTCGCCCCGCCCATCACCACATGATTGCCGCCGCCGGTGCCGACGTGCCGCCCATCCATCATGAATTTCTGGGTGGCGAGGCCGGTCTGGCGGGCTTCTGCATACAATTGCCCGGTGCGTTCCACCTGTTCGGCGAAACTGGTCGCGGGGTGGATGTTCACCTCGATCACGCCGGGGTCGGGGGTGACCGAGAAATCCTGCAACCGGTCGTCGTTGGGCGGCAGGTAGCCCTCCAGGTAGATCTTCTGGCCCAGTTCCGCCGCGGTCGCCTCGATCGCCGCGACCAGTTCCAGCCAATCCTCGGGGTCGGTCAGCGGCGGGCAGAAGACATGGATCAGCCCGCCCCGCGGTTCGACGGCCAGCGCGGTGCGGACGAGGTCCGGCTCCTCGCGCCCCACCTCCGGCAGCGGCTGGGCGCTGGGGCGGAAGGCCGGCGGCAGGCCCTGGGCGCCCATGCGCTCGCGGATCATCTGGCGGCTGGCGAGCGGTTCGACCGGGGCAAAAGGGTCGCGTTCGGCTTCGGTGACAGCGGCGATGGCGGCATCCCTGGCCCAGGCCAGGCTGTCGAGCGGCAGGCGCAAGCCGATCGGGCTGTCGCCGGGGACCAGGAACATCGGCGAGGCCTGCTCCTCGGCATCGCGGAAGAACCAGGCATCGGATTGCCAGCGGCGCTGGCCGGCTTGCAGCACGCGCCGCAGCGGCAGCACCGAACCGACCGGGGCTGCCAGCCCCTGGCCAAAGACCTGCCCGAGCCGGGCGCGTTCCAGCGGGTCGCGCAGTTTCGCATCCTCGACCACCACATTCGCCGGCAGGCGCTGTTCACGCCACAGGTAGTAGTGGATGTCCTCATGCGCCGGGATCACCAGCGCCGGGTCCACCTGCAGCCGTGCGGCCAGGATCGCGGCGAAGGCTGAGGCATCGTCCGGCGTCGCGCTGCCGGTGTCGTCATCGGAGGCCAGCAAGGCGGGGTCGGTCCAGACCGGCTCCCCATCCAGCCGCCAATGCGCCGACAGCGTCCAGCGCGGCAGTTGTTCGCCCGGATACAATTTGCCCATGCCATGATGCAGCACCGCCCCCGGCGCCCAGAGCGGCGCCAGGCGCCGCATCAGCCGGCCGGCCATGCGACGCTTGGTCGGGCCCATGGCGTCGGTGTTCCATTCGGCGCCTTCCATGTCGGTCGCCGAAACGAAGGTCGGCTCGCCGCCCATGGTCATCCGCACGCCCTCGCGGTCGAGCACGGCATCGACCGCGGCCCCCGCCGCCTGGATGTCGCGCCAGGTGCGTTCGGCATAGGGCTTGGTGGTACGGGGGGTCTCGCGGATGCGGGTGACGCGCATCTCGAAGCCGAAGGTGACCTCGGCCTCGTCCGCAAGGCCGCTGATCGGGGCGGCGGATTGCGGTTCGGGGGTGCTGGCCAGCGGGATATGGCCCTCGCCGGTGAACAGGCCGGAGGTGGCGTCGAGGCCGATCCAGCCGGCGCCGGGCAGATAGACCTCGGCCCAGGCGTGCAGGTCGGTGAAATCGGCGGTGGGGCCGGCGGGGCCGTCCAGCGGCACTTCGTCGGCAACCAGTTGGATCAGGTAGCCGGAACAGAAGCGCGCGGCGTAGCCCAGGTGGCGCAGCAACTGCACCAGCACCCAGGCGCTGTCGCGGCAGGAGCCGCGGGCCTGGCCGAGCGTCTCCTCCGGGTCCCAGACGCCGGGTTCGAGGCGGACGATATAGGCCACCCGCTCCATCACCATGCGGTTCAACGCGACCAGCATGTCGATGGTGCGGGTCGGTTCGCGCGGCACGGCGTCGATGATCGCGGCCAGGTGTGGCCCCGGCGTGGCCAGGCGGCGGAACGGGGCGAGTTCCTGCTCCAGCACCGGGTCGTAGGCGAAGGGGAAGGTTTCGGCTTCGGGTTCCAGGAAGAAGTCGAAGGGGTTGATGGTCGCCATGTCGGCGATCAGGTCCACCGTCACGTCGAAATGCGTGACCCGTTCGGGGAAGACCACGCGGGCCAGGAAATTGCCCTGCGGGTCCTGCTGCCAGTTCAGGAAGTGCGGCTGCGGTTCGACCGTCAGGCTATAGGCGAGGATCGGCGTGCGCGCATGCGGGGCGGGGCGCAGGCGGATGGTCTGCGGCCCGAGCATGATGGCGCGATCGTAGCGGTAGGAGGTCTTGTGCGTCAGCGCGACGTGAAGGGGCATCGGGGATCCGCGACGGTCATTGTGGTGACGTGTTTAGCCGGGGTCGGGGGCGGCGCTAACCCCCGTTCGTGGGGTGCGGCCGGGTGGAACGCGCCGCGCCGCAGTGTTCAGTAGCCGAGCGCGAGATCGACCGGGAACAACAGCGGCCGACCCGCTTCGAGCCTCGCAAAATTCTCCAGCACCAGCCGCGCCAGCGCCGGGCCGTTTGGGGCGGCGGCGATATGCGGGGTCACGGTGATGCCCGGATGGGTCCAGAGCGGGCTGTCCGGCGGCAGGGGTTCGACCGCCATCACATCCAGGTGCGCGTGGCCGATGTGGCCCGCGTCCAGCGCCGCGATCAACGCGGCCTCGACCACCTGGCCGCCGCGCGCGGCCGAGACCACCACCGCCCCCGGCGCCAGGGCGGCGAGTTCGTCCGCCCCCACGATGCCGGTGGTTTGTGGCGTCAGCGGCAGCAGCACCACCAGCGCCGAAAGCCCGGACAAGAAGGCGGGCAGGGCCGCCGACCCCGCGAAACTCGCAAGCCCGTCCACGGTTTTCGGCCCCCGCGACCAGCCGCGCACCGAAAACCCCAGGCGCAGCGCCACATCGGCCAGCCCCAGACCCAGCGTCCCCAGCCCCATGATGCCGACCGTCCAGGTGCCGGCATCGCGCTGCGGCCAGCGCTTCCACACGCGGTCGCGCTGCTGGCGGTCATACAGGCGGTGTTCGCGCAATTCGCGCAGCAGCGCATGCAGGCAATGCTGCGCCATGCCCTGCGTCACCTCATCGGCCACGACGCGGGCCATCGGCAGGTGGCGGGGCAGGTCGGGCACCGCCAGCATATGATTAACCCCCGCGCCGGTGCCGTGCAGCAGGCGCAGGTGCGGCAATTGGGCGAAGACGCCGGCCGGCGGGCGGAAGGCGACGATGCAGCCGACCTGCTCGGCCAGCGGCGCGGAGGGTGCTGGGAGTTCAGGATACAGATAGACCCGCCGCCCCGCCGATTGATCCAGGAAGGCCGCGTGCATGGCGTCCCTGTCGGCGGGCATCGGGCAGATCAGCACGGCGCGGGGGGCGTCGGTTTCGGCAGGCATCGGTGGTCGGCCCTCAGGTGGCAGGCGCCTGTTCTACCGCCTGCCATGCCGCCGTCACCCCCGGGCCGGGGTGCCCCCTGTCACAGCGGCAGCGCGGGATCGATCACCCGCCCGGTCGCGACATCGGCGATGCCCCGGTCGGTCACATGCGGCCCGGCGTTGCAGGCCAGGGACACCGCCGTCAGCCCGCGGAACACGGCAAAGGGCGGGGTCCAGGTGACGGTGCGGTCGGCGGCCTCGCGCAGCGCCGCGAAGGCGCGGGCGGTTTCCGGCGCCGCGGTTTCGGCCAGCAGCCCCGCGATCGGCAGGGCCAGCATGGTCAGCAGCCCATCCGGCTCCACCACCGCCATGCCGCCGCCGGCCGCGATCAGCGCGTTGGCGGCCAGCGCCATCACCGCCGGGTCGCGGCCGAACACCAGCAGGTTGTGGCTGTCATGCGCGATGGTGGTCGCGACCGCGCCATGGATTTCGCCCCAGCCGGAAATAAGCGCGATCCGGGGCGCCGCATCGGTGCGGCCGTGGCGATGGATCGCGGCCAGCAGGGAATGCCCGGGCGGCACCAGGGCGATGCCGTCGCGGGTCGCCACATCGATGCTTTCCCATTCGGTGAAGCGCGCGCCGCCGACCACCGGCAGCGGCCCCGGCCCCTTGGGGCGCAGCGCCAGGGCGTCGGGGGCGAGGGGCGCGAGACGCATCGTATCGCGCAAGCCGGCGGCCGGGCGCGGGGCGCTGGTGCTGGCGGGCAGGCCCGCGGCGTAGCAGCGCGCGATGATGACGTTGTTCAGGTCGGACAACACCACGATATCGGCGGCGCGCCCCGGCGCGATCAGGCCAATGTCATCGCGCTTTAATCGCAGCGCCGCGTGCAGCGTCGCGCACCGCAGCGCCAGCATCGGCGGCATCCCGCGCGCGATCACCCGGGCGATGGTGTCGCGCAACCCGCCCTTGGCGACGAGTTCGTCGGGGAAGACATCATCCGTGCAGAGCACCAGGGTCGCCGGAAACACCGGCAACGCCATCACCGCGGCCACGACCTCGGGCAGCAGGTAGTCGTGGCTGCCGCGCAATTCCACGGTCAGCCCGGCGCGCAGTTTTTCGATGATGTCGGCGGCCGAGGTGATCTCATGGTCCGAGGTCACGCCCGATGCCGCATAGGCCTGCAGATCGGCGCCGCCCAATCCGCGCGCATGGCCCTGCACGTTCTGCCCCGACGCGATGCCGGCGGCGATGATGCCGGCCATGCGCGGCGCGGCGTCGAGCACGCCCGACATGTCCATCACCTCCGCCACGCCGAAGACGCCGTCCCAACCCAGCATCTCGGCCATCTCGGCCGGGCCGATCTCGGCGCCCGCGACCTCCAGCCCCGGGGCCGAGGGCACGCAGGAGGGCGCTGCGATGATCGTGCGCAACCCGAGGCCCCGCGCCGCATCGCGCGCCCAGCGCACGCCTTCCAGCCCCGCGACATTGGCCAGTTCATGCGGGTCCCACACACAGGTCGTCGTGCCGGCGGGCACCACCACCGAGGCATAATCCGCCGGTGCCATCAGCGAAGATTCGTAGTGCAGGTGGCTGTCGATGAACCCCGGCGCCAGCACCATCCCCGCCACATCGTCGATGATCGCGGCGTCGGCACGGGTGCCGGCCGGATGCACGCTGGCGATCAGCCCGCCGACCAATCCGATGTCGGCCGCGCGCAATTCGCCGGTCGCGACATCGGCGAGTGTGCCGCCCACCAACAGCCGGTCGAACGGCGCCCGCCCCCGCGCCGCCGCGATGGCGCGCGCGCGCGTCACGGCGCGCGGGTGGCGCTGGTCGCGAGCGTCATCTCGTCGGTCCGCGCCTCATAGCCGATGCCGCGCTTCATCGCCCAGGTGTTCACCTGGAAATACAGCGGGATCAGCGCCGTCTGCTCGGCCAGCGCCATGCGCGTCGCGGCCTGCGTCAGCCGCGATCGCTCGGCGTCGTCCATCGTGGCGCGCGCCTGCTGGATCACCGCATCGATCGAAGGGTTGCTGAAGCGCCCGCGGTTGGCGGTGCCGAGGCCGAGCGCCGTGTTCCAGGTGTGGATCTGGGTTTCCAGCATGCCCAGCACCTCGGGGTTGGGCGAGAACCCGGCCAGGTTCACGGAATACCGCAACTGCGCCGCCTCGGTCAGCCAGGGGCCGCGCGGCTTGGTCTCGACCGAGACCAGCAGCCCCGCCCGCGTCCACATCTGCGCGAGTGCCTGCACCACCTGTTCGTCGTTCACGTAGCGGTCGTTCGGTCCGTTGATCTGCACGGCAAAGCCCTGGGGGAAGCCGGCCTCGGCCAGCAACCGCCGGGCCTGGTCAAGGTCGAAGGGATCGGGCCGCAGATCGGACGACGTGCCAAAATACCCCGGCGGGCCAAGGTCGCCGGCCGCCAAGGCCTGGCCCTGCAGGGTGCGGGCGACGATGGCGTCGCGGTTGATCGCGAGCGACAGGGCCCGCCGCACCCGCCTGTCGCGCAGCGGGTTTGCCAGTGCCGCGCCGTCCCGCGCGCGGATATGCGGCGTCGCCTCGCGGTCGCTGTCGAGCGTCAGGAAGATCAGCCGGTTCGACGGGCTTTCGGCGACGGCGAAACGCCCATCGCTCCGCATGCGGGTGAAGTGGTCGGGCGGCACGATCTCGATCAGATCGACATCGCCCGCCTGCAAGGCCGCGACGCGGGACCCGGCATTCGGGATGGGGCGGAATTCGACGCGGGCATAGGCCGGCGCCGGGCCGGCAAAGCCGTCATTGCGCGCCATCACCGCGATCCCGCCCGGTTGCCAGGACACATGGCGATAGGGCCCGGTGCCGATCATCGCGCGGCCGGCGTTGTAGTCGGCGGTGGTCGCAGCCTCACCATGGCGTTTGCTGACGATCATGACCAGGGAGAGATAGTTCGCCAGCAGCGGCGTCGGCGCATGGGTGCGGATGCGGAAGGTGCGCGTATCCACCGCCTCGACCGCCGCCACCGGGCGGGTATAGGCGCGCAGCGACGACGGCGAATTCGGCACGTCGCCGGCCCGCTGGATGCTGAAGGCGACGTCATCGACGGTGACGGGCGCGCCATCGTGGAACCGCGCGCGGTCGTCCAGCGTGAACTCCCAGGTCAGCGGATCGATGATGCGCCAGGCGGAGGCCAGCGACGGCCGCAGCACCTGGCGCGCATCCTGTTCCACCAGCGGCTGGAACCAATGCCGCGCAAAGGCGAAGTTGGTGATGATGGAGGCAAAATGCGGGTCGAGGCTGGTCGTCGTCGCCTCGATCCCGATGCGCAGCGTATCGGTCTGCGCGCTGGCGCCGGCGGGGGTGGCGATGACGGCCAGGGCAAGCATCAGGCGGCGCATGGGGGACCCTCGCGGAAGCGCCGATAAACTGCCACCATCCTTGCCATGCAGCAACGCGACACGCCGGTCATCATCGATTGCGATCCCGGCACGGATGACGCCATCGCCCTGTTCCTGGCCGCGGCCTTGCTGGATGTGCGGCTGGTCACCGTATCGGGCGGCAACGTGCCGCTGGCGCGCACCCTCGCCAATGCCCGCGCCATCATGGCGTTGACCGGATGCGCGGCGCCCGTGGTGTCGGGCGCCGAGCGGCCGCTGCTCGGGCAGCACCGCGCCGAAACCGCCGTGCATGGCGCCGATGGACTGGGTGGCCTGGTGCTGCCCGGCGGCCCGCCCGCGGCCCCGGGCATCGCCGCCGACGCCATACGCGCGGTGCTGCGCGATGCGGCGCCGCGCTCGGTCGCCGCCATCGCGCTGGCGCCGCCCACCAACCTGGCGCTGGCGCTGGCGACCGAACCGGCGCTCGCGCAGCACCTTTCCGGGATCGCTATCATGGCCGGCGCCTGGGGGGAGGGGAACTGGACCCCGTCCGCCGAATACAACGCGGCCATGGACCCCGAGGCGCTGGCGATGCTGCTGGCGGTCGATGCCCCCGTCACCCTGGTCACGCTCGACCTGACGGCGCAGGCGCTGGTCACGCCGGATGTCCTGGCCAGCCTGCCGCGCGGCGGCGCCTGCGCGCGGGCGGCGATGGCGATCCTCGGCGCGGTGCCGCCGTCCCGCCGTTTCGGCCACGCGGGTTTCGCGCTGCACGACCCTTGCGCCGTTGCGGCCGTCATCGCGCCTGCGATCTTCGGCTTCCGCGATGCCGCCGTCGGGGTCGATACGGGCGATGGCGCCGCCCGCGGCCGCACCCACATCGATCGCTGGGGCCGTACCGCCAAGCCCAAGAACATCCGGCTGGCCGAGACGCTGGACGCCCCGGCATTCTTCGCCATGCTGGGCGATGCGCTGCAACGCCTGCCCTGAGACTCCAGACCCGAGGAACACAACGTGGACCTTCTGATTTCTGGCGGCACCGTGGTCAACGAGACGGGCCGCTTCGTCGCCGATGTCGGCATCAGGGACGGGCGGATCGCGCATGTCGGCGGGCCGCTGGCCGCAGCACGGGTGATCGATGCCACCGGGCGTTTCGTCATCCCCGGCGCGATCGATACGCATGTCCACATCCGCGAACCGGGCATGACGCATAAGGAAGACTGGCGCACCGGCACCCGCGCCGCCGCCGCCGGTGGCGTCACGACGGTTTTCGACATGCCGAACACCGACCCGCCGACCTGGTCGCTCGAAGCCCTGGCGATGAAACGCGCCGCCGCCGAGCGCGACGCCGTGGTGAACTACGGCTTGTATGGGCTGCTGGACGAACGCGCGCTGGATGCGATCCCTGACCTGGCGGCGGCCGGCGTCATCGGCTTCAAGCTGTTCTACGGCAATACCACCGGCAACCTGCCGGCGCCGAACGACGGCGCGGTGCTGGAAGGATTCGAGGAATTGGCCCGCCTCGGCCTGCGCTGTTCGATCCACGCCGAGAACTCGCCCATGCTGTTCTGGCGGGAGAAACGGATGCAGGCGGCGGGGCGCGATGATGCCTATGCCCATTGGTGCGCGCGCGCCGACATCGTCGCCTTGGAAAGCCTGAACCGCTGCATCGTGCTGTCGGAATGGACCGGCGCACGCATCCATATCGTGCATGAATCCTGCGCCCGCTCGATCCCCTATATCCGCGACGCCAAGGCGCGCGGCGTGCCCATCACGGTCGAGACCTGCCCACAATACCTGTTCCTGGCGGCCGAGGATCTGACCGGCGCGCAGGCCGGCATCGCGCGGCTGAACCCGCCGATCCGTGAGGGCGCGCAGCGCGAACCGCTGCTGGCCGCGTTGCGCGACGGCACCATCGACATCATCGCCACCGACCATGCGCCGCATGCGGTGGCGGAAATCCAGCGCCCCTCGATCTGGGACAATGCCTGCGGCTTCCCGGGTGTGGAAACCTCGATGCGGCTGATGTTGACGCTGGTGAACCAGGGGCGGTTCACGCTGGAACAGTATGTCCGCAGCGCCGGCGCCGCACCCGCCCGCGCCTTTGGCCTGTATCCGCGCAAAGGCGTGATCCAGCCGGGCGCCGATGCGGATATCGCCATTGTCGATCTGGCGGCGCGGGGCACGATCCTCGCCGAAAACCTGCACAGCGAACGCAGCCGCTTCACGCCCTATGAGGGGATGGAAACCATCGGCCGGCCGGTCGCGACCATCGTGCGCGGGCGGGTGGTGATGGAAGACGGCGTGGTGGCCGAGGCCGCGGGCTGGGGCGCCATGGAAAAACCCACGATGCCTGCACCGGCGCCGCGCAACGAGGCGACGACGACGCGGGCGATCCTGCGCGCGCATGCGATGCCGTTCTGACGGGGGCTCCGCCCCGGCTAGAGCAATATCGGATCAGATGGAATCATCTGATCCGATTTCTTGCTCTGGATTCAACGGCTTCTAGAGCACGAGATCGATCCACTTGGATCGATCGTGCTCTAACCCGCCCCCACTGGCGACGCGCGCAGCGCTTCCACCGTGCGTTGGACGCCTTCCGCCTCGATACCGAACTGCCGCAGCGAAAAACCTGCGATGCCGAGTGCGATTTCGCGTTCGCCCATGACCACCAGGCCGATACCCTCCTGGCCGCTCAGGAAGGCGGCCTCTTCTTCGTCATGCGCCCGGGCCGCGGCCAGGATGTCGGGGTTTGCCGAACGGGCCATTTCCAGGGCGCGCCGGCCGCTGGCGGCATCGGGCGTGGCCAGGATGATCAGCCGCGCGGTTTCCGGGCGGGCGGCCTTCATGACCTCGGGGCGCGCGGCGTCGCCCCACACGACCGGTGTGCCTTGCGCGCGCAGGGCCTCGGCCAGCGCGTGGTCAGCCTCGATCGCCACCATGGGCACACCGTGCTCCGCCAGGGCGCGCGCGACCACGCGGCCGACGCGACCGTAGCCGACAATGATCGCATGCGCGGACAGGCCGCCAGGCGGTGCGGGAAAGACGCGCGGCGGGGCCCGTCGCGCTTGCCAGGCACGAAACCTCGATGCCCCGACCACGCGTGACGCGAAGCGTTCGGCCAGCATCACCGACAGGGGCGTCATTACGATCGCCAAGGTGGCCGCAGCCAGGATGGGACCCCGCGCGGCATCCGGCAGGATGCCCTGGCCGATCGCGAGTTCCTGCAGAATGAAGGAGAATTCGCCGATCTGCGCCATGCTGCCCGCGACGATGGCGGCGGTCGGCAGGGCGACGCCCATCATCGTCAGCAGAAGGAAGATGGCGAGGCCCGTGCCGAGCAGAACGCAGACGAAGGTCGCCGCGACCAGGCCCGGCGCCCCGAAAACGGCGGCCGGATCGACCAGCATGCCGACGGACACGAAGAACAGTGCCACGAAGATGCGCTGCAGTGGCGCGGTCTCGGCGGCCGCCTGATGCCCGAGCGGGCTTTCCGCCAGGAGCACCCCGGCGAAGAAGGCGCCAAGCGCGGGTGACACACCGAACAAGGCCGAACAGCCAAAGGCGGTCCCGAGGGCCGCCACAACCACGGCCAGGGTGAAGAGTTCACGCGACCCGGTGGCGGCGACAAGCCGCAGCGCGCGCGGCAGCACGACCCGCCCGATCGCGACGATGGCCACGACAAACACGGCAAGTTCGCCGCCCGTTCGCAACAACGCGGCGATGATATCCGTCTCGGTCGTTTTCGCGGCGGCCACCGGCAGGATCACCAGGGCCAGGACCACGACCAGGTCCTGCACGACGAGCCAGCCCAGTGCGAGGCGCCCGGCCTCACCGCCCAGCCGGCCCTTTTCCTCCAGCGTGCGGGTCGCGACGGCGGTGGAGGAGATGCCGAGCGTCAGCCCGAAGACAGCGGCGGGCAAGATGGCCAGTCCCAAGGCCAGATGCCCCAGCACCGCGCCCAGTGCGGTCCCTGCCGCGATCTGCAGCACGGCCCCGGGGAGTGCGATGCGCCAGACGCTCAACAGATCGCGCAGCCTGAAATGCAGGCCGACCGAAAAGAGCAGCAAGGCCACCCCCACCTCCGCCATCGCGGTGGTGAATCCCGCATCGGCCACGAAGCCCGGCGTGTGGGGGCCGACAATCAAGCCAGCGCCAAGATAGCCCAGCAGCGGCGGCAGTCGCAGCAACCGCGCCCCCAGGCCGAAGACGAAGGCGAGGCTGATGGCGACGACCAGGGTCGTCAGCAGGGGTGAGGCATGAGGCATCCGTCACCCTAGGGCATGAGCCGCGCAGGCGGAATCGCCCGGGCGTCGCGGAGTCTGGCCGTTTTCGCCCGACCGGGTCACGGCCCCGCGCGTCAGGTGAGGCCGGCAAAGGCCTCGACCAGTTTGGTGGCGCCGGAGACGATCAACAGATCGCCCTGGGCGATGGCGGTATTTGCCTGCGCATAGGTGAAATCCTCACGCGGGCGTTTCACGCCGACGACGGTGATGCCGTGTTTGCTGCGCAGCGCGCATTCGCCCAGGGTCTTGCCTATGGCTTCGCGCGGGGCGCGTGTCTTGGCGATCGCGAAGCCATCGTCGAATTCGATGAAGTCGATCATCCGCCCGGTGACCAGATGCGCCACGCGTTCGCCCATCGCCGCCTCGGGATAGACCACGTGATGCGCGCCGGTCCGCTCCAGGATGCGGCCATGCTTGGGGCCGAGTGCCTTGGCCCAGATGTCGGGCACGCCAAGTTCGCTCAGCGCCAGCACCGTCAGCACGCTGGCCTCAAGATCGGTGCCGATACCGACCACGGCGCGGCCGAAATCCGCGACGCCCAGGCGGCGCAGGGTTTCGCTCTGGGTGGTGTCGGCCTGGACCACATGGGTCAGCCGGTCGGACCAGGATTGCACCAGCGCCGCGTCGGCATCGATGCCGAGCACGTCATGCCCCAGCCGGACCAGCGATTCCGCGACCGCCCCCCCGAAGCGGCCCAGGCCAATGACGACCACGTTGTTGGTATCATGCTTGTCAGCCAACGATCGGGCGCTCCTCTGGATAGCGGTAGGGGTTCTGGCGGCTGCGCAGGGCCAGGGCCGTCGCCACCGTGATGGTGCCGACACGGCCGACGAACATCAGCACGATAATGAGCATCTGGCCCGACGGCGGCAGTCCGGGCGTGACGCCGGTGGACAGGCCGACGGTGGCGAAGGCCGAAATCGTCTCGAACAGGGCATCGCGCAGGGGCAGTTGCGTCAGGCTCATCAGCGCCAGCGCGCCCGTCCCCACCATGGCCACGGCCAGCAGCACGACCGTCACCGCCTGGCGCTGCACCTCGGACGACACACGGCGGCCGAAGGCGACACTGTCCGGTTCGCCGCGTATTTCGGCCAGGATGATCAGCAGGACGATGACGAAGGTGCCCACCTTGATGCCCCCCGCCGTCCCGGCGCTGCCGCCGCCGATCAGCATCAGCCCATAGGTGATCGACAAGGTTTCCGCCCGCATCTGGCCTACGTCCACGGCGTTGAACCCGCCGGAACGCGCCATGACGGAATGGAAGGCCGCATGCAGCACGCGCACGGCCGGATCGAGCGGACCGAAGGTCGCGGGGTTGCTCCATTCATAGGCCAGTGTCGCGGCCATCCCCAGCAGCAGCAGCCCCAGACTGCCCAGGATCGTGATCTTGCTGTGCAGCGACCAGCGCGACGGACGCCGCCAGCCCTGCCGCAGGTCATGCAGCACCGGCATGCCGATGCCGCCCAGGACCACCCCCAGCATGACCGGCACCAGCACCACGGGATCGAGCGCGAACCGGACCATCCCGTCGGAATAGGTCGAAAAGCCCGCATTGTTGAAGGCGGACGCCGCCTGGAACACGGCATGCCACGCAGCGTCCGCCCAGGGCTCGCCATAGGTGACATGCAGCCGGACAGCCAGCACCAGCGCGATCGCCGCCTGCACGGCCAAGGTGACGCCCAGCACCAGTTTCAGCACAGCCATGACATCGCCGAGCGCGAGGCCCCGCGTCTCCGCCTGGGCGACCAGCCGCGTGCTCAGCCGCAAGCGCCGCGTCACCAGCAGGCCAAGCAGCGTCGCCCCGCTCATGATGCCGAAGCCGCCGACCTGGAACAGCAGCAGCAGCACGACATGGCCGAACGCCGACCAATAGGTGGCCGTGTCCTGCACCGTGAGGCCGGTGACGCAGACGGCCGCGGTGGCGGTGAACAGGGCCGTGAGGAAGGGCGCTGATTGGTTGTCAGCGCGCGAAATTGGCAGCATGAGCAGGCCGGTTCCCACCAGGATGAAGATCACGAAGGCGATCGGCACCAAGCGGGCAGGATGTTTCAGCGATTTCTGCACCACGGTTCCCTTGCGGCAAACAGCCTGGGGAGTGAGCCTATCCTATTAGCCAGCCGAACCCAGCCGCACCCCCCAGCCATCGCCGCGCATGAAAGCCTCCAGGCGGGCGTGATCCGGCGCCCGGCCCTCGATCGCAGCGATGCTGCGCCAGGCCAGCGCCAGCATGCAGGACACCACCGGCGTCGCCCCCGTCCAGCCCAGGATCGGCCGCAGGGTCGGCATGCCGGTGCCGAGCATCACGATCGCATCCAGCCCGGTCGGGTCGATCGCATGCAGCGCGGCCTCGGCGGTCTCGGCGGCCATGGCGTAGATCGGGTGGAAGGCCGCGGTCTGCAGCGCTGCGCCGGCGACCCGCGCCACGGTGAACCCGCGGGCGGAAAAATAGCCGATGGCGGCTTCGGTAAGGTCGGGCGGGTAGGGGGACACCAGGCCGATCCGTGTCGCCCCCAGCACGCGGAAGGCATCGCACACCGCCCGCCCGGCGGTGATGAAGGGCACGCCCCGCGCCGCTTCGATCTCGGCGACCAGCCTGTCCTCGCGGTCCGGCCCCGCGAAATACGAGGCGCCGGTGCAGGCAAAGGCAAAGCCCGCCACGGGGGCATTGGCGAATTGCGCGACGCTGGCCTCGACACCGTCCAGATAGTCCAGCAGCCGGGCCGCGATGCTGGGCTTGTCGCTGCACATGCGGGCGTTGAGCATCGCCATGCCGGGCGGCAGCAGCAGCGCCATCTCCGGCTCGACGGTCGTGTTGGCCTGCGGCGTCAGCACGCCCAGCAGGCCGCGCGGGGCATATTCAAGGGACATGACCGCCGTCCTAGCCCGCACCTCGGGCCCGCACCAGCCCGCACCGTTGCGCGCGGCGCCGGGCCGCCGTAACCAAGGGTATGTCTGCCGTTTCCCCCATCGCGATCATCGGCGCCGGCCCCGTCGGGCTGACCCTGGCGCTGCTGCTGCACCGCGCCGGGCATGCGGCGATCGTGCTGGAAGCCGCCGACGACATCGCCCAGGAACTACGCGCCAGCACCATCCACCCGCCGACGCTCGACATGCTGGATGGCCTTGGCCTCGCCCAGCCGCTGATCGCCCAGGGGCTGGTCACGCCGACCTGGCAGATCCGCCGGCATGAGGATGGCGCCCGCGCCGTCTTCGACCTGTCGGTCATCGCGCCCGATACCGCCTACCCGTTCCGGCTGCAGGCCGAACAGCACAAGCTGTCGCGGCTGATCCTGGCGGCGCTGCCACCCGGCATGGTGCGGTTTTCCTGTCCGGTTGCAACCGTCACGCAGCAGGCCGATGGCGTGACGCTGGCCGGCCCGGCGATGGACGCGCTGCGCGCCGACTGGGTGATCGGCTGCGACGGCGCGCGCAGCGTGGTGCGCCGCGCGGCCGGCCTGGGGTTTGGCGGCGAGACCTACCCCGAGACGGTGATCCTCGCGACCACGCCCTTTGCCTTCCACGACGTCCTGCCTGGCCTGTCCAATGTGAACTACGTCTGGACACAGCATCCGGCCTTTTCCGGCACCTTCTCGCTGCTGCGGGTGCCGGGGAAATGGCGCGCCTCGCTGTATCCGGCGCCCGGTGAAAGCGTCGAGGAGGCGCTTCTGCCGGCGGCCATCGAGCGCAAGCTCCAGGCGATACATCCGAGGTCCGAGCCCTATGACGTGCCGGACCTGCGGCCCTATCGCGTGCATCAGCGCATCGTCGAGACCTACCGCGCGGGGCGGCTGCTGCTGGCCGGCGATGCCGCGCACCTGAATTCGCCGGCCGGCGGCATGGGCATGAACGGCGGCCTGCACGACGCCTTCGAACTGGCAGCGCATCTGGTGGCGGTTCTGGAGGGTGCCGACGCCGCGTTGCTCGACCGCTATACCCGCCGCCGTCGCCCGGTCGCCGAGCGGGAGATCATCGCCCAGGCCGACCGCAACCGCGCCCGGATGCGGCAGACCGACCCGGCCCGCCGCGCCGAGATGCTGGCCGAGATGCAGGCCATCGCCGCCGACCCGGTGCGGGCACGCGAACACCTGCTGCGTTCGTCCATGATCACCGGGCTGCGCGCCGCGGCCACCGTCGAATAGGACCCCACCCGATGTATCGCCGCGCCCTGCTTGCCGCCCCGCTCCTGGCCATCCCCGGCGCCCTGCGCGCACAAGGCCGGCCGATCCGTATCGTGGTGCCCTTCCCCCCGGGCGGGACGACGGATTTCGTCGCCCGGCTGATCGCGACCCGGCTGTCGAGCACGCTCGGCGTCAGCACCGTGGTGGAAAACCGCGCCGGCGCGGGCGGCACCACCGGCAGCGACATGGTCGCGAAAGCAGCCCCGGACGGCACCACCCTGCTGGTGTCGAACATCGCAAGCCAGGGGGTCGCGCCATCGGTCTATCGCAGCCTGCCGTATGACAGCGTGCGGGACTTCACCCATATCGCGCTGATCGCCGAGATCCCGTCGGTGCTGGCCATCAACGCGCAGCGGCCGGAACGCACGCTGGCCGATTTCGTCGCAACCGCGCGGCGCGATCCGAATGCCTGGCGCATCGCCTCCCCCGGCAATGGCTCGTCGAGCCATGTGAAACAGGAGTTGTTCAAGCGCCTGGCGGGGATCGAGATGACCCATGTGCCCTATCGCGGTTCGGGCCCGGCGCTGAACGATGCGGTGGCGGGCCAGATCGAGGGGCTGATCACCACCCTGGTCGAAGCCGGGCGCAACGAGCGGCTGCGACTGCTGGCGGTGACGGCGGCGGCCCGGGTGCCGGGCTGGCCCGATGTGCCGACCTTCGCCGAAAGTGGCTATCCGGCGCTGGTCGCCTCCACCTGGTTCGGCGTCTCGGGGCCGGCCGGGCTGCCCGCGCCGATCGCCGACCGGCTGCACGCCGAAATCATCCTGGCGCTGAACAGCCCGGAGGTGGCGCCACGCCTGGTCGAAACCGGCGCCACGCCGCGGCAATTGTCCCGCGCCGATTTCCAGGCCTTCGTCGCGGCCGAGGTCGCGCGTTGGGGCGAGGTGGTGCGGGTGTCCGGCGCGCGGATCGACTGACGCACCCCGCCGCACCCGGCGCTCGCCAGGGCGTCAACCACGCCCGACGCCCCCAGGGCGTCAACCACGCCCGACGCCCCCCTGGGCGTCAACCACGCCCGACGCCCCCCTGGGCGTCAACCACGCCCGACGCCCCCCTGGGCGTCAACCACGCCCGACAAACGGCATTTTCGACGCCATGATGATCATGGTGAAGATGTTCGATTCCAGCGGCAGCGACGCCATCTGCAGCACCGCCTGGCCGACATGCGTCACATCCATCCGCGGTTCGACCATGCTGCCACCCTGTGGCTGCGGCACGCCTGTGGTCATGCGTTCGGTCATCGGTGTCGCGGCATTGCCGATGTCGATCTGCCCGGCGACGATGTCATAGGGCCGCCCGTCGAGGAAGATCGACTTCGTAAGCCCGGTGATCGCGTGCTTGGTCGCGGTATAGGGCGCGCTGCGCGGCCGCGGCACATGCGCGCTGATCGAGCCGTTGTTGATGATCCGCCCGCCCTGCGGCGACTGGCGCTTCATGATGCCGAAGGCGGCGCGGGCGCAGAGGAAGGCGCCCGACAGGTTGGCGGCGACCGTGCCGAACCAGTCCTCATCGGTGATCTCGTCGAACTCGACCGCGGGCGCGCCGCGGCCGGCGTTGTTGAACAGCATGTCCAGCCGGCCGAATTGGGCCTCGACCGCCGCGAACAGGGCGCGGACGCTGGCCGGGTCGCCGATGTCGGCGCTGAATGGGATGCCGCGCACGCCATCGGCGCCGGCCAGGGAGGCGGTTTCTGCCAGCATCTCCGCGCGGCGCCCGATCAGGCCCACCGTCCAGCCGGCGCCGAGCAGGGCCAGTGCTGCGGCGCGACCGACCCCCGTGCCGGCCCCGGTCACCACCGCATGGCCCACGATCATTCCGTTCATTCAGGCGCACTCCCGGCCGTTCTTCGATGCGCCATGGTGCGGGCGGTTGCCCCGGGCTGTCCATGCCAGCGCCAGGGGGCCGGCCAGGGGGCGGCGTGCCGGGGGCGGCGGTTACTCGAAGGCGACGGCCGGCCTGATGGTCGAGGGCCATGGATCGCCGCCGGCCCGGGCCTGCACCCAGGCTTCCAGCACCGGCAGGCTGGCGGCAGCGGCCTCGATCACGCGGGCGACCAGGGTCGAGGTTTCGCCGCCGTTGCGTTCCGCCGCCTGCAACCGTTCGGCGGCCAGCGCCAAACGCCGGGCGCCCAGCGTCCGCGCCGCGCCGACCATGCGGTGCGCGAGGCCGCGCAGCGCCTCGGGGTCGGGGCCGGTCCGCAGCAGGCCGGTCACCTCGCGCAATTCGGCGACGAATTCGGCGATGATGCTGGCGCCCGACGCGCCGAGGTCGGCGGCCAGCATGATCAGCACCGTCTCGTCCATCAGCATCGGCTCGTTGCCCGGCAAGGCGCGGCTGGACCGCTGGTCGAGCAGGCGGGCCACCTCCGACAGCAGACCTTCGCGGTCCACGGGCTTGGCCAGGTGCCCGTCCATGCCTGCCTCCCGGCAGGCCGCGACCTGTTCGGGCAGGGCGGAGGCGGTCACCGCCAGCACCGGGATCGCATTGCGCGGCGATGGCAGCGCGCGGATGCGGCGGGTTGCCTCCAGCCCGTCCATCACCGGCATCTGCAGGTCCATCAGCACGAGGTCGAAGGCGTCGCTCTTGACCAGGGCCAGCGCCTCGGCGCCGTCGGCGGCGCAGGCGACCCGGTGGCCGGCCGCCTGCAACATCGACTGCGCGACCAGGCGGTTGGCCGACAGGTCGTCCACGACCAGGATATGGCCGCGGCGGGTGCCGCCGGGCTCGTCCGGTGACGGCATGGATCCGTGCCCGGAGTCCGACCCGGATTTTGACCCCGATTCTCCCCCGCGTTCTGGTGCAAGTTCGGCCATGCTTGCGGCCGGCATCGGCAATTCCACCCAGAACAGCGCCCCGCCGCCCGGCGCGTCGCCGCAGCCGATCCGCCCGCCCATCAGGGTCGCGAGCCGGGCCGAGATCGACAGGCCGAGCCCGGTGCCCGTAGCGTCGGTGTTGCGATCGGCCAGTTGCACGAAATCGCTGAACAGCAGGTGGCGCAGGTCAGCCGGAACACCCGGCCCGGTGTCCTGCACCTCGAACCGGATGGCGCTGGACCGGGGCGCCGCGCGCAGGATGATGTGGCCGCCTTCGGGGGTGAACTTCACCGCATTGGCCAGCAGGTTCAGCAGCAACTGGCGCACCCGCGTCGCATCGGCCAGCACCGCCGCCGGCAGGGCCGATCCGATGTCGAGCCGGAAGGTCTGGTTCTTGCGCTCCAACTCCGGCGACAGCAGCGCCGCACACCCCTCCAGCAGCGGCCGCAGTCCGGTCGGGTGTGTCGCGAGCCGCAATTTGCCCGCGTCGATCTTGGACAGATCGAGCAACCCGTTCACCAATTCAAGCAGGTGCCGCCCCGCGGCCTCCATGGTGCCGATCTGGCGGCGCTGCTCGGCGCCAAGGTTCGGCCCCGACAACAGGATTTGCGCGAAGCCCAGGATTCCGTTCAGCGGCGTCCGCAATTCATGCGACATCCGCGCGAGGAACCGGGCCTTGGCCTCGGCGGCCTCGGCGATCCCGGTCATGGCGGCCTTCAGCGCCGTGATATCGGTGCGCACGCCGACGACGCCGCCATCGGGAATGGTGCTTTCGGTGATCAGCACCCAGCGGCCGTCGGGCAGCAGCCGCTCCATAGGCGTGTGGTTGCCGCGGTGCCAGGCCTTCATGTCGGCGACGAAGGCCTCGATATCCTGGCCGGCCTGGGGGTACTGGCCGGCCAGGGCGCCGCCGCGCATCACATCCTCGAACAGCGCGCCGGTGACGATGAAGGGCGCCGACAAGGTATAGAAGGCTCGGTAGCGCTTGTTGCAGGCGACCAGCCGGTCGTCCTTGTCCCAGATGACGAAGCCGCCTTCCATGCCCTCGAGCGCGTTCTCGAGCATCGAGCGCCAACGCAGGCCCTCAGCCTCCGCGCGGTCCCGCTGGCGCAGCCCGATCAGGACCGCCAAGGCCAGGGCGGTCACCAGCAACGCGAAACCGCCCGCGGCGATGGAGGCCCGCTGCACATCCCCGCGCCAATCCGCGAGCGCCATATCCTCCCGCAGCGACGCGCCGACCAGGACAGCGGGATAGAGCGTCGGGCGCACCGCCAGGAACACGCCGGCGCCATCGAAGCGGCCGGGCAGCCGCGCCAGCCCCGCTTCGGCGCGCGGGGCCGCATCCGGGCGCAACGCGGTCGCCGCCGGGTCGATCGGTTGAGCAGCGGCGGGCGTCGGGTCGCGGCTGGGCGCGACCTGCGCCGCGTCGGCAGGGCGCAGCACCTCCGGCGCGGAGGGCACCAGCCGGCGCGCGATCCGGGTTTCATCATGCGGCAGGGAAGCCAGCAGCGTGCCGTCCTCCCGCTCCAGGGTCACGCGAAAGCCGGGCGCCTCGCCACCGGCCGAGGCAAGCAAGGTCTGCAGCCCCGGCACCGGCACTTCGGCCGCGGCCAGCAGCGGGCCGAAGCCCGGCAGGGTGATTCGGCGGACCAGGAACAGCGTCCATTCCCCGGTCGCGGGGTTGCGCACCGGCCCGGCGATCCGCATGGCACCGGGCCGCTGGGTGCCTTCGAGAAAGGCGGCGTCGATCGACAGCGGCAGCGGCCGGCGGCGCGATACGGGCAGGGCACTGGCCACCGGCAAGCCGTCTTCGCCGACCAGGATCACGTCGCGCCAGGCGAAGTTCTGGTTGTTCAGGTCGCGCAGCACGCGCGACAGGTCGGCCGGCCGGCCGGCGCCCGCGGCGCGGCCGTCGCCAGCCAACTGGCCGAGCACGGCCGGCAAGCCGGCCAGCATCGCATCCACCTGGACGAAGTTGCGGTTGACCGAGGCTTCGACCGCGCGGGCCACCCGGTGCACCGATTCGCTGGCGGCCGCGACCGCGGCATCATGCGCCTGGCGCATCAGCACGATGGTGCTGATGCCCTGGGCCAGCAGCAAGGCGACCGCCGCGGCGATGACCAGCAATTCGGTGCGGCGGGATGGCTTCATCGCGCGGGCAATTCGCGCGCCGTCAGGCCAAGGCTTGGCGCCATGTAGCGGTTCCAGGCATCGACGCAGTCCTGCCCGCAGCGGCTGACCCAGCCCGGCAGGACGGTGTCGGTCAGCAACGTGCGCCGGCGCGCTTCATCGCGCGAGGTGGCGGGCACCAGGGTCAGCCGCCCGCGTTGCGTCGCATTGCAGCCCGGCTGCCCGGTAGCGCAGGCCAGGCCCTCGACCGTGTCGCGCCCGGCGGCATCCCAGATCGCGGCCTCCAGCTCGACCAGCCCGGCGCGGATCACGTCGCGATCCTGTGCCGGCAGTGCGGCCCAGGCATCGCTATTGGCGCCGAACACCGAAACGCCCCAGGCGAGTGCCACCGGGGAGATGTGGGTCGTCACCTCGTGCAGCCCGATCGACATGCCGGATAAAGTGCCTGTCACGGCACATTCGACCACCCCCGTTCGCATCGCCGCAACGATTTCCGAAAACGGTGTCACCACCGGCACCGCGCCGAGCGCGCTCACCACCTCCGACATGCCAACGGAGGAGACCCGGACACGCCGCCCCATCAGGTCGGCCAGGTCGCCGAAGGCCCTGTCGCACCAGACGACCTGCGACGGATAGGTGTACACCGCCAGGAGTTCGACATTGTAGCTGTCGCGCAGCAGTTCCCGCAGTCGCGGCCGGAACAGTCGCAGCGACCTGCGCATCGTCGCGATGTCGGGGTTCAGCGCCGGAAGGTCGGGCAGGTTGAACTCCGGCTCATCGGTCGCGACGATGCCGAGCAGCACCGTGCCGAAAGGCGCGACACCCAATCGCATCATCGGGAGCATTTCATTGCTGCGAAACCCTGCGCGGTCGAACGGCTGGATATCCGCCTGCACCCGCCCGCCGGTCAGTTCCGCCACCCGGCGGCGCCAGAAGGGTTCCTCGAAACGCGTGAACTGACCGACATTGGCCAACCCCCCCAGCACGCGCAGCCGGATTGCGGCGGGGGCGGCCGGCTCGGGCTGGGCTGCCTGGAGCTGGGCTGGCTGAAGCTGGGCTGGCTGGGGCTGGGCTGCCGACGGGGCCAGCATGGTCGCGGCAAACAGCAGCAGCGCAGCGCACCAGTCGCGCGCGATCCAGGCGCGCGGGGGGTGCCCCCCGATACGAGCGCCACCAGAGGCCGCATGGCTTGACGACGACGGGCGGCGTGGTGATCGACACGGCTGCAGAACCATCCAACCCCCGGACTCTGCGGCGTGGCAAGGATCGCCGCCACAGCATGAAGCACCCATTCTCGTAGCAGCCATTTCAATAATCAATCATTGCTGCCCCATCCTCAACCTTAACGGGAAACACCCGCTGCTTCCACGCTTCGTTTGGATGCGTCAGTTTGCCCAACGATCCGGGGTCGGACCAGGGGTCAAACCGGGCGCGTCCTGCGCCCGGCGCCTGGCCAAACCGCGTCGCCCGTTCAGGACAGGACCCGCCCCATGTCGTCAGCCCGCGCCCCCGGCGCCATCATCAGCCACCGCGGCGGATCATTCCTCTGGCCGGAAAACACGCTTCTGGCTTTCCGCAACACCCTCGCCCTGCCGGTGGAACAGGCGGAATGCGACATCCACCTGACCGCCGACGGCGTGCCCGTGGTCATCCATGACGCCACGGCCGACCGCACCACCGACGGCCGCGGCCCGGTCGGGGCGATGACGGCGGCCGAGGTCGCGGCCCTGCGCATTCGCGGTGCCCCCGAACTGGGCGTGCCCACGCTCGCCCAGGCTGCGGCGCTGTTCGCCGGCGGGCGGATGTTGTTTCGGGTGGAGATCAAGACCGACCCGGCCGGCACCCCCTACCCGGACGTCGTGCCCCGGGTCCTGGCGGCGCTGAACAGCGCTGGCGCGCGCGACCGTGCCGTCATCATCGCCTTCCACGCGCCCACTGTCGCCGCGGCTTGGGCGGCGGGCGGGCTCGCGGGCGCCGCCTGGCTGCTGGAACCGGCTGCGCTGCGCGCATTGGGGGCGGCCGGGGCCGCCGCCGTCACCCGCGCGCATGGCCTGCCGGCCGCCGAGACCCGGATCGACGCCGCGGACGCGGACTATGTCGCGGCGATGCGGGCGGCGGGGCTGGGCTGCGGCGTCTGGGGGGCGAACCACGCCGATACGATCGACCGGGCGCTGGCGCTGGGCCTGGATGCCTTCGCGACGGACGACCCGGCCCTGGCGATCGGCCGGCGCGCCCTGGCCTGGGCGCGGGCGGAAGCCGAACCGCTGCCGCGTTAGCAAATGGCAGAAAATCCGGACCGCGGGCGGAGGGGGCAAAGCCCTCTCCCCGGCGCCGCACCCCGTTTTTCAGCAATCCGCCAAAGACCGCGCGGCTTCACGCGGCACGAGCTTCGCTGATCGCCTTCCAGACGATTTCCGGCGTCGCCGGCATGTCGATGCTCAGCACGCCATCGGCGGCCAGGGCATCGACCAGCGCGTTGATCACTGCGGGCGGCGAGCCGACCGCGCCGGCCTCCCCCGCGCCCTTCACGCCGAGCGGGTTGGTCTCGCAGGGCACCTCGATCAGATCGACCTCGATGTCCGGCAGGTCTTCCGCGCGGGGCAGCGCGTAATCCATGAAGGATGCCGACAGGAGCTGGCCGGAGTCGGGATCGTAGGACGTTCGCTCCATGAAGGCCTGGCCGATGCCCTGGGCAACGCCGCCATGCACCTGGCCACGCACGATCAGCGGGTTCAGCGCATGGCCCACGTCGTCCACCACGATGTAGCGCGGGATGGCGATCATGCCGGTATCGGGGTCCACCTCGACCTCGGCGACGTGGCAGCCGTTGGGGAAGGTATGGGCCGGGATCTCCGCGACCTCGGCCGCGTCCAGCAGGGTCGCATCCAACCCGGCCGCGACCTTTTTGCGCTGGCCGGCGGCCAGGGTCAGGATGTCGATGCTGCGGTCGGTGCCGACCACGCCGAAACGCCCGGCATTGAACTCGATGTCGATGGTCGCGGCTTCCAGCGCCTCGCCGGCGGCTTGGCGGCCCTTCTCGATGACGGTGGCGGCGGTCGCCATGATCGCCGTGCCCTCCGAATAGAGGGACCGCGCGCCGCCCGTGCCACCGCCGCTCGGCGCGGCATCGCTGTCGCCCTGGATGATGCGGATCTTATCGTGCGGGATGCCGAGTTCATGCGACGTCAGCATGGTGTAGGCCGTCTCGTGCCCCTGTCCGGTCGATTGCGTGCCGACGATGACATCGACGAAACCGTCATCGGCAAAACGCACCTCGGCGCGTTCGTTCGGTGCGCCGCCGGTCGCTTCCAGGTAATAGGCGAGCCCGATGCCGCGCTTCTTGCCACGCCGGGCCGCTTCGGCCTGACGCGCCGGAAAGCCCTTCCAGTCGATCCGCGCCATGGCTTCCTCCATGACCCGGAGGAATTCGCCGCTGTCGTAGCGCTGGTTCATCGCGGTGGTGAAGGGCATCGCCGAGGAGGGCACGATGTTGCGCCGGCGCAGGTCGATGCGGTCGATCTTCATCTCGCGCGCGGCGGTGTCGATCAGGCGCTCGACCAGATAGTTGCTCTCCGGCCGCCCGGCGCCGCGATAGGCGTCCACCGGCACGGTATTGGTCAGCACGCCGATGACATTGGCGTGGATCGCCCGGAACCCATAGACCGAGGCCAGGACCTTGGTCCCCGCACCGGTCGGGATGAAGGGCGCGAAGGTCGAGAGATAGGCGCCCATGTTGGCGTAGTTCTTGGTCCGCAGCGCGAGGAACGTGCCTGCCGCGTCCAGCGCCAGTTCGCCCAGCGTGATGTTGTCGCGCCCATGCGTGTCGGACAGGAAGGATTCCGTCCGGTCGGCCGTCCAGCGCACCGCGCGGCCCAGGTCGCGCGCCGCCATGCAGCACAGCGCGTATTCGGCGTAGAGATACAGCTTCATGCCGAACCCGCCGCCGACATCCGGGGTGATGACGCGGAAGCGGTCGGGCGGCAGCTTGAACACGTTGTTCGCCAGCAGGTTCTTGACCAGCCAGGACCCCTGCGTGCCGGCATGCAAGGTGAAGCGGCCATCGGCGTATTCGGCCAGGGCGGCGCGGCCCTCCATGCTGGCGACGACGACGCGGTTGTTGACCACGGTCAGGCGGGTGACGTGCGCGGCCTCGGCGAAGGCGGCGTCGGTGGCGGCACGGTCGCCGGCCTCCCAGTCGAAGCAGATGTTGTTCGGCGCGGTGGACCAGACCTGGGGTGCGCCGGGCAGATGCGCGGTGGCAAGGTCGGTCGCGGCGGGGATCTGGTCGTAATCGACCTCGACCGCCTCGGCGGCGTCGCGGGCGGCTTCGGGCGTTTCGGCGACGATGAAGGCTAACGGGTCGCCGACGTGGCGGACCACGTCCTTTGCCAGCGCGCCGCGGGTGGTTTCCGACCGCGGGCTGCCGTCGCGGTTCATCAGCGGGATGGCGCAGGGGATCTCGCCGAGGCCCTGGGCCTCCCAATCGGCCGAGGTGTAGATCGCAAGCACCCCCGGCATCGCGCGGGCCGCCGTCGTGTCGATGCTGACGATGCGCGCATGGGCCTGCGGGCTGCGCAGGACATGGCCCACCGCCTGGCCGGCCGCGGCGATGTCGGCGGTATAGCGGCCGTGGCCCAGGAGCAGGCGGGGGTCTTCGACCCGGCGGACGGATTGGCTGAGCCCGAACTTGGCCATCGTGTCATTCCCCTGTGATCTGTTTGATGGAAGATACGCCCGGATCGCGGCTTTGAAAGGGGGCGGCTTCAGACGGTCGGCGTCCGCCGAAAGCGCGCCTTGACCCATTCCCGCGTTCCCTGGAACACCACGTACAGCATCGGGATCATGAAAATCCCGATCAGCGACGCCCCCAGCATGCCGCCGAACACCGCGGTCGAGACAGCCCGGCGCGACAGCATCGCCGCCCCCGACGCCCAGACCAGCGGCACCAGCCCCAGGATGAAGGCGATGGACGTCATCATCACCGCGCGGAACCGCAGCCTCGCCCCCATCACCGCGGCCTCACGGATCGGCAACCCGGCCTCCCGCTGTTCCTTGGCGAATTCGATGATCAGGATGCCGTTCTTGGCGGCCAGCGCCACCAGCACGATCAGCCCGATCTGCGCATAGACATCGAGCGGCATGCCCGCCACCCAAAGGGCGATGAAGGCGCCAAGCCCGCCAACCGCAACCGACAGCAGCACCGGGATCGGGATGGTCCAGGATTCATACAAGGCGACAAGGAACAGGTACGCGAAGAGCACCGCCAGCGCCAGGATCACCCCGGTCTGCCCGGAGGCCAGCTTCTCCTGGAAGGCGGTCCCGGTCCATTCGAAGCCATAGCCCTGCGGCAGCACGCTGCGGGAGAGTTCTTCCATCGCCAGCAGCGCATCGCCCGAACTGACACCCGGGCGCGCCGCGCCGTTGATGGAAACCGAACGGTAGTTGTTGTATCGGGTGATGGTCTGCGGCCCCAGCACCGCCCGCACATCGGCCAAGGCCCGCAATGGCACCATGTCGCCGCGATTGTTGCGGACATGGATGCGCCAGATGTCGTCCAGGTCGTTGCGATCGGCGGCCTCGGCCTGGATGTTCACCTGCCAGGTGCGGCCGAACAGGTTGAAATCATTCACGTAGAAGCCACCGAGTGTCGCTTGCAGCGCGGTGAAGATGTCGCTGATCCTGACGCCCAGCGCCTGCGCCTTGTCGCGGTCCACATCCAGGTAATAGGACGGCACGTTCGGCGCGAAGGTCGAAAACACGGCGGCCAGGCGCGGGTCCTGGTTCGCCGGCACGACCAGGCCCAGCATCGTCGCACCCAGATCGATCGGACTGCGACCCTCGTAATCCTGCAACACGTATTCGAAGCCGCCACCGGTGCCGAGGCCGATGATCGGCGGCAGGTTGAAAGCGAAGACATTGCCCGTCCGGATGCCCTGTACCGCCCCGAACAGGCGCCCGATGCCGGCCTGAACGGTGTCGCCGACGCCCGTCCGGTCGGCAAATGGCTTCATCCGCGCCACGACAAAGGCCGAATTCGGCTGCGCCCCGCCATCGATCAGGCTGAAGCCGACAATGGCCAGCGTGCCCTGCACGGCGGTGTTGCTCCGCAGTATGCCTTCCACCTGCTCGACCACGGCGCGGGTACGGCTGACGCTGGCGCCAGGCGGCAGTTGCACCTGGACGAAGAAGGCGCCCTGGTCCTCCTGCGGCAAAAAGCCCGAGGGCGTGCGGGCAGAGATGGTCCAGATGCCGAAGGCGAAGCCCGCCGTCAGCAGCAACGACAGGGAGGAGACGCGGACCAGCCGCGACACCCCCCCGGCGAAGCGGTCCCGCGTCCAGTCGATACTGCGCAGCACCACCCCGATCGGCCCGCGGCGCGGCCCGTGGTGCGGGCGCAGGATCAGCGCGCAAAGCGCCGGTGACAGGGTCAGCGCGTTCAGTGCCGAAATCAGCATCGCGGAGGCGATGGTCACCGCGAACTGGCGAAACAATTCACCCGACAGGCCGGGGATGAAGGCGACCGGCACGAAGACCGACAGCAGGACGAGGGTTATGGCGACGATCGGCCCGGTAATCTCGGCCATGGCTTTCTTGGTGGCATCGGCGGGGGAAAGTTCCGGATGCGCCTCCATCACGCGCTCGACGTTCTCGACCACCACGATCGCGTCGTCCACGACGATGCCGATGGCCAGCACCATGGCCAGCAGGCTGACGGTATTGGCCGAATAGCCGATCATCAGCAGGACCGCGAAGGTGCCGATCAGGCTGACCGGCACGGCGATCACCGGGATCACCGTGGCGCGCAGATTGCCCAAAAACAGGAAGACCACGATGACGACCAGGACGAAGGCCTCAAGCAGGGTCTTGGCGACCTCGAAGATGGTCTCGGTCACGAAGTCGGAGGTGTCGTAGAACACCGTGTAGTTGATCCCGGGCGGGAAGCGGCCGCGCAATTCCTCCAGCGCCCGCTTCATCGCGGCCGAAGCATTCACCGCATTGGCCCCCGGCGACAGGTACACGCCGATCGCGATGGCGGGTTGGCCGTTGAAGCGGTTCTCGGTGTCCATGCTGGCGGCGCCGAGTTCCACCCGCGCGACGTCCCGCACCCGCAGCCTGCTGCCATCCGGGTTGGCGCGGATCAGCACATTGCCGAATTCTTCCGGCGTGATCAGGCGCCCCTGGGTTTCCAGGTTGATCTGGAAGGACTGGTCGTCGGTGGTCGGGCGCCCGCCGAGGCGCCCGACGGCGGCCTGGATGTTCTGCGCCTGGATCGCCGCGATCACGTCCGATGGCGTCAGGTTCAGCGAGATCAGGCGATCGACCTCGAACCAGATCCGCATGGAATAATCCTGCGCGCCGAACAGGCTGACCTGGCCGACGCCCGGCACGCGGGACAGCCGATCCAGCATGTTGATCGTGACGTAGTTCGACAGGAACAGCGGGGTTTGTTCGCCCGATTCCGAATAGACGAACATGAACATCAGCACGGCCGAGGACTGCTTGCGCACGGTCACGCCGCTGCGCTGCACCTCCGACGGCAGGCGGGCGAGGGCCGCCTGCACGCGGTTGTTCACATTGACCGTGGCGATGTCGGGATTGGTGCCGAGCGCGAAGGACACCGTCAGCGTGTAGCTGCCGTCATTGGCGCTGTTGGATTTCATGTAGAGCATGCGGTCTACGCCATTGACCGCGCTTTCGATCACCTGGCCGACCGTCTGCTCCACCACCAGCGCCGAAGCCCCGGGGTAGCGTGCGGTGACGCTGACCTGCGGCGGCACGATGTCGGGAAACTGGCTGACCGGGATACGCAGCATCGCCAGCAAGCCTGCGATGGTGATCAGGATCGCCAGCACGATGGCCATGCGCGGCCGATCGACGAAAATCGAGGAGAACATGCGCCCGGGCCTAGCCGCGCGGGCCGGGGGTGGGTGGTGCCGGTGCCGCCACCGGGGCGGCGTTGACCGGCTGGCCGGGCCTTACGCGCTGGATGCCCTCGGCGATCACCCGGTCGCCTTCCGCCAACCCTTGCTCGACCACCGCATCCTGCGGGGTGGAGCGGCCGAGGCGGATGTTGCGGCGCTGTGCCTTGTTGTCCGCATCCACCACGAAGACGTAGCTGCCACCCTGGTCCTGCAGCACCGCGACGCGGGGCACCACGATGGCCTGCACCGGGGCCGCGCCCTCGACGAACACCGCGACGAACTGGCCATCGATCAGTTCGCGGTCCAGCGCACCCTGCCGGATCGGGTTGGCGACCGAGGCGCGGACGAGGATCGTGTCGGTGTTGCGGTCGATCTGGTTGTCCACGAAATCGATGCGGCCGGTCGGGCCGAAGACGCGGCCGTTCGCCAGGCGGATGCGGACCACGGTCGCCTCCGGCCCGCCGCGCGCCTGGTAGCGGTCGCGCAGCTCCAGCGCCTGGCGCTGGCTGACCGGGAAGGCGATGCGCATCGGGTCCTGGCTGACGATGGTGGCCAATGCTTCGCTGGTTGGCCCGACCGTATTGCCCGGGGCAAAGGTGCTGCGGCCGATCTTGCCGCCGATGGGGGCGGTGATCTCGGTGTAGCCGAGGTTGATTTCCGCCGTCCGCACGGCGGCGCGGGCGGCGAGCACGCCGGCGGCGGCGGCGCGTTCATTGGCCGTCGCATCATCCACCCGCGCCTGGGTGCCGGCGGCGGTCCGCAGCAGCGAGGTCGCGCGATCGAGCGAATTGCGGGCATTGACCTGGGTCGCCTCAGCCGAGGCGAGGTTGGCCTGCTGGCGCGCCAGTTCCGCCTCGAAGATCGGGCGTTCCATGCGGAACAGTACCTCGCCTTCGTGGACCTCCTGGCCCTCGGTGAACAGGCGTTGTTCGAGGAAGCCGGTGACCCGGGCGCGCAGGGCCACCCGGTCCACGGCCTCGACACGGCCGACGAATTCGATGCTTTCGGTGACCGGGCGGGGGGCTGCGACCACCACCCCGACCGCGGGCGGGCCCTGCGGGCCGAACTGGGCGAGGGCGGGCAGGGGGGCGGCCAGGACGAGCAGCAGGCCGAAGGCTGCGCGTGGCGAGCGATGCGGCATGTCGAATTTCCTCAAACCTCAGCCGGCGGACAGTCGCCCCGCATGCTGCAACGCGTCAAGCGGCGTCATGACGCGCCTCATAGGCTGCAATTTTATGTGACAAACTCAGCGTCAGGCCGATTTCATCCAACCCCCGCAGCAGGCAGTCCCGAGCGAAATCCGGAACTTCAAAGCGATACACCGTTCCGTCGGGACCTGTGACGCTCAGCGTCGAAAGGTCGATGGTCGCCGACGCGCCGGGGGCGGCCTGCCGCAGGGCCGCAACCTCCGCCGGCGCCAGCCGGACCGGGATGAGCCCGTTCTTCAGCGCGTTCTGGAAAAAGATGTCACCAAAGCCGCTCGCCACCACGCCGCGGATGCCGCCCGCAAGCAGCGCATAGACGGCCGCCTCGCGGGAGGAGCCGACGCCGAAATTGGCCCCGGCGACCAGGATGCTCGCGCGGTCGTAGGGCGGGCGGTGCAGCACGAAATCCGGGTTGGCGCTGCCGTCCTGGGCAAAGCGCAGGTCGTGGAACAGCCAGCGCGGATACTGCGCGTCGCGCGGTTTGCGCAGGAAGCGCGCCGGGATGATCTGGTCGGTGTCCACATTGTCCTGGTCGAAAGGTGCGAGCAGGCCGGTGTGGCTGACGAAGGGCTCCATCACAGCGCCCCCGCTGCGACCAGTCGGCCGGTGATGGCCGCCGCCGCGGCGCTGGCCGGGCTGACCAGATGCGTCCTGGCGCCGCGCCCCTGGCGGCCCGGGAAGTTGCGGTTGGAGGTGCTGGCACAGCGCTCTCCGGATGCCACCAACTCCCCATTGGTGCCGACGCACATCGAGCAACCACTGTCGCGCCAATCGGCCCCGGCCTCGATGAAGATGCGGTCCAGCCCCTCGGCTTCGGCCGCACGCTTGACGGCGCTGCTGCCGGGCGACACGCGCATCGGCACGGTGGTCCTGCGACCTTGCAGCACATGGGCGGCGGCACGCAGGTCGGTCAGTCGGCCATTGGTGCAGGAACCGAGGAAGACCCGGTCCACCTCGATATCGGCCAGGCGCTCGCCGCCGACAAAACCCATGTAGGCAAGGCTGCGAGCCCAGGCGGCGGCCTGCGCGGCGTCGGCGGCGTCGGTGGCGCGGGGGATGTGGCGGCCGAGCGGCACGGCCTCCTCCGGGCTGGTGCCCCAGGTGACCATCGGGCCGATCGCGGCGGCGTCGATCACGACCTCACGATCCCAGGCTGCGTCGGCGTCCGAATGCAGGTCGGGCCAGGTGTCGCTGGTGCCGAGGAAGGCCGCGGTGACCGCATCGGGGGCGATGATGCCGCTGCGCGCGCCGGCCTCGATCGCCATGTTGCACAGGGTCAGGCGTGCCTCCATCGGTAGGGTGTCGATGGCGGGGCCGGCGAATTCGATCGCATGGCCCAGCCCGCCGCCGGTGCCGATCCGGGCGATCAGGGCGAGCGCCAGGTCCTTGGCGGTCGCATCGGGCCGCAAGGTGCCGCTGCACCAGACCCGCATCTGCTTCGGCGCGGCCTGCCAGATGCATTGGGTTGCCAGCACATGCGCGACCTCCGATGCGCCAATGCCGAAGGCCAGGGCCCCCAGCGCGCCGTGGGTGCTGGTGTGGCTGTCGCCACAGACCACCGTCATGCCCGGACGGGTCAGCCCCATCTCGGGGGCTGCGACATGGACGATGCCCTGGCCGGGATCGGCCAGGCGGAATGCGGTGGGGCCATAGGCTGCGGCATTGGCCTCGAAGGTCTCGATGATGCCGCGGACCTCGGGGTCGGCGATGTCGGCGATGCGGCGGCTGTCGGTCGGTGCATAATGGTCACCGAAACCGAAGGTAAGATCCGGCCGGCGCAGGGGCAGGCTGCGCGCACGCAGGATGTTGAAGGCGTGGAAGGAGCCTTCGTGGAAGTAGTGGCGGTCCACGAACATCAGCCGCAGCCCGTCGTCGCGGGCCAGCACCGTGTGGGTGTCGAGGATTTTTTGGAACAGCGTGCTTCCCATGCGATGACTTTCGCGCCGGGGACGCACGGCGGCAAGCGCGCCGTGAGGGTGGGTGGCCGGCCGAGGATAAGGCTTCAGCGCGCCAGTGCCTCGGCGCTATTCATCCCGTGTCCCGATGAGGGCGAAGGGCGAAAACTTCACGTCCTTGTAGTTCTCGAAAAACACGATCTCAAATCGCATGCCGGCGACCAGAGAAAGTTCCTTTATCAGGTTCTCCGGATCGAAGGTCTTGATCTGACGCTGCACCGCGGCTTCATCGATCACGAGTGTGCAGCGAGGATCGAAGGCAGGTTCTTCCGGTGCCATCTTGTACTTCGTGTACCAAGACGATGGCGACGTCAGAATTTCCATTCGACTGTTCAGGTTGAGCGGAATGATGCAAATCTGTCCGCCGGGGCGAAGCAACCGTCTGGCTTCGATCAGGCTGGCGAAATCGGACATGCCTTCGAAGTGTTCCCACGCATTGTGCAGGAATACGCCATCGAGCGATTGGCCGGCCAGCGGCACGGTCCTGGTGTTCGAGCCGATGCGATGCTTGACGCGACCCGGCTGGTAATTCAGATCCTGCTGGTAGCAATACTTGGCCTGCCCGCCACGGACGATGACATCGAAAAATGGCGAAGCCGACGCCGCAGCATCCATGTAGACCCCCGTCGGTTTCACGGGGACCAATTGAAACGACAGATAGTGCTCGAGCTGTTTGGCGCGCAGGTGTGCCTTGAACTGGTTTACGTACGAGGCATAACGATTTTCATAGTCCGCCCGGCGGCGAAACTTCTCGAAATCACGGAGGTCGATCGATTTTCCGACGACCGGCACCGCAGTCTGATTGCGCAGGACGTCGAGAATTTCCGGGATGGTGCGATTGGCGCTTTGGGTGCGGCTGGCGGCCGCGTCCGCGATGCGCAGCAGGGTACACCTGGTAAGGGCGTCGTCATCGAAGGGTTCGACGACCGCTGGCATCGCATGTTCCGTCCCATCCGCGAAAGCGGCCTTGATCTGCGCGGAGATGCCTGCCGCGGCGCTCGCCGGCACCGCCGCCGTGAGCGACCAGCCGCAGTGGCGATCGTCCGGGCGGCCGAGTTGCTTGGCCACGTCATCGCGTACCAGGCCGACCTCCGCGGCGATCACCTCGCCGGACGGAAGCGAGACCGTCAATTGGGTGGCCGGCGGCATGCACCAGCCTCGCATGGTCAGAATCAGGCCATTCGTGCGTATCGCTGCCACGGAAACCGAGATGCGGGGTTCGGCGGATTCGCTCATGATGAGATCCTGTTGTTAGTGTAAAAATAATTTACTTTGCTTGGCGACGCTGACATTGGAAATTTTAGTGTCGAGCGCCTGATCACTCAATCACACGGCATTCTATCAAATAATTAAAAAACCATGCAATGCGCAATAAATTCTTCCTATTGCGACCTATAATTGATTTGAACTAAAAAGCATGAATTAGTTTCATATTTTTTCGAAAGTCGTATATTTCTCTATGCACACACGGAACGCCGCCGATCATTTGAAAATTTTGGACTTGATCCTCGCCGCTGCGCTGCCTTGCGAGGCAGCACTGCACTGAACCATGCACAGTCAGTGCCACGTCATGCATGCCCTGAAAAGACGGGGTGGGCATTTTACCCGCACACAAGATGGCCTGCCGCAAAGGCGTGACGAAAATGGCGTGCCGCCCATGCGTGGAATGCCGCGATGCATGGCCAGTGCGTTCGATGCGTGAGCGTTTTCCAGCCGATCTCGAACGTCGCGCGCAACAACGCCCCGCCATCAACAAGCGCACGGACATTGCGGCCATCGCGAGCCAGGGTGGGTGCCGCCGGCTCATCGCCCTCGTCGGCCCAGGCGGCCCCGCTGCATCCGGCCGCCGCCGCCGTCTATCGCGAACTCGGCCTGATCCGCTGAGCGCCGGCCGTCACCAGCGCGTAAAGGGCGACGCGGGCGACACTGTTCCAGGCTGCTGCCAGCCTTGGACCGGCTGCTGCCAGCCTTGGACCGGCTGCTGCCAGCCGTAGCTGGGCGGCGCCGGGTAGACCACCTGTGGCTGCGGCGCGTAGTAAACCGGCGGCGGTGGCGCATAGTAAACCTGCGGCGGGGGTGCGTAATACACCGGCGGCGGCGCGTAATAGACGGGCGGTGGCGCATAGAAGACCGGCGGCGGCGCGTAGTAGCGCGGCCCGATCGCCGAGCCGATCGCCACCCCCGCCCCCAGGCCCAGGATGCCGCCGACGATCGCGGCACCGCCCCCACCCCGATAGGGGCGGGCATAGCCACCGCCGTAGTAGGGGCGGTCATTGCGGTGATAGCCATTGGCCTCGGCCGCGGGGGCGCCGAGAATCAGGCAGCCGGCCAGGGCAGGGACGGCAAGGGCGAGGTTTCGGAACGCGGACATGCAACGCCGCTCCTTCGATCGGCTAGCATGCATATCGCGCGCCGAGCATGGCCAAAACAGGGCGGCATTGTATCGGCCACTCCCGGTCAGTGGCTGTAGCGCCGCGCCCCGCCATCCACATGGATCACCTGCCCGGTGATGTAGCGGGCGAGCGGGCTCGCGAGAAAGGCGACCAGCACCGCGAGGTCCCGCGCATCGCCGATGTAGCCGACCGGAACTTCGCGTCGCGCCCAGTCCTGCCGGGCTTCCTCGGTGGTCAGGATGCGCCCGTCGATCTGTTCGCTGCGAATGCGGCCGGGCGGGATCGAGTTCACCGTCACCCCATCGCCGCCGACGACGCGCGACAGCGCCTTGGCCCAGATGTGCACCGCCCCGTTCGGCGCATTGGCCGCGTTGATGCCGAGCGGTTCGTCGGGGCCTGTGATGTTCACGATCCGCCCGAATTCTTGGGCCTGCATCCCCGGCACGAAGGCATGCGCGATGCGCCGGCCGGATTCGAAGTTCAGCAGCATCGACTCCGCCCAGGCCGCGTCGCTGCCGAGATCCGGCTGCGGGCGTGACCCGCCGGCATTGTTCACCAGGATATCCAGCCGCCCGAAATGCCCGATCACCGCGTCATGGATGCGGCCGGCGGCGCCATCGCTTGTGATATCCTCGACCACCAGGAAGGGTTCGGCCGAAGCGGGCAGGCTGGCCGCCAGCGCCTCCAGCAGCGGCCGGCGCCGTGCCAGTATGGCCAGGCGGCAGCCCTCGGCCGCCAATTCGATCGCGATGGCACGGCCGAGCCCGGCCGAAGCGCCCGTCACCAACGCGACCTTGCCGGCCAGTTGCAGGTCCATCAGGCGCGACCGTAGGTGTCTTCGAAGCGGACGATGTCATCCTCGCCGAGATACGCCCCGGACTGCACTTCGATCAGCGTCAGCGGGATCATTCCGGGGTTTTCCAGCCGATGGACCGAGCCCAGCGGCAGGTAAACGCTTTCATTCTCCCGCAGCAGAATCCGTTCGGCGTCGCGTTCGACGATGGCGGTGCCGTTCACCACGACCCAATGCTCGGCGCGATGAAAATGCTTCTGCAACGACAATTTCCCCCCGGGGCGGACGCCGATCTTCTTCACCTGGAACCGGTCGCCCTTGATCAGCCCCTCGTAGTGACCCCAGGGGCGATACATCCGGCGATGCTCGGTCGCCTGCGACACGCCGCGCGCCTTCAACCGCTCGACGATCTTCTTCACGTCCTGGGCGCGGTCGCGGTGGGCTGCGAGCACTGCGTCATCGGTGACGATCAGCACCACATCCTCCAACCCGACGATGCCGGCCAGGATGCCTTCGCTGCGAATGTAGCAACGCTTGCTGTCCACGATCTCGGTCGGGCCGACGGTCGCGTTGCCGTCCGCATCCTTCGGCGCGATGTCCCACAGCGCGGCCCAGGAGCCGACGTCAGACCAGCCGATGCTGGCCGGCACCACCGCCGCGAGCCTGGTCTTCTCCATCACCGCATAGTCGATCGACACGCTTTCGGTCGCGCCGAAGGCGGCTTCTTCCAACCGCACGAAATCCAGATCGCGGGTCGAGCCCGCGACGGCCGCGCGGACGCTCTCCAGCAGCGCCGGCGCCAGTCGGCCGAGCTCGGCCAGCAGCGTCTCGGCGGAAGCGACGAACATGCCGCTGTTCCACAGGTGCCGGCCGTCGTTGACGAAGCGCAGGGCGGTCGCCGCGTCGGGCTTTTCGACGAAGCGGGTGAGCGCGCGCACGCCGGGGGCGTCGGGCAGTTCGTCCCCCGCCTCGATGTAGCCGAAACCGGTTTCCGGGGCGGTCGGCGTCATGCCGAAGGTGACGATGCGGCCGGCGCGGGCCGCGACGGCGGCGCGGGCAAGGGCCGCATGCAGGGCCGGGGTGTCGGCGATGGCAGCGTCCGCCGCCATCAGCCACAGCAGCGCCGTGGGGTCGGCCTCATGCGCGATCAGGGCCGCCGCCGCGATCGCGGGGGCGGAATTGCGCGCCACGGGTTCGAGCACGATCCGGGCGCCGTCGAAGCCGGCATCGCGCAGTTGTTCTGCGACCAGGAAGCGGTGTGCCTGGTTGCACACGATCAAGGGGGCGGAGAAGCCGTCGCCGCGGGCGCGGCCGGCGGTTTCCTGCAACATGGTCTGCGTCGAGGTCAGCGGCCAGAACTGCTTCGGATAGGTCTCCCGCGACAACGGCCAAAGCCTAGAGCCCGTGCCGCCGCAAAGCACCACCGGCACGATGTTGCCGACCCAATCCGCCATTCGCCCATTCCCTTACCGATCGGCCGGACCATAGGGATTGGGGCTGAAAAGAAAAGCCGCCCCGGACGCTGGTCCGGGGCGGGGGGTGGTTTGGCCGGCTACTCGGAAAGCGCCTTGTCCTTGCCCTTGCGGATGTTGGGCAGCAGCATCGCCGCCAGCGCGATAGCAGCAATAGCCAACATCGTCGCGCTGATCGGCCGTTCGAAGAACACCGATGGATCACCGCGCGACAGCAGCATGGCGCGTCGCAGGTGTTCCTCCATCATCGGCCCCAGCACGAAGCCGATCAGCAACGGCGCGCCTTCCATCTTCAGCTTGCTGAACAGGTAACCCAGCAGGCCGAACACAACGGTCAGGTACACGTCGAAGACGTTGTTGTTCAGCGAATACACCCCGATCAGGCAGAAGATCAGGATCGACGGATACAGGAAGCGGTAGGGCACCTGCAGCAGTTTCACCCACATGCCGATCAGCGGCAGATTGATGACCAGCAGCATCAGGTTGCCGACCCACATCGACGCGATCAGGCCCCAGAACAGGTCGGGCTGCGCCTCGACCATGCGCGGGCCGGGCTGGATGCCCTGGATGATCAGCGCGCCGACCATCAGCGCCATCACGGCGTTGGCCGGAATGCCGAGGGTGAGCAGCGGAATGAAGGAGGTCTGCGAGGCGGCATTGTTGGCCGCTTCCGGACCGGCAACACCCTCGATCGCGCCCGTGCCGAATTCATGGCGGTAGCGGCTCATCTTCCGCTCCATCATGTAGGAGGCGAAGGATGAAAGTGCCGCGCCACCACCGGGCAGGATGCCCAGGAGCGAGCCGACGGCCGTGCCGCGCAGCACCGAAGGCGTCGCCCGCAGCCACTCCTTCTTGGTCAGCCACAGGCTGCCGACCTTGGTGGACAGCACTGATCGGGACTCGGGTTTTTCCAGGTTCAGGATGATCTCGGCGATGCCGAAGATGCCCATGGCGACCGGCACGAAGCCGATGCCATCCGACAATTCAGGAACCCCGAAGGTGAAGCGCTGCTGGCCGGTCTGCACGTCGGTGCCGACCAGGCCAAGCCCGACGCCCAGAACCACCATGCCGACCGACTTGATCACCGACCCCTGCGCCAGTACGGCGGATATGATCAGCCCCAGGAACATCAATGAGAAGTAATCCGCCGGCCCGAAGGACAATGCGATCGATGTGAGCAAAGGCCCCGATGCCGCGACCAGGATCGTCGCCATGGTGCCCGCGAAAAACGAGCCGATGGCGGCGATGGCCAGGGCGGCGCCGGCGCGCCCGTTGCGCGCCATCTTGTAGCCTTCGAGCGTGGTGACGACCGAACTGACCTCTCCTGGTAGGTTCAGCAGGATGGCCGTCGTCGAGCCGCCATACTGCGCGCCGTAGTAGATGCCCGCGAGCATGATGATGGCGGTCGTCGCCGGCTGGCCGAAGGTGATCGGCAGCAGCAGCGAGATGGTGGCCACCGGCCCGATGCCCGGAAGCACGCCGATTGCGGTGCCGATCAGGCAGCCCAA
>JBBRWI010000005.1:0-41404 GCA_038249305.1 Acetobacterales bacterium
GCGGGATGCGGCCCCAAGAGGCAGGCCGCGCCGCGCCCACCGCCGCCGGTTCCGGCCCGCCGGCCATCCAGTCGAGCAGTTCCACCGTATGCACCGTGGGCAGAGCACCGCCGCCGATCTGCGTCAGGCAGCCGATATTGCCTGCCGCCACCAGATCGGCGCCAGTGCGTTCCAGATTGCCGCGCTTGCGCGCCTGGAGTTGCCCCGCGATCTCCGGCTGCATCAGGTTGTAGGTGCCGGCGCTGCCGCAGCAGATATGCCCCTCGGCCGGTTCCTTGACGCGAAAGCCCGCGGCGAGGAGCAGTTTCTTCGGCGCGGTCGTGATCTTCTGACCGTGCTGCAAGGAACAGGCAGAATGATAAGCGACGGTCAGGTCCGGCGCCGGGCGGCTCGGCGCATAGCCGAGGTCGGACAGCACTTCCGAGATATCCCGCGCCAGTGTCGAGACTTTCTCTGCACGCGATTTCCACGGCTCGGCTTCCTCGCGGAACATGAAGCCGTAATCCTTGACCGTGGTGCCGCAGCCCGAGGCATTGATGACGATCGCATCCAGCCCGCCGCGCTCGATCTCCGCGGTCCAGGCGGCGATGTTGGCGCGCGCGGCGGCCATCGCGGCGTCGTGCTGGCCCATGTGGTGGGTCAGCGCGCCGCAGCAGCCGGCCCCCTTGGCGACGACGACCTCCACCCCCATCCGCGTCAGCAGCCGGATGGTGGCCTCGTTGATCGAGGGCGCGAGGACCTGCTGCGCGCAGCCGGCCAGCAGCGCCACCCGCGCCCGGCGGTCGCCTACCGCCCGATGCGCCGCCGGCCGTTCCACCGCCGATGGCGAAGGGATCCTGGCCGGCGCCAGCGCCAGCATCGCCCGCATCCGCTGCGCCGTCATCGACGTGCCCGGCACGAAGCGCCCGAAGGGCCGCGCGAACCAGGCGCCGATCAACGCCAGGCGAAACCGCCCCGGATAGGGCAGCAGCATCACCAGCACCCGCCGCAGCAGCCGTTCCGGCCAGGGGCGGACGTAGGTTTCCTCGATGTAGCGCCGCGCATGATCGACCAGATGCATGTAGTTCACGCCCGAGGGGCAGGTCGTCATGCAGGACAGGCAGGACAGGCAACGATCGATGTGCTTCACGGTTTCGGCCGTCGCGGGTTCGCCGCGTTCCAGCATGTCCTTGATCAGATAGATGCGGCCGCGCGGTGAATCGAGTTCATCGCCCAGCAGCAAAAAGGTCGGGCAGGTCGCGGTGCACATGCCGCAATGCACGCAGGTCCGCAGGATGGTGTTGCTGTCCCGCGTGTCGGGATCGCGCAGTTGCGCAGCGGTGAAGGAGGTCTGCATCCTTCAGGTGTCGGACGGGTCCGGCGTGAAGGTCAAGGCAGCGCCATTCATGCAGTAGCGCTGCCCGGTCGGCGGTGGCCCGTCGGGGAAGACATGCCCCAGGTGACCGCCGCAGTCGGCGCAATGCACTTCGACCCGGGTCATGAACAGCGAGCGGTCGGTGGTGGTGGCGACCGCGTCTTGCACGGGGTCGAAGAACGACGGCCAGCCGGTGCCGCTTTCGAACTTGGTCTCGGCCGCGAACAGCGGCTTGCCGCAGCCGGCGCAGGCGAAGGTGCCGGGCCGCTTTTCCGCGTTCAGCGGGCTGCTGCCGGGGCGTTCGGTGCCATGGCCCCGCAGGACGCGGAACGCCTCGGGCGACAATGCGGCGCGCCATTCCTCATCGCTGCGTGCGACCGGATAGGCCGCGGTATCGGCTTTCTTCGTGCCAAAGATGGACATGTCAGCGCTCCCTCAAGCGGCCATCAGGTGGGCGTAGCCCTTGCGGGCCTTGGCGACCTTGGGGGCCACGACCGCCATGCAGTAGCCCGACCAGGGGTTGTGGGTGAAGTAATCCTGGTGCTCGGCCTCGGCCTCCCAGAATTTTTCCACCGGCAGCAACTGCGTCACCACGGAACGTCCCCAAAGGCTCGCGGCCTCGGCCATCGCGGCGCGTGCCTCGGCTTCCTGCGTCGCGTCATGGAAGAAGATAACGCTGCGATATTGCGGCCCGACGTCGTTGCCCTGGCGGTCCGGGGTGGTCGGGTCATGGATGGTGAAGAACACCCGCAGGATGTCGGCATAGGAGACCACGGCGGGGTCGAAGCGCAGTTGCACCACCTCGGCATGGCCGGTCTTCTTGCCGCAGACGGCGTCGTAGGAGGGATGGTCCACATGCCCGCCCGCATAGCCGCAGCGGCTTTCGGCCATGCCCTTCATCTTCAGATACACGGCGTCGAGGCACCAGAAACAGCCGCCGCCCAGGGTTGCCACCTGCATTTCCATCATCGGATCACTCCCTTGCTGTCCCTTCATATGGGGCTCTGGCCGGCTTGCGCCAGCACGCCATCCCACATGCTTCGCCGCCAGGGCCGGCGCGGTTCCGCCGCAATCCCGCAGCCTGGTTAGGGCACGAATGCCATGAACAGGAATCCGGCGAAGATCACCAGATGCACCGCCCCTTGCAGCACCGTCGTTCGTCCGCTGCCAAGCGTCAGCCCGGCGGTGAACAGGGTCAGCACCAGCAGCACGGTCTCAGACGGGCGCAGCCCCAGCACCAGGGGTTCCCCGAGCCACAACGCGACGACGGCGACCACCGGGATGGTCAGCCCGATACAGGCGATGACCGATCCGAGCGCCAGGTTCAACGCGGTCTGCTACCGGTTCCGCCGCGCCGCCCTGATCGAGGAAAAGCCTTCCGGCAGCAGCACCAGGGCGGCGATGGCCACACCCACGACCGACACCGGGGCGGCGACAGCGGCGACCCGGGCCTCGACCACGGCCCGGCTTCGGGCAGGAAATACTCGCGGTGTCTTACGGTCTGTACGAAAAGAAACACGCCATAGAGCGCCAGCGACACAACCGACACGAAGACCAGCTGCGCCGTGTTGAACGACGGTCCGGGGGACGATGTGGTGTAGTTCGGCGCCACCAGCGTCAAGGTCGCCATCGCCGCCAGCACGGCCAGATAGGCGGCGGCGGCGCGGGCCTGGAAGCCCTGTTCCAGGAACCGCGCGCCGCCCAACACCAGCGCCAGGCCGACGATGCCGTTCAGCGCGATCATCACCGCGGCGAACACCGAATCGCGGGCCACGGTTTCCTTGCCGCCGCCCAACAACATCGACACGATCAGCCCCACCTCGATCACTGTGACCGCAACGGCCAGCACCAGGCTGCCATAGGGTTCGCCGACCCGGTGGGCGACGACCTCGGCGTGGTGGACGCCGGCGAAGACCGCGCCGACCAGCGCGGCCCCCATCAGCACCCCACCGATCCCGAGCGGGTCGGGATGCGCCACGACCAGTGCGAGGGCCACCGCCGGGAAAACCCAGGACCACCAGGGCAGGCCGTGTCGCGTGCTGCCGGGCATGCCGCGGTCCCCGAATTGCGTGCGCTTTCGTGGCACAGGTGCCGCCCCGGGCCAATCGGCGCAGGCGGAACTTTCCCGCAGCGCCCGTGTTCGGTTAGGTTGACTGCATGCCGCATGACGCTGTGACCCCCGACGCCCCTCGTCCGTCCTGGCGCGACGGGTTGCCGCCACCGCCGCCCGGCCCCGCGCCGGAGGCCCATTTTGCCGGCAGCCAGACGGTGCGCGACATCGCCATCGGCATGGCCGATGGCCTGACCGTGCCCTTCGCCCTGGCCGCGGGGCTTGCCGGGGTGGTCGCGTCGAACCCGCTGATCATGACGGCGGGTCTGGCGGCGATCGCCGCGGGCGGCGTCGCGACGGGCCTGGGCGCGTATCTGGCGGCGCGCACCGACACCGACCACTACGCGGCGGAACGCCGGCGGGAGATGCAGGAAACCTTCGATTGGCCGGATCGCGAACGGTGGGAGGTGTTGGCCATCCTGCATCGCCAGGGGCTGCGCGGCGACATCTTGGCCGGCGCCACCGATGCGATCTGCGCCGACCGGGAACGCTGGGTCGATTTCATGATGCGCTTCGAACTGGAACTGTCGGAACCCGAACCCGGCCGGGCGCAGCGTTCGGCGATCGCCATCGGCGGTGCGTATCTGGTGGGCGGGTTGATCCCGCTGTCGCCCTACGTCTTCCTCACCGAGACGTCGCCGGCGCTGTTGGTATCCTCGGTGATGACGGCCATCGCGCTGACGGTGTTCGGCTGGCTGAAGGCGCGCGCGATGGGGCTGCCCCCCGGCCGCGGGGCTTTGCACACCCTGGGCATCGGCGGCGCTGTGGCGGCGGTGGCGGTCCTGGTGGCGCGGACGGTGGGCGGCTAGCAGACCGCTGAAAAGCGGGTGTGCCATGCCGTGGAGAGGCCTTCGCCCCCTCCACACCTCCCCCACCAGGAGCCGCTGCCCGTGGACCGGTAGAGTATTGGCACAATAAAGGGAGGGGCAGGCGACGCCCATGATTGAGGAGCGACCTTGACGCCCCTCGCTTTATTTTACCAGGTATCGTGGGATCCCCAGGGAACAGGTTGGAGGGCCACGGCCCCTTGGCGGGGAGAATTTGAGAGGGGCCACGCCCCTTTCAAAGCGCGCCGGGCGTGCATGGCTTTTTCCGCATGGAAGGGCCATTTGCAGGCTGAGGATGGTGGATGAACGGATGGGTATGTTGTTCGAACTCGCGCTGATCCTGGTGATGGTGCTGCTCAACGGCGCCTTCGCGATGAGCGAGCTTGCCATCGTTTCCGCCCGCCGCGGCCGGTTGCAGGCGATGGCCCGCCGCGGCAGCGGGGGCGCGGCCGCGGCCTTGCGCCTGGCCGAGGAGCCCCAGCGCTTCCTGCCGACCGTGCAGGTCGGCATCACCCTGATCGGCGTGCTGGCCGGGGCTTTCGGCGGCGCGCGGGTCGCCGCGAGCCTGACGCCGCTGCTGGAACCGCTGCTCGGTCAGTATGCGATGGAAGCGTCGCTGGTCCTGGTCGTGGTCCTGATCACTTTCCTGTCGTTGATCCTGGGCGAGTTGGTGCCCAAGCAACTGGCGCTGCGCGCGCCGGAGCAGATCGCGGTGCTGGTCGCGCGGCCGATTTCGGCGCTGTCGCGCGGGGCGGCGCCGGTGGTCTGGCTGCTCTCGGTCGCCTCGGCCGCGGTGATGCGGTTGCTGGGCGCGCATCGTCCGCGCGAAACCCAGGTGACCGAGGAGGAGGTCAAGGCCGTCCTGGCCGAGGGCGCCGAGCATGGCGCGCTCGATCACAGCGAAAAGCAGATGATCGAACGCCTGCTGCGCCTGGCCGACAAGCCGGTGCGGGCGCTGATGACACCGCGCACCGATGTCGCATGGATCGATCGCACCGCCTCGCCGGCCGATATCGCCCTGGCGCTGCGCGGGGCGGAACGCACGCGCTTCGTCGTCGCCGACGGGCGGGTGGACAATGTCGTCGGCGTGGTCGCGGCCAAGGATCTGCTCGACCAATTGCTGGAGGGCGCGCCCCTGTCGCTGGCCCGCGCGCTGCGCCAGCCGGTCGTGCTGCCGGACACGCTATCGGCTTTGGATGCGCTGGAGCGGCTGCGCGACGACCCGATCGGGCTGGCGCTGGTGATGGATGAATACGGATCCTTCGAGGGCATCGTCACTGCGTCGGACCTGTTGGAAGCCATCGTCGGCGAGTTGGACGAAACCGAGGCCGCGGCCCAGGGCGTCGCGGTCAAGCGCCACGACGGCAGCCTGCTGCTGGACGGGATGATGCCGTCGGACGAGTTGAAGGCCAGGCTCGACCTGCCGGACCTGCCGGGAGAGGGCACCTATCACACCGTCGCGGGGCTGATGCTGGCGCTGCTGCGCCGGGTGCCGAAGGAGGGCGACCGCATCGCCTGGGCCGGCTGGCGGTTCGAGGTCGTGGACATGGACGGGCGCCGCGTGGACAAGGTTCTGGCGGTGCGGGACGACGGGTTGGGCGCGTAGCGGTTTTGCGGGCGGTTCAGCCGTTCACACGAATGATGTGCTCCTTCGCGGCTCAGATGATCTTGAACCCCACCGCCGTATTGGCGACGTCGCGGACCGCCTTCAGCGCCGCGTTGATCAGTTTCTGCGCCTCGAAGATCGTCAATTCCGTCATCGCGATGATGACATCGACGCCCGAGTCGACCTGCATCTTCATCAACTGCTTCGCAACATCGGGGGAGAAGGTGCCGTCCTTGACCCCGATCTCGATCGCCACCAGGCGGGCGGCGACCTGCTTGAGTTCTGGGGCAGCGAACCCGCGCGCCTTCTCCCACAGCGATTTGCCGGAGGCGGCGGCGGCGTCGGCCATGCTGGTGAACAGGCTGTCGATGTCCATCTGACGTGCTCCGCTATTGGCCGCGCTTGGCTTCCTGCACCACCATGACCGCGCGGATCGATCGCAGCACCGGGTCCACCGCCAGGCCGCGCGGCCCGGTCAGGCCGAGGGCTGCCGAGGCCGCCGGCGGCGTCCAGAGTGCGGCACAGCCCGGCAGCGGGCCGACCACCGGCGGGCGGCGCGGCGGTGGGGCTGCGGGGTCGAAGAAGCCATCGGCCAGCCCCGGCACCCGGCAGGCACCGTCATACAGCGCCCGCAACTGTTCGATCCGCTCGCCCAGGCGGTTGATGCCGAGCGTGCCGCAATCGGTCACCGGCAGTCCCGGGCCGACGCTTCCTTGCGCGAGCAGGTCCTGGCAGCGCACGGCCCGGGGGTCGAGCGAGGTCGAGATCGTGGCCATGGTCGCGACGCTCGCGGCCCAGGCGTCGAACAGGTGCTGGTTGTCTTCGTCGCGCGGATCGCCGGCCGGGGTACCGGCGGCGCGGCGCATCATCAGTTCGAAGCCGATCACCTCCTGGTAGAGCGTGGCGGCGCGGGTCGCGATCTCGGCGTTGTAGGGCGAGACGTAGCGCACGCTGCACGCGGCCAGCAGCCCCGCCGCGAGGAACACCATAAGCAGCGAACGCGGGCGCATGGCGGGGCCTCCGTAGCCCATGCACCCTCGGTCCGGGCCGCGGCCCGTGTCAATGTAATTGCGCCGGGCACGCACGCCCGCGCTCAGCCGCGCCGGACGTTCCAGAACACGTTCACCGACCCGTTCAGCGCGCCCTGGATATCGGTGCGGATCGCGCTGTCGGAAAAGGTCTGGCCAAGCGGGATGGTCGGCACCGCCTCCATCGCGCGCTGCTGGGCCGCGAGGAAGCTGGCATTGGCCTCCTCGGCGGAGCCGGCGCCGAGCCAGCGCTGTACCAGGTCTTCGGTGACCGGATCATTGAACCAGCCCCACCAGCCGGTATCGCCCAGGCCGCGGGTCGTGGTGTTGGTCGCCGGATTGTCGATCGAGATCGCCTGCCAGCTGGTGCAGGCGATGCTCCAGCCGCCGCGCTCCACCGGGTTCTTCGACACGCGGCGCTGCACCACCGTGCCCCAGTCCAGGTCCTGCAGATCGACGTTCATGCCGATCCGGCGCAGCAGATCGGCCAGCAGCACCCCATGCGCGTTGATCGAGGCGATGTCGGTCGGGTTGATGATCACCACGCCGGTGAGGAATGCGGCTCTGCGCCGTGGCGCCCGAAGCAGCGGGCCGGATCATGGGCGGGACCCTTGGCGAAGGGCACAGCCATGACGTTGAATGATGATGCCGAAAAAACCAAACCAGATCCGAAGCGAACAAGGCGTGACCCAAGCGGCGCCACCGGTCTCGTCGGCGGCCGCCGGGCGATCGCGTGTGGCGCTTCATGGTCGGGGCTGCGTCGCGCGAGGGCCTTGCCGAGAACCAAAATCGACCCCAGCTCCACCATTGGGAACGAGTCCGAGGAAATCCACATTTGAAACCCCCGACCCGCCGCTTGATGTCGAAGCCGCGTTCCGCCACTGTAGATATGCTGGTTTCGCCCAGGTGGATGATGGCTGAGGCTTTGGAAACTGCGTCCTTCGGCTCCCAGGGCCTGGATGATCGTTGCGCCTACGCTTGCCGATCTGACGAAACGGCATTGGATGCTGCCGCTGGCCGCGAACCCGATCGGAATTGACTTGACCCCTGGACAGACGCCCGCGCCGGACCTGACGCTTTGCGACAGGGAGCCGATAACCTTCCTCGAAGAAATCCAGGGCTTCGGCTTCCTGCTGGCCATGGCCAATGACTGGTCCATCGTCCGCGCCTCGGCAAATCTGCAGAAGGTGCTCGGGCTCGACCCGGGCAAGGCGCTCCGACAGCGGCTGGACCGGCTTCTGGGCGCGGACGCGATCCGGGCGATACGGCTGTCGATGGCCTCGCTGACCGCGGTCGGCAGCCAGCGCATCTTCGGGGTGGAGTTGCTGCCAGGCCGCGGCCTGTTCGACCTCAACCTGCACCTGTCGGGCGACCTGATGGTCGTGGAGGGCGAGCGGGCCAATGGCGACCCCGCCGAGACCGTCGCGATGGTTCGGGCCATGATGGGGCGGTTGGCGCGGGCGGCAACGGTGGAGGATTTCCATCAGGATGCGGCGCGGCAGTTGCGCGGGCTGGTCGGCTTCGACCGCGTGATGATCTATCGCTTCCGCGCCGATGGGGCCGGCGAGGTCATTGCCGAATCCATCGATTCGGGCGTGGACAGCTTTCTTGGGCTGAACTACCCCGCCTCCGACATCCCCCGGCAGGCGCGCACGCTCTACCTGCGCAACCCCTTCCGGATCATTGCCGATGCCGGTGCGGTTCCGGTCGGCCTGCTGCCGCCCGTCGGGGCCACCGTCGCCCCGCTCGATCTGTCCCTGGCGATAACGCGTTCGATTTCGCCGGTACATATGGAGTATCTGCGCAACATGGGCGTCGGCGCGTCATTGTCACTTTCCATTGTGGTGGATGGGCAGCTCTGGGGCCTGATGGCCTGCCACAACCTGGGCCCCAGGCTGCCCGGCTTCCCGCAGCGGACAGCGGCCGAACTCTTCGCGGCGATGTATTCGTTGGGGCTGGAGAGCCGGTTGCACCAGGCAGAAGCGCTGGAGGAGCAGCGCGCCCGCGAACTGGCCGACCGGCTGATGACGGCGATTGCCGGCAACGATGCGCTGCTGACGGACGCACAATGGCTGGCCGATATGACGAACGGCATGATTGCCAGCGACGGCATCGCCATCGTCCACGGGGACGAGGTGGTCAGCGCCGGCACCACGCCGGGCCGCGCCGAAATCCTGGCCCTGTCGCGGTTGCTCGACAGCACCTCGCCCAGCCGGGTGTTCGACACCGACCACCTGGCCGGCCTGCACGCGCCGGCGGCGGCATCGGGCCGGGCGGCGGGGGTTTTGTCCATCCCGATCTCGCGCACACCGCGCGACTACATCCTGTTGTTCCGGCGCGAGTTGCTGCAAGCCATTAAATGGGGCGGTGATCCAACCAAGCGGCTTGAGACCACGCCGGACGGGCTGCGCCTGTCGCCGCGCAAAAGCTTCGCCGCCTTTGCCGAGACCGTGCGCGGCCGTTCGCTGGCGTTCAACCCGCGCGACCGGCGGATCGGCGAGGCGGTGCGGGTCGCCATGATCGAGATCGTGCTGCGGCTGACCGAGACCAACATGGAGGAGCGCCGGCGGGCCGGCGAGCGGCAGGACCTGCTGATCGCCGAACTGAACCATCGCGTACGCAACATCCTGGCGCTGATCCGCAGCCTGGTGAACAATACCCAGGCGGGCAATGGCGGCATCGAGGGCTACGTCGAGTCGCTGGGCGGCCGGGTGCAGGCGCTGGCCCGGGCGCATGACCAACTGACCCAGCAGAACTGGGCGCCGTGCCCCCTGCGGACGGTGTTCGAGGATGAGATCGCCGCGCATTCCGGCAGCCGCGGCCGCATCGTGCTGGAGGGCGATGCGGTGATGCTGACGGCGCCGGCCGTCACCACGCTGTCGCTCGTGATGCATGAGCTGGTGACCAACGCGATCAAATATGGCGCGCTGTCGGTCGGCGGCACGGTTACGGTGCAGGCGGCGCGGCTGCCCGGCGAGGGGTTGCGTCTGCGCTGGCGTGAACGCGGCGGCCCCGCCGTGCAGGCGCCGACGCGGCGCGGCTTCGGCACGACGCTGATCGAGCGGATGGTGCCCTTCGACCTGCAAGGCAGCGCCGAACTGCGCTTCGCCGTGGGCGGGCTGGAGGCCGAGTTCATGGTGCCGGAGAATTACCTGAGCAGCGGGCCGGCCAGCCTTGCCGCGGGGGCGCCGGCAAGCCCTGGCGCCGTGACGGCGGGCGACCAGCCTTTGGCCGGCCTGCATGTGCTGCTGCTGGAGGACAGCATCATCATCGCGATGGAGGCCGATCTTCTGCTGCGCAAGCTTGGTGCCGTCGAGGTGCGCATGATCAGCAGCATCGCCAAGGCGCAGGCGGCGCTGGCGGCGCGGCGGCCGGATTTCGCCATGCTCGACATCGGCATCGGCAACACCACGAGCCTGGGCTTCGCGCTGGAGGTGCGCCGGGCCGGCGTGCCGTTCATCTTCGCCACCGGCTATGGCGAGGCGATGCCGCTTGATGCCGAGCTGGGCAGCCCGGTCATCGTGCAGAAACCCTACAACCTGGCCGGGCTGGCGGCGGCGGCGCGGCAGACGCTGGGGCTGCAGGCGGCCCACTGAGCCGCCGGCGCCCGGCCATTCATACAGCCAGCGCGGCAGACGCTGCCACCGGTGACGACATCCGTGCTGCCGACCGGGATCGGGGCCCTGGGACATGCCGAACGCGACGGCCCTCGCGGGGGCCATAACCGGATGTTCACCCCGCGCCACCAGACTGCCGCGCGGACGATAAGGCCAGCCCGCCATGGACATCCTCGCGCCGCTCTATGCGTGGCCCAGCGTGCAGGTCTATGGCCTGTTCATCACCGGCGCGGCCGTGCTGGCGGCGGCCGCCTGCGTGCTGCTGGCGCCGCTGGTGCGGCCGCCCAGCACCAAGGACCACCTGGACCTCGCCATGCGGACCACCGGGGCGGTGATGGCGGGCCTTACCCTGATCCTGGCCTTCTGCGCGGTGCAGGCGCGGTCGCAGTCATCCGATGCCCAGCGCCTGGTCACGGCCGAGGTCTCGGCCATCGGTGGGCTGATCCGGCTGATCGACCGGCTGGGCCCGGCCGGCTTGCCGGCGCGGGGCGAACTGGCCGGCTACCTGCACAGCATCGCCACGGAGGAATTCGGCGCCATGGCCGAAGCCGGTCGCGCCGCCCCGACCCAGGCCCGGGCCGAGGCGCTGGAGCACGCCATCTATGCCGCCGCAGCCGAGGCCGCGGGACACCTGGCAACCGACCTGCTGGAGGAGATGGATGCGGTCGATGCCGCGCGGGAGGCGCGGCTGCATGGCGCCAGCATCCGCCTGCCGGCGGAGTTCTGGCTGCTGATCCAACTGCTCGTGCTGCTGCTGCTGGCGACCAGCCCGCTGTATCCGCCCCGGCGCCACACGGTGGCGATGCTGGCGGTGCAGATGGGTGGTGTGGGTGCGCTGATCGCCTTCGTCTTCCTGATGGACCAGCCCTTTCGCGGGCATCTGACCATCAGCGCGCAGCCCTATGCGACGCTGCTGGCGCAGCGCGGCGCCTTCCTCGCCGCCGACCGGATGCCTGCGCGATGAGTGCGCCGGCCGGACCCGGGGCGATCGCGGAAATCCGCGGGGCGGGCGGCTGCCTGGTGCTCTACCCCGACCGGTTGCGGATGGTGCGGCACGGCGCCTGGTTCACCGCCATCAACCTTGTGTTTCATCTGGAGCGGGAGATGGAGACGACGATCCTGCTGCGCCGCCTGACCGGGGTGCACATGGTGCGGTCGCTGCTGCTGGTGCAGTTCCTGCGCTTCACCTACGCGGGTTGCCCCGTGCCGAGCGGGCATTACCTGCGCGATGCCTTCGCGGAAAACGCCTTCCTGGCCAGTTTTGCCGACAATCGCCCGCTGCTGGCGCTGCAACGCGCGGTGACCGAGGCCGCCGCGCGCTGCTGACCGGCGATCAGGCGGCGGGGCGGAACCAGCGGGTGGAGCGGAAGGGCCAGAACCCCTCCGCACGGGGGGTGATGGACGCGGATTCGGCCAGGGCGGCGGTCCGCCTCTGGGCATCGGCCAGGGTCAGTTCGGGTCCGGCCAGGCGGCGATACAGGGCCGCGGCCTGCGTCACGTCGCGGCTGCCGACCTGGCCCGCGGCATCCTTGCGGGACGCGAGGAAGGCCGCGACATCCCGCGTGCCCGCCCGGGCGCTGGTCGCGCCCTGGCGCAGGCCCGCCGCCTCCAGCGCCTGGCGGGCCGCCTGGGCGGTCAGGCCGTAGCGCGTGACGCCCTCGCTCAGCAGGGCCAGTTCGGCGGCAGGGTCCATGGCCGCCCCGGCCCGCACCCGGGCCAGTTCGGCGAAGCCGGCCGCATCCACCGGCGTGGGGGCGCGCGCGCTCGGCGCGATCTCGGCCCCTGCCCCGCGCGAGGCCGCGGCGATGCTGACCGCGGCGGGGCCGAAGGCTTCGGCCCGGAAGCCCTGCGGCACGCAGGCGGCGCAGGGCAGCACACGGACCGATCCATCCAGCTCCATCAGCTTGATTTCGACCAGCAGGTCGGGGTGGCGCGCACGCACGGCCTCGGCCGCCAGGTTCAGCACCTCGGTGTGCTGGCGGAACTCCTCCGCCGGATCGTCCGACAGGCGGCGCCCGGCCCAGATATGCATGGCGCCGCAGTCGCGGTGGTTGAGGAAGGTGACCTTGCGGATGCCATGCAGTTGGCGTGACGCCGCGAGATTATCCCATAGCGCGGTGTTCCAGGCCGGGCGGTTGGTGTCGATCGCCGCCAGCGCCGCGCCGGCGATGCGCATCTCGCTGTAGCGGTCGGTGCGGCCCAGCGCGTTGAAGTAATGCGTCGTGTCATCGGTCAGCCGCGGATCGATGCAGCTGACGAGGAAGGTATCGGCCTTACTGGGAACGGTCATCGGGGGTCCTTTCTGGACGCACGGTCAATGCACTTTTTCCACATGCGACACCCCGGCCAGGCGGTGATGGATGTGGGAATACGAAAGCCCGGCGGCATAGAGCAGCGCCAGCAGCGACAGCAGCATCAGCCGGAACCCGCCCATCTGCGCACCGGGCGGCACCAGCGGCGCCAGCGCCATGCAGCCGGCGAAGAGCGTGGCCAGCACCAGCACCACGCCACGCCATTTCAGCACGCCGACGACGGTGGTCCAGATCAAGCCGTGCAGCCCGACCAGCAGCAGGGTGACGGCAAGCTTGGTCCAGGCGCCGGCCTCGGCCAGCCAGAACCAGTGCCACCAGGAATGGCCGCTGGGGTTGTAGACGGCGAAGACGGAGAAGAAGCTGAACAGCAGGCGCGCGACCACGCCCCGCCAGTCGAACCGCGTGGTCATGCCCCGCCACCGGCACGGGCGGCGGCAAGCCGGACCAGCGCCTCGGCCCCCGCATCGGCAGCGATCCGCAGGCCGGCACGGGCGCGCCAGTCCACCACGGCGGGCGGGCCGCGCAGCCCGGCCAGCGCCGCATGCGCGGCGTTGAGGTCGCCGCGCTGCAAGGCGGCTTCGGCGAGGCGTGTCGCTGCCATCGCCGGGCTGCCGCCGGCGCCGAAGGCAGCGCCCAGCCGCATCGCGCGCACAGCCAGGCGGGCGAGATCGCCGTCGGGATCGAAGCCGGCCTCCTGCGCGATCGCGGCTTCCGCGACGCTGGGGAAGGCGTCGGCCAGGGCCCGCGCGGTGGGGGCGCCGGCCGCGGCCAGTGGTGCGATGCCGCGCAGCAGCAGCGTGAGTTCGGCATCGCCTTCGGCCAGGGAAAACGCCAGGGAAAAGGGGCGGGCGAAAGCCGCGCCGCGCGCCAGGTGCGGCAGCAGCAATTCGATGCCGACGAGCGCCAGCCGGTCCTGCGGCGCGATCAGCACGGGTGGCGGCACGGCGCGCGCCCCGGCGCCGACCAGGGCCGCCACCGACATGGCGCAGGCGAGCAGGGCGAGCGGCAGCAGCAGCACCTCCTGGCGCAGGCGGCGCCGGCGCGCGGCCAGCATCAGCATCACCCGCATGGGCCGCCCCCCGCGCGCAGCGCTGCGAGGCGCGCGGTCAAGGCCTCCTCGGTGGCGGCGCGCGCCTGGGCGACGATCCGGGCCTCGGCCAGGGCGATGGCGACCAGGGCCTGCGCCTCGAACTCGGTGCGGTTCAGCGCGGCATCGATGCGGTTGATCAGCCAGTCGATGCCCCAGGACACCCCGACCCCGCCGGCCATCCCGACCACCACGCCGGCCGTGCCGCCCAGCGCGAAGCCGAAGGTGCCGCCCGCCGCGATCAGCGACCCGGCCTCGCTCGCGCGGACCGCGACAGCCCCCAGCCGCGCTGCCATCGGCCGCATGGAACGCAGGAAGATGGCGGGCGGCCCGGTGCCGTCGCCGACCACGAGGTCGAGCGGGTCGGCGGGTGCCAGCGCCACCAGCGAAGGGGTCATCGGCAGGCCCGCGGCGCCGAGGTCAAGCAGCGCCACGGCCATGCCCGGCACCGCGGGCTGGCTGCGCAACGCCTGGGCGACCGATCCCAGGGCCGCGGCCCAGGCCCCGTCCACCACCCGCCCCGCATGGGCCAGGTCATCGCCGAGCCGGCCATCGACCTCGGTCGGCGCCAGGACCCGTTCGCGGAACGCCTCGCGCATCGGCTGGGCGATTTCGACCGCGATGCGTTCCAGCACCGGCACATCCTCGGCCACCGATCCCGCCAGGCCCACACCCAGGCGCCACAGCACGCGGTAGGAGGCGACGTAGCTCTGCACCCAGTCATAGGCCCAGGCGCCATAGGCGGGCACCTGTTCGCGTGCCATGGCGAAGCGGGCGGCGGCGGCATCCTGCATCAGGCGGGCGGCGACACCGGGCAGGCGGGCGGCTTCCTCCGCCAGCACCGCCTCGGCCGCGGCCAGGCGGGCCGGATCGATCGCGCGGATCGTGCAACTGCCGTCGGCCAAGCGGAGCGCCACCGGAACTGGAACCGGGATTGGGATCGGGACCGGTTGGGCGCTGGCCACGGCCGCCTGCAGGCAACAGGCCAGCGTCAGGCTTGCCAGCAGCCGGCGTGCCAGGGAGTGTGGGGCATGAATTGGGCGTCGATGCTGGAACCGCTGGTATTGCTCGTCGCGGTGCTGCTCGCGCTCGGCATGGTACGGCTCGGCGCGCTGCAATACGGGATCGTGGCGCCCCGCGATGCCGAGGCGGTGCCGCTGCTGCATGTGCTGGGGGCCGCGACCGGGGTGGCCGCCGGCGTCGCGCTGCTGCTGTCGATGCCGGACCTCGGCGCCTTCAACCCCGCGCGGATCTTCAGCGCCGACTCGCCTTGGTCGCTGACGCTGGGCGGCATCCTGGGCGGCTACGGGCTGCCGCAGGCGGTCACCCTGCGGTCGCTGATCGCGGCCCTCGGCGGCGATGGCAGCCTGGCGCAGGTCGCGGCCGGCTGGCTGGCGGTGGCCGGGCTGGTCGCGGGGACCGGGCTTGCCTGGCGCCTGTGGCGGGGGCGGGATCGGTTGCGGGCTCTGGCGGCCTTTCTGCTGCTGGCGACATGGACCGCGCTGATCCTGCACTACGCGGCGCATCTGGCCGTCTGGACGCTGACGCAGTTGAACTTCTGGCTCTTCGCCGTGGCGCTGGTGCTGTTCCAACGCTGGCGCGCCCGCGCCGCGACCGGGGGGCATTGAGGCCCGCATCACGACACCTGCATCAGTTCATAATACGGCCGCGGGCTGATCAACGCCGCATCGCCGACGAAGGGAAAGGCGAGTTTCAGCCCGACCAGCAGCACGCTCCCCACGATGGTCGCGATCACCGCCCCCATCGCGTAATGCATCCCCTGGCTGCCGCCGCCGAAGAACCATTGGAAGGCGATCACCGCGACCGACACGGTCAGCACCAGGAACCAGATCAGCCCCGACAGGGTGCGCGACGTCACCGACAGCCGCGCGATACGCGCATCGGAGACATTGGCGACCCATTGCACGGCGTTCTGCGCCACCGCCGCCTGTGCCGGGGTGACCGGCTCGGCATCGAGGAAAGCCCGCGCCAGGCGCTGGAAAGCGCGTTCGGAGCCGACCGCCGCCGCCGCACCCGCCTGCATCGCCGGCCAATCCTCCGACACCACGGCGGCGGCGTAATGGCGGATGGCCGCGCGCATCTCCGTCCGCGTGTCCTGCTGCTGCGGCAGGTTGTAGCCGTCCACCGTCAGGGCCAGCATGTATACGGCCCCCACTTCCTTCTGCAGGGTGTCGCGCGCGGTCTGGTAGATGTCCCACGAGCCGACCAGGGTCAGCGCCGCGACGACCGCGTAGATTTCGACGACGAAGCCGTACTTGACCGATCCGACGAAGGCGTTGGACGCGAACTCCTGCGGCGTGAACAGCGAAAACATCAGATGGCCGAAGCCGAGCGCCAGCAGCACCGGCACACCGATGGTCACGATCGCGGCCAGGCTGGTGGGCAGCGCCGCGATGCCATGGGCGGTCAGCAGGTCGATCGCCATCGGGTCAGTCCGGCGCGTCGTCGTGGCGCACCCAGGCCCAGTGGCCGGTCGCCAGCCCCGCGATCCCGCCGATCGCGGCGGCAAGCCCGCCGCCATGGATCATGGCGGAGCCGAGCACGGCGCCGAGGAACAGCCCGGCGCCGAGGGCCGCCGCGTGGCCCGCAGACAGGCCTGCCGGGAATGCGGGCGGTGCGGGCAGTTGCACCACGATGACGGGCGGCGCGGGGGCCGCGGGCTGGGCGATGGCGGGCGCGCAGAGCGCCAGCATCAGAACCAGGCTGAGGAGGCGTCGCATGCTCCGCCCCCGCTCAGGCTTCGATCGCGCGGTACCAGCGCCGGGTCGGCACCAGGCGGCCGGCGCGGCGCGGCGTCAGGTCGGATTGCTCCATCAGGCGCTTGACCCGACGCTCCGCCTCGATCTGCGACAGGCCCGCGCCGGCGCGGGCGCGGTAGAAGGCGGCGGCCTTGCGGAAATCCTCGCGGCTGACGCGGGCGCGGGGATCGGCCAGCGTCCGCAGCAGTTGCGTGGCGGAGCGGGAGAGTTCGCGCTCGGTCGCCACCTCATCCTGTTCGGCGGCGACGCGCAGCGTGCCCGCCGCCTGATCGAGCGTCAGGCCGTAGCGGGTCACCCCTTCCTCAAGCAGCCGCGTCTCATGGTCGCGGTCGAGGAAGCGGCGCCCCTGCATGTGCAGCTTGACCAGCTCCTCGAAGCGGCCGCGGGTCTGGGTGTCGTTTGCCATCATGGCAGAGGCTTTCCTTTCTGGAGGCCTTGGGAATGGAAGCGGTCCCCGTCAGAGCGACGCGGGCCGCATCGCGGGCGGGGTCATCGGTGGCGTGATGCCAAAGCCCTGCTGGGCGGGCGACAACGTCTGGATGCGGGCGTTCAGGCGGTCGATCGCCCGCATGATGCGCGCCGATTCCACGCCGAGCGGCGCGTCGGCGGGGGCCAGCACGAATTTCACCTTGGGCAGCGGGAAGAAATCGACCTCGACCTTTTCGACCGCGAAGCCGCCGAGTTCGGAGGCGTCCAGCACGGCGCGCACGATCGTCCGCTGCACCACCGCCAGCGGCCCGCCATGCAGCCGCGCGTGGCGTTCCAACTGGCGTTCCACATAGTCGCGATCCGCCTCGGTCAATTCGCGCGCCTGGCCGAAGGTCAGGCCCAGCGTCGGGATCAGCCCGACGGCCGATTCGATTTCCTTGAGCTTGAAGCCCGCGATATCCATCAGCCAGGCGAAGTCGTCCCGCATGTGGGCGGGGCGCTGGGTGGCGGTGCGGTGATTGCGCATGAAACCCGTCGAGCCGACGCCGGCGCCGAAGACGCCGAGCACGTCATCCCACAGGCGCTGCGCCCGTTCGCCCAGACTGTCGGCGGGGGACAGGTCCTGCAGCGGCGCGGTGACGATGGTCCGGCTGGCGGGCGCGCTTTGGGCCCCAACTTGGGGTCCAGTTTGGGCCACCACCCCGACCGGCAGGCCGAGGACGGCCACCAGGGCGAGGCAGCGGGCCAGGCGCGGTCCGGGGTTGGGTTTTCTGGCGGTGCGGATCATGGTTCGGCTCCGGGGGGGGGCGGTCAGCGGGACATCAGGCTCTGGGCTTCGGCGACGCGGCGCTGCGCCGCGCGATCGGCGGGGCCGAGCGGCACCAGCCCCGCGCCGGTCAGGTAGCCGCCGGGGCCGGCGGCCCCTTCGCTCGCGGCCTCCACCAGCAATTCGCGGATGCCGCGCACCACGCCCACGCCCTGCTGGTTCCGGCCGTGCTGGCGCTTGGCATAGAGAAAGACGGTGCGGGTCTGTTCATAGTCGAAGCTGGCGATCGAGGCCGCGGTCGGCACCACGCCATCGAGCGACAGCGCCACAAGATTGCCGCCGCTGGCGGAAAGCTGGTCATAGGTCAGCACGCCGATGGTCCCGGCGGGCGCGGCGAGCAGGGCCGCGGGCACATTGGCTGCCGGTAGCTGGGTGATGCGCCCATCGATCCGCTGGGTCACGCATTTGGCGCGGCGGTACGTCGCCTCGAACAGCAGGCGGATCTGGCGCACGTTGCGGCAGCCGGCCTCCATCACCAGGTCGTCGAACAAGGCGCGGGTGCCGCTGCTGGTGTCCGGCATCAGCATGCGGATGTCGCTGCGCGGCAGGGTCGGGCTCACCTCCGCCCAGCTGCGCGCACGGTTCGGCACGAATTCATCGTCCACGAAGCGCTCAGCCGCGATCGCCTCCCACACCTGGCGTGAGGTCAGCGCCGGCGCCGCATCCCCCCGGCGTACCGCGAGCACCACGGCGCCGAGGCCGAGTTCCATCTCAACAATGTCGCGCACGCCATTGCTTTGGCAGGTTTCCAGCATCGCCCGCGGCATGCGGCGCGTGACCACGGCCACGTCCGGCGTCTGCGGCCCGGTGCCGATGCAGAAGGCCTCGGTCGCGTGGATGGAACCGACGCTGTTCAGGATGGGCGCTGCGGCATCGCCGTAGCGTTCGGAGAAACCGCGCGTCAGCCCCTGGGCAACCGCGGCTGAGGAACTGGAGCTGACGATCACCAGCCGGTCGCGCAGGGTCATCGGCGTGCCCGGCTGGGCGGCCGCCGGTGCGATCGCGGCGCCAAGGACTGCAAGGGTCAGGGCAAGGTGGCGCAAGGCAATCTCCTGTTCTGGGATGACGTAGCGTAACGGGCGGCGGCGTCAGGCGGGGCGAACCGCCGGCGACAGGGCCCGGAGCAGGGTTTCCTGGATCGCCTGTTCGACCGCGAGCCGGGCGCGCGCCTGCGCCAGCCAGCCGGCGATCAGCGGCTGCACGGCGGCGTCCAGCGTCGCGGCATCGGCGACGGCGGCGGCCAGGCTCCCCCGGCGCAGCTGGTTGGCGATGCCGGCCAGGGTCGCGTCGGTGGCCGAGGGCGCCGGCGGGCTGGCCAGGCCGATGCCGGCGAAGCCGCCGCGCAGCAGGGAACCGGCGCGATCCAGCACGCCGCCGCCGGGCGGCACGCGGGCCGCGAGCAGCGGGGTCAGGGCGGCGAAGCGTTCCCGCAGGTCGGCCTCGGTCGGGACGCCGCGGGCGGCGTGGCTGGCCAGGACCTCCCCCAAGGGGCGGGCGAGCGCGCCGGCCGGGGCGAGGGCGACCACCAGATCATATTCGCGCAGCCAGGGGCGGGGCGAGGCGATGGCCGCCTGCAGGTGCAGGGCGGCGGCGAAGAAGCGGTCCGCCTGGGGCGCGCGGGCGATGTCAGTCCGGGTGGCGGCCTCGGTCAGCGCCTGCTGGCGTTGCTCCAGCACCTGGACGCGGTCCTGCAACGCGGCTTCCATGCCCGCGTTCCGGGGCGCCGGGTCCCGATAGGGTTGGGCCGCGGCCGCGCCGGCGGGCTGGTGCCGGCTGAGCAAGACGGTCGAGGCGATGGCGATCCCCATCAGGAAGCAGCCCCCCGGCAAGGCCAGCCGCCGCCACAGCGGCGAGGTGGCCCGTTCGGGGGCGGATGGGTTGTCGGCTGGATCGGTCATGGGCCTTCACCGCGCGTTGCATGGCACGGGGCGAAGTGTCGGGGGGCCGCGGCTAACAAAGCGTGTAGGACAGCGCGAAATTCGACTGCTCGTCCGGATCGTGGCGCCCGGCGCGCAGGCTACAGCGGGCAGGGCCGGGCTGGGTCAGCCCGCGGGCACGCGGTCGATCGGCACCGGGACGTCCCTTTGCGCGCGATGCGGCGTTGCCGCGGCCTGCCGCGCCGGATCGTTGCGGGGGCGACACAGGTTCATCTTTACCGCGCCGCTATTTTGCGCATCTCCTTTTGCCGGCGCGTTGAAATCGCCACGCGCGATAAGGTTCGCGCTGCGCGGGCTGAGGAACAGCGTGGCGCCGGTGATAAAAGCCAGGCCGGCGCCGGGCGGCGGCGTTCAGGTCGCTCTGGCTGTCCTTGGATGGTCCCTATCCCTCGATCACCGCCAGCCGCCGCCCCTCCAGCACCGCGCAAGACAGCGGCCCGCCCGACCAGGCCGCCGTATCCAGCCCGATCCGGTTGGCGCGGATGGTGACCATCGCCGCCGCCGTATGGCCATGCACCACCACCGCGCCGTGGTCGGCCTCCGACGCCAGGAAACTCATCCGGATGCCGGTCAGGTCGGCCGGGCTTTGGGCGTCCAGCGGCACCCCCGGCCGCACCCCGGCATGGGCGAAGAAATAGCCGCCCGCGGCATGGGTCAGCGGCCGGGCGGCGATCCAGGCGCGATGCGCGTCCGGGAAGGCCGCGGCCCAGGCGGCGGGGCCGTCATGCTCGCGCAGACCGTAGCTCGCCAGCGTCTCCCGCCCGCCCCAGGCCAGGAAATCGGCCAGGGCCAGGGGTTCGCCCTCCAGCGCGCCCAGCAGCAGATGTTCGTGATTGCCGGCAAGGTTCACGGTCGCGCACCCCGGCACCGGATGCTCCGCCAGCAGATGCGCGACAACACCCCGCGCATCGCGGCCCTTGTCCACATAGTCGCCCAGATGCACCACCGCCGCCCGCGCCGGCCGCGCCAGGACATCGGCGGCGATATCGGCATGCAGCGCGCGCAGGCGGTCGGCGCAGCCGTGGATGTCGCCGATGGCGTAGATGCGCACGCCCTCGGGCAACCAGCCGGGGGCGTCGATGAAATTCACTTGGCGGCGACGTTCTTCACGATCGGGGCGACGAATTGCGGCTCGGTGTCCCAGGGGAACAGGATCCAGGTGTCCTGGCTGACCTCGGTGACAAAGGCATCGACCTCGGGCCGCCCGGCGGGCTTGGCGTAAATCGTGGCGAAATAGGCGCGTGGCAGCATGGCGCGCACCACGCGGGCGGTGGTGCCGGTATCGACCAGATCGTCCAACAACAGCCAGCCCGCGCCATCGCCGGCGGCGACGGGGGGTTTTGTCACGCGCGGGTCGCCGCGCTTCTCCTCGTCATAGGTGACGATGCTGACGGTTTCGACCAGCCGGCATTCCAGTTCGCGGGCGATTATGCCGGCCGGGATCAACCCGCCACGGGTGATCGCGACGATGCCGGTCCAGGGACCGCGTTCGGCCAGGCGCCAGGCCAGCGCCTTGGCGTCGCGGTGCAACTGGTCCCAGGTGACGGTAAAGTAGCGCGGCGCCATCAGAACATCTTTCCACCGTTCGGCACGGCGAAATCGGGCTTGAGCAGCACCACCGCGCCATCCGGATCGGGCAGGCCCAACACCAACACCTGGCTTTCGAAGCCGGCGATGTTGCGCTGTGGGAAGTTGGTCACCGCCACCACCTGGCGGCCGATCAGCCGATCGGTGCGATAATGCACGGTCAACTGGGCCGAGGATTGCTTCACGCCGATCTCCGGCCCGAAGTCGATCCACAGCCGGATCGAGGGCTTGCGCGCCTCGGGGAAGGGCTGGGCGTCGATGACGGTGCCGACGTTGATGGCCAGCTTGTCGAAATCTTCGATGGTGCAGGTCGTTGCCATGGTCAGGGTATGCACCCGGCCGCCATAGCGGAAAAGGGGGTGCGGCCGTCCATCACGGGGGGCGTGGCAGCATCGGGCGGCCGGACCGGCGCCCTGGCGCGGCGCCCCGGCACGGCACCCTGGCACGGCACCCTGGCCGGCGGCAGCCGTGGCCTGGACGCTCGGGCGGCATCGTGCGATCGGGTTTACCTCCAACCATCGAGGCGCATTCCGCCATGACCGACCTGCCCGCGACCCCCCCCTTCCGCTGCGATGGCCAGGCAGCCCTGGTGACCGGGGCCAGCCGCGGCATCGGCCGGGCCGCCGCTGTGGCGCTGGCCGAGGCCGGCGCCCATGTCGTGCTCGCCGCCCGCGCGGTCAATGAATGCGAGGCGACCGCCGCCGCCCTGCGCGCACGCGGCCTGTCGGCCGAGGCCGTGGCGCTCGATGTCACCGACCGCCATGCGGTGCGGGTGGTCGTATCGGCGCATGGGCCCTTCGACATCCTGGTGAACAATGCCGGGACCAATATCCGCGAACCCTTCCTGGAGGTCGCCGAAGCCTCCTTCGATGCGCTGCTCGACCTGAACCTGCGCGCCGCCTTCGGCGTGGCCCAGGCGGTGGCGCAGGGGATGGTCGCGGATGGCCGGGGTGGGGCGATCGTCAACATCTCCTCGGTCAACGGCCATGTCGCCGGGATCAATCGCAGCGTCTACACCGCGACCAAGCACGCGCTCGAAGGCCTGACCAAGGGCATGGTGGCCGAGCTGGGCCCGCATGGCATCCGGGTGAACACGATCTGCCCGGGCTTCGTCGAAACCCCGCTGACCCAAGGCCTGCTGGCCGACCCGAAATTCCGCGACGCCCAGGTCCGGCGCATGCCGATGGGCCGCATCCTGACGGTGGAGGACCTGATGGGCGCCGTGGTGTTCCTGGCCTGCCCCGCGAGTGCGATGGTCTCCGGCTGTTCGCTGGTCGTCGATGGCGGCTTCCTGGTGCAATAAGGACAACAAGGCTTTGCGTGACTTCCATGTGCCCGGGCGCAGCCCGGTCTATGCGTCCAACGGCATGGCCGCGACCTCGATGCCGGCGGCGACCCTGACCGCGATCGACGTGTTGCGGTCGGGCGGCAATGCGCTCGATGCCGCCATCGCCGCGGCCGCCGTGCTGGCGGTGATCGAACCGCAGAGCACCGGCATCGGCGGCGACTGCTTCTGCCTCTATGCGCCGCATGGCACCGGCCAGGTGATCGCGGTCAATGGCTCGGGCCGCGCGCCGCGGGGCGCGACGCCCGCGGCATTGCGCGCGGCGGGGTTGACGCAGATGGAGCCGACGTCGGCCCATTCCGTCACCGTGCCGGGTGCCGTCAGCGCCTGGGCCCTGCTGAACCGCACGCATGGCCGCAAGGGCCTCGACGAATTGCTGCGCCCGGCGATCCACCATGCCGAGGCCGGGCACCCGGTGCATGACAAGGTGGCCTTGGACTGGGCCAATTCGGCGGCCAAGCTGGCGAAACACCCCGGTGCTGCGCGCAAATTCCTGATCGACGGCCAGGCCCCGCGGGCCGGGCACCGCTTCGTCCAGGCGCCGCTGGCCAAGACGCTGCGCGCGATCGGCAACCAGGGCGCCCGCGCCTTCTACGAGGGCGCGATCGCGGCCGATATGGTGGCAACCCTGCGCGCCGCCGGCGGCCTGCATACGGAGGAGGATTTCGCCCGCGGCGCCAGCGCCGCCGAATTCGTCACCCCCATCTCGACCCCCTGGCGCGGCATGGAGGTCTTCCAGTGCCCGCCGAACGGCTCGGGGCTGCTGGTGCTGATGCTGCTCGGCATGCTCGATGGGTTCGAGACGCCGCCGCAGGGCGCGTTTTCGGTGGAACGCCTGCATCGCCATATCGAGGCCGCGCGCCTGGCCTATCGCGACCGCGACGCCTTCCTCGCCGATCCGGCGCAGGTCGAGGTGCCGGTCGAGCGGCTGACCGCCAAACCCTACCTCGACGCGCTGCGCGGCCTGATCCGCGACGATGTGGCGATGCGGGACCTGCCGCCCGCCGGCACGGCCGATTGGGAAAGGCACAAGGACACGGTCTACCTCTGCGTCGTGGACCGCGACGGCAACGCCTGTTCCTTCATCAACTCGCTGTTCGAAGGCTTCGGGTCCGGCATCTTCGCCGAGGAGGCGGGCGTGATGCTGCAGAACCGCGGCTATGGCTTCCGCATCGAGGACGGCCACCCGAATTGCATCGCCCCCGACAAGCGGCCGATGCACACGATCATCCCCGGCATGGTGATGCAGCATGGCCGCGCGATCATGCCCTATGGCGTGATGGGCGGGCATTTCCAGCCGATGGGCCAAAGCCTGTTCCTGACCAACCACTTCGAATTCGGGCTCGACATCCAGCAGGCGATCGACCTGCCGCGGCTGTTCCCCACGGGCGGCAAGGTGCAGGTCGAACGCGGCATCCCGCAGGCGATGATCGACCGGCTGAACCGCCTCGGCCACGTCTGCGAACGTGTCGAAAAGCCGCATGGCGGCGGCCAGGCGATCTTCATCGACCACCTGCGCGGCGTGCTGGTGGGCGGCAGCGAGCCGCGCAAGGACGGCCTGGCCCTGGGGTATTGAGCCGATGACCGAAGCCTGCGACCTGACCGCCCTTTACGCCCGCGCGCTGATCGGCCGCCGCGCGCTGTCGCCGGTCGAACTCGTCCAATCCTGCATCGCGCGGATCGAGGCGGTGGACCACGCGGTCAACGCCATCCCTGCCCGCGATTTTGCCCGCGCGCTCGACACCGCCCGCGTCGCGGAACAGGCGGTGATGGCCGGCGCCGCGCTCGGCCCGCTGCATGGCCTGCCGCTCGGCATCAAGGACCTGGAGGAAACCGAAGGGCTGCGCACCACCTGGGGCAGCCCGATTTTTGCCGACCACATCCCCACCGCCGATTGCGGCATGGTGGCGCGGCTGAGGGCGGCCGGCGGCATCGTGCTGGGCAAGACCAACGTGCCGGAATTCGGCGCCGGGGCGAATACCCGCAACACCGTCCATGGCGCGACGGGCAATGCCTTCGACCCGACCAGATCCGCCGCCGGATCGTCCGGCGGATCGGCCGTGGCGCTGGCGACCAATATGGTGCCGCTGGCCTCGGGCAGCGATACCGGGGGCTCGCTGCGGAACCCCGCGGCCTTCAACGGGATCGTCGGCTTCCGGCCCTCACCCGGGCTGGTACCGTCGGAAACCCGCGGTTTCGGCTGGTCCAACCTGCCGGTGCTGGGGCCGATGGCGCGCAACGTGGCGGACCTCGGCCTGATGCTGTCGGCCATGGCGTCGGATGATGCGCGCGACCCGCTGGCCGGTCCGGTGCCGGGCGGGGCCTTCTCGCCCCCGCCTGCGATCGACCTCGGCCGCCTGCGCGTCGCCATCACCGAAGATTTCGGTTTCGCGCCCACCGAAAACCTGGTGCGCCGCACGTTTGCCGCGCGGGTCGCGGCCATCGCGCCCTGGTTCGGCGAGGCACTGCAAACCCATCCCGATTGCCGCGGCACCGATGAAGCCTTCGAGGTGCTGCGCGCCATCGGCATGGTCGCCGCGCACGGCCAGAAGGTGCGCGAGCAGCCGCAGAACTGCGGCCCCAACATCCGAGACAACGTCGCCGAGGGCCTGCGCTACGGCGTGGAAGACATCACCCGCGCGCTGTCGGAGCAGACCCGGATCTACCGCCGCTGGCAGGCGTTCTTCGCCGGGCACGACGTCATCATCTCACCGGCCATCACCATCAGCCCACGCAACTGGCGGGAACTCTTCCCCAGCCAGATCGACGGCGTGGCGACCCGCACATATTTCCACTGGTTGGCGCTGGCCTATGCCGCGACCCTGGTCGGGCATCCGGCGATCAGCATCCCGCTGGGGCTGGACGAAGCGGGCATGCCCTTCGGGTTGCAAATCGTGGGGCCGCGCGGCGGCGATGCGCTGGTGCTCGGCGTCGCCGCGGCGATCGAGGCCGCCTGCGCCGGCGATGCCACTCTGCGCCGGCCGCTGCCGGATGTGGCGGCGCTGCGCCGGGCCGGGCCGATCAGCGCCATGCCGGCGTTCATGACCTTCGACTGACCATCAATAGCGATACCCATGCCGCCCCCGGCCATGCCCCCAGCCCGGCCCCCAGCTTGGGCGCGGGCCATAGGCATAGGGCTGGCGATAGCCATACGGCCGGTAGCCCCCGCCGTAATAGGACGGGGGCGCGACATAGACGGGCGGCCGGGTGACATAGACCTGTGGCGCCGCATAGATCGGCCCCCCGGCATAGCCGCCACCGGCCGGATAGGCGACACAGCCGGCCAGGCCGAGGCCGGCGGCGGCAAGGATCATCCAACGCCGAAGCATCACATCCCCCGTTCGCGCGACATCGCGGATCACCAACGACCGCGACCGCCGCGGTAATCTCCGCGGTTGCCATAGCCATGCCCATAGCCACGCCCATAGCCATTTCCATAGCTGGGGTCGTAGCCACCCCGGCGGTAGCGGCCAGTGTCATAATTCTGCGAACGGCCCTGATTGTTGCTCGCCGCGACCACGAGGCCGGTCGCCAGCACGGCGCCGAGGCCGAGCGCGAGCGTCCCGCCAACATTGGGCGATCCGTCAGGGTTCTGGCAGCCACCGAGCACCAGGGTGGCACCGAGCAAAAGAGCGAAGGCGGGACGACGAAGGATACGCATCGGGCAGGCCTCCTTGGGCCCGGATGCAACATGGGCCGCGATCATGTCGGCGTGCGGCGGGATGATGACCGCGCTGTGGCAGCCGCTCACATTATCGAGAGGTCCTGGCTCTGGCGGCCAAAGCGGCCAGCCGGCAACGCCGGCCCAGTCGCTGCCTGATCTGGGAGGCAGCCGACCCCGACCTCTGTATCCGCACGACGCGCGACGGGCGGGTCGTGGCCGGCGGCGAGGATGCGGATTTCGCCGACCCGGCGCGGCGCGACCGGCTGCTGCCGGCCAAGATCGCGCGCATCGCCAAGAAACTCGGCGTGCTGATGCCGGGCATCGACCCGACGCCCGAGATGTCCTGGACAGCGTCCTTCGGCGACAGCGCGACCAGCCTGCCGGCGATCGGGCCGGTGCCGGGGGCGGAGCGGTGTTTCGCCGTGCTCGGTTTTGGCGGCAATGGCATCACCTTCAGCGCGATCGCGGCGCAGGTGATCCAGCGCGCGGTCCTCGGCCTGCCGGACCCGGATGCCGAGCTTTCTGCCCTGGCGTAGGGTGCAGCCTCAGGCCGAGGTCGCGCCACCCAGGAACGCATTGAACGTCTGGATGGTGTAGGTGTCCTTCACCCCGGCGACGCTCTGTAGCTTATCCACCACGAAGAGGCCGATGTCGGCCTCGGGGTCCAGGTAGAACTTGCCCATCAGGTCGTATTGGCCGGAGGTGGAATGCATCTCCGACAATTCAGCGACGTGGTCGGCCATGTCGCGGGCGACGCGGTAGGCCTGGCCCATTTCGCACTTGATCATCACGAAAATCGCACGCATCGCGGGGCCTCCTGCTATTCGGCTGCAGCATGCCGGGTGCGGGCGGGTGGTGGAAGGGTGCGGCGCCGTGGAGAGGGCGTTGCCCCCTCCGTCATCAGCCCCCTATAGCGCCCGGTTAGCGCGTGCCACCACCGCCTCGAACAGCACCTGGCAGCCGGCGGCGGCTTCGTGCGGTTCGATGCTTTCCGCTTCATTGTGCGACAGCCCGTCCTTGCAGGGGCAGAAGATCATGGCGGTCGGGACGTGGCGGGCGACATAGACCGCGTCGTGCCCCGCGCCGCTGACGATTTCCCGCGCCGGCAGGCCCAGCCGCGCCGCCGCCTGGCGCACCAGGGCGACGCAGCCCGGATCGAACGGCTGGGCCTGGATGCGGAACAGCTCGGTCAGCCGCAGCCCCAGGCGCAACGCGTCGGCGATGTGTTGCGCAAGCTGCGGGAACTCGGCCGCGAGGCGCAGGATTTCCTCGGTGTCGGGGTGACGGAACTCGACCGAGAACCGCACTTCGCCCGGGATCACGTTGCGGCTGTTGGGTGCGACCGACAGGTAGCCCACGGTGCCGCGGCCGTCCTGGCCGCGGGCGCGCATCAGCCGGTCCACCAGTTCGATGATGCGCGCGGCGCCCAGCAGCGCGTCGCGGCGGGCGGCGGGCGGGGTGGTGCCGGCGTGGCTGTCCTGGCCTTCCAGCACGGCATCCCACCAGATCATTGCCTGGGCGCCGGTGACGATGCCGATGGCCTGGCCCTCGGCTTCCAGGATCGGGCCCTGTTCGATGTGCAGCTCGAAATAGGCGTCGGCGGCGAAGGGTTCGGCCGGATGCGGGCCGCGATAGCCGATGGCCGCCAAGGCGGCCTCGACGGTCACGCCCTCGGTGTCGCGCAGGCCATAGGCATAGGCTTCGGCGAAGACGCCGGCCCAGACGCCGCTGCCCATCAGCGAATGGCCGAAACGGCTGCCTTCCTCGTCGGTCCAGTTGATCAGTTCGATCGGCGCCTCGGTCTCGATGTTCAGGTCATTGAGGCTGCGGATCACCTCCAGCCCCGCCATGACACCCAGCGCGCCGTCGAATTTGCCGCCCGAGGGCTGGCTGTCCAGATGGCTGCCGAACAGCACCGGCAGGCGTTTGGGGTCGCGGCCCGGGCGGCGGGCGAACATGTTGCCGATCGCGTCCACGCGCAGGGTCAGCCCGGCCTCGGCGCACCAGCCGGCGAAACGGTCGCGGCCCTGGCGGTCCACCTCGGTCAGGGTCAGGCGCTTGACGCCGCCCTTTGGGGTCGCGCCGATGCTGGCCATGGCCATCAGGCTGTCCCAGAGCCGGGCCGCGTCGATTTTCTGGTTGGTGCCGCTCATGCCGGCGTTTTTGCCGCTTGCGCCCGCAACTGGGTGATGGTCGCGCGATGCGTCACCTGTTCGGGGTCCATCCGCACCTCGACGAGCGCGGGCTTGCGGCTGGCCAGCGCGCGCAGCACGGCGGGGGCGAAATCGGCCGTGGCCTCGACGACTTCGCCGTGCCCACCAAAGGCTTCGATGAACTTGGCAAAATCCGGATTGGTCAGCGGAGTAGCCGAGACCCGTTCGGGATAGGCGCGTTCCTGGTACATGCGTATGGTGCCGTACATGCGGTTGTTGAACACGATAACCACGATCGGCGCGTCGTGGTGGAAGGCGGTCGCGATCTCCTGCCCCGTCATCAGGAAGCCGCCGTCGCCGACGAAGCAGATCACCGGGCGCGCCGGATGGGTGATCTTGGCGCCGATCGCCGCGGGCACGCCGTAGCCCATTGCGCCATTGGTCGGCCCGAGGAAATCCTGGCCCTCCGTGACATGGGTGAAGCGGGTCGGCCAGGTGGCGAAGTTGCCGGCATCCGAAGTGAAGATGGTGTCGGCCGGCAGCGCCGCTGCCAACTGCTGCAAGGCGATGGCGAGGTTGAGCGGCCCGGCATAATCGGGGGGGGCGAGAGAGGCCATGCGCGCCGCCCTCACCTGCGCCGTCCAGCCGGCCCAGGCGGGGTTTTGGGCGGGCAGCGTGGCGGCGGCGACCTGGGCAAAGGCGTTGAGGTCGCTGACGATGCCGAGTGCGGGGCGGAACACCCGGCCGATTTCGGCGGCATCCGGAAACACCTGCACGATCGGCGTCGCGCCGGCCAGGTCGAACAGGGTGTAGCCCTGGCTCACCGCCTCACCCAGGCGCGTGCCGATGGCGATGATCAGGTCGGATGCCTTGGCGAAGCCGACCAGCGCCGGGTCGGCGCCGACACCAAGGTCGCCTGCGTATTGCGCCAGATTGCCGTCGAACAGCCCCTGGCGGCGGAAGCCGACCGCGACGGGCAGGTTCTGGGCCACCAGGAAGTCGCGTATGTCGGATTTGCCCTGCACGGTCCAGCAGGACCCGCCGAGGATCACGAGCGGGCGCTGTGCGGCGGCCAGCATCGCCATCAGCCGCGGCATCGCCGTGGGGGCCGGGTGCGGGGCCAGCACCGGCGCGGGGCCGCAGTCGCGGACCAGCGCGATTTCCTTCTGCATATCCTCGGAAATCGCGATCACCACCGGCCCCGGCCGGCCGCTGACGGCGACATCGAAGGCATGGGCGATCTGTTCGGGGATGCGCGCCGCATCGTCGATCTGCGTCACCCATTTGGCGAGCGGGGCGAACATCCGGCGGTAATCGACTTCCTGGAAGGAATCGCGGTCGGTTTCATCTGATGGGATCTGGCCGATCAGCAGCACCAGCGGCGTGCTGTCCTGCATCGCCACATGCACGCCGATCGCGGCATGGCAGGCGCCGGGGCCGCGCGTCACGGCGCAGACGCCGGGGCGGCCGGTCAGCTTGCCATAGGCCTCGGCCATATGGACCGCCCCGGCCTCGAACCGGCAGGTGATGGTCGCGATGCGGTTGCGCTGGTTGTACAGCCCGTCGAGAAAGTCGAGGTAGGATTCACCCGGCACGCAGAACAGGTGTTCGACGCCCTGCGCGACCAGGGCATCGGCCAGAAGCTGGCCGCCGGTGCGGGCTGTGGTGGTCATGGTGTGTCCCCGGGTTTGTTCGGCGCAGGCTAGACCCGGGGCGCGGGGGCGTCACCCATGCTTCCAGCAGCGCACCATCCGCTCCCCCGGCATCGCCGTCGGCCGCGGCATTTCGACCACGCAGCCCGACATCACCTCCGCGCAGCGGGGCGCGAAGGCACAGCCCGGGGGCAGGGCCTCCAGGCTCGGCGGCGCGCCGGGGATGGTGGTCAGCCGCTTGCCGCGCATCCCGGCATGCACGGTCGCCCCCAGCAGCCCATTGGCATAGGGGTGCAAGGGCCCCGCCATCAGCGCGCCAACCGGCCCCTGTTCGACCACGCGCCCGGCATACATCACCGCCACCCGGTCGGCGATCTCGCCCGCCACGCCGAGGTCATGCGTGACGAAAACCACCCCCATGCGCAGCCGTTCCTGCAATTCGCGCAGCAGCAGCAGCACCTGGATCTGCACCGTGGCGTCGAGCGCCGTCGTCGGCTCATCCGCCAGCAGCAGTTTCGGGCGACACGCCAGGGCGACGGCGATCATCGCGCGCTGTCGCAGGCCGCCCGAGAGTTCGTGCGGATAGGCCTCCAGCCGGCGCTTCGCGGATGGGATCTGCACCAGTTCCAGCAGTTCCAGCGCGCGGGCATTGGCGGCGCTGCGGGAGGCCCCTTCGTGGCGCTGCACCGTCTCGGCGATCTGCCGCCCGATGGTGAAGACCGGGTCCAGCGCGGTCATCGGTTCCTGGAAGATCATCGCGACCTCGCCGCCGCGAAAATCCGACAGCGCGCTCTCGCTCATCGTCGCGACATTATGGCCGGCGACCAGGATCTCGCCGCCGACCCGCGTGCGCTTGGGCAGCAGCCCCATCAGCGCCCGCAGGGTCACCGACTTGCCCGATCCGCTTTCCCCCAGGATGCACAGGGTTTCGCCCTGCATCAGGTCCAGGTCCACGCCATTCACCGCCGAAACGGTGGCATCGCGGGAGACGAACTGCACCGTCAGGTTGCGCGCCCGGATCAGCACCCTGTCGGTCTGCACCGCCGCACTCATGCCGCGCGCGTCCCGGCCAGGCTATGCCCCGATCCTGGCCGCGCCATGTGGCAGGCCGCGAGATGCCCGCCGCCCAGATCGGCCGGCAGCGGCGGGATGGCGGCGCAGACATCCTCGGCCTGCGGGCAGCGGGTGCGGAAGCGGCAGCCTGACGGCGGGTTCACCGGGTTCGGCGGATCGCCCGACAGCGGCGGCGCGGTGCGCCGGTTCGCCGGGTCCATCGAGGGGCGTGAGGCCAGCAGCGCCCGCGTATAGGGATGCGCCGGTCGGTCGTAGATCGCATCGACCGGCCCGACCTCAATCACCTGGCCGAGATACATCACCAGCACGCGGTCGGAGATATACTGCACCACGTTCAGATCATGGCTGATGAAGACATAGGTCAGCCCGAAGCGGTCCTTGAGGTCGGCCAGCAGGTTCAGCACCTGTGCCTCGACGCTCTTGTCCAGGGCGCTGACCGGTTCGTCGAGGATCACCAGGCGCGGCCGCAGCGCCAGCGCGCGGGCGATGTTCACCCGCTGGCGCTGGCCGCCCGAGAGTTCATGCGGGTAGCGCCGGGCATATTGCGCCGGGGCCAGCCCGACCGCCGCCAGCAGTTCGTGTGCCCGCGCGCGGGCCTCGGCCCCCGACAGGCCATGCACCTTGGGGGCGAAGGCGATGGTATCCTCGATCGGCAGGCGCGGGTTCAGCGAGGCATAGGAGTCCTGGAACACCATCTGCACCTGGCGGCGGTAGTCGGTCAGCGGGAGCGCCTGTTCGCCCACCCCTTCGCCGTCGAAGATCATCTCCCCGGCATCGGCCGGCAGCAGCCGCATCAGCAGTCGCGCGGTGGTGGATTTGCCGCAGCCGCTTTCGCCCACGATGCCCAGGGTTTCACCCTTGTGCACGTCAAAGCCCACGTCATCGACCGCGCGCACCGTGGCGACGGTCCGCCCGAGCACGCCGCCGCGGATCGGGAAATGCTTGGTCAGCCCGGAAATCGCCAGCAGGGGCTGGGCCGGGCCGCCGCGGTCCTCGGGTGGCGTGGCAAGGGGATCGGTCATGGCGGGGTCGGGGTCTCCAATTGCGTTGCAGTGGAGCAAGCGCCATGCCGCGCGCCAATAGCCAACCGTGCCGGCCCTGCGTCACCCGACCGTCATCCCTTTGTCACGATCCCTGATCTAGGGTCCGCCCGCTCAGGCAGGAGGCACAGGCGTGGCGGACCCCGACGACGATGAGGCCGACCGGCCCTGGATAGACCTCGAACTCGAAGATGATTTCGATGAAGAACTGGAACAGGAAATCGACGATGGCCGCATCCCCGCGGCGCTGCGCGCGCTGTGGCAGGCCCGCAAGAAAAGCGCGATCGAGCGCGGCTTCTACTTCCGCGAACTGCTGCGGCTGCAAAGCGAACTGGTGCGGTTGCAGGACTGGGTCAACCACCGGGGCCTGAAGGTCGTCGTGCTGTTCGAGGGCCGCGACAGCGCCGGCAAGGGCGGCGTGATCAAGCGCATCATGCAGCGCGTGAACCCGCGGACCTGCCGGGTCGTCGCCCTGCCCGCGCCGTCCGATCGCGAGAAGACCCAGTGGTACTTCCAGCGCTACGTGCCCCACCTGCCGGCCGCCGGCGAAATCGTGCTGTTCGACCGGTCCTGGTACAATCGGGCGGGGGTGGAACGCGTGATGGGCTTCGCGTCGGAACCAGAGGTCGAGGAATTCTTCCGCGACGTGCCCGAGTTCGAGCGGATGCTGGTCCGCTCCGGCATCCTGGTGGTGAAATACTGGTTTTCGATCACCGACGAGGAACAGCAGATGCGCTTCCTGATGCGCATCCACGATCCGATCAAGCAGTGGAAACTCTCGCCCATGGACCTGCAGTCGCGGGTGCGCTGGGAACACTATACCAAGGCCAAGGAGGAGATGTTCGAACGCACCAACATCCCCGAGGCGCCCTGGACGATCGTCGAAGGCAACGACAAGAAGCGGGCGCGGTTGAATGCGATTTCGCACCTGCTGTCGACCATCCCCTACCGGGGGGTACCGCACGGGACGGTGGAACTGCCGGAAAGGCTGTTCGATCCGGACTACGAACGGCGGACGTTGCCGGCGGCGCTCTACGTTCCGGAACGGTACTGACGAGCCTTCCGGGGCCACGGCCGGCGGCCCCGCCGCACACGGCCGGATCGGCGCCTGATACTGAATGGAGATGCCAAGGGCCGGCCCCTTGCGGAGCCGGCCCCGGGCTTTCAGTCCGTGGACCGCGGCAGGACTTGTCAGGCCTGCTTGCGGTTCCGGGCGCGGCGGGCGATGCCGAGACCGATCAAGCCGGCGCCGAACAGCGCCAGGGACGCGGGTTCCGGCACGTTGACGATCTGCGCGGAGCCCGAGATGGCGGACGAGGCACCCGTGAAGGTGATCAAGTATTCCGTCGTCTCGGAGAAGAGCGCGCCCGGGGTCGCGGCGAAGACGGTTGGGCCAGTGCTGAAGGAGCCAATGCCGGTGTAGCTGGCGGTCGCCATCAGCGTGCCGGTGCCGAACGCCGTGTTGGCCGAGTCGTAATAGTTGGAAATGGTGAAGGCGGAGTAGTTGCCGCCGCTGGTCAGCGTGTTGCCGGTGAAGGTATTGGCCAGGTTCACCGCCGGAAAGCCGGTCAGGCCCTGCTGGGTGACCAAGACGCGGAGCGTGGCGGGGCCGCCGAAAGTGGTGCTCGACGACACCTGCAGCGATTGGTTGGCCAGGTCCGGCGAGGGCAGCGACGGCACGCCGAGCGCGCTTACCGAAACTGTACTGAAGTTGGCGCTGCTGGCACCGGCGATGGCAAAGCCGCCCGAGGCGTTCAAGTTGCTGCCGATGAGCGTCGCGCCGTCGAAGATTTGGATCGACAGCGTCGGCGCAGCGTGGGCGTTGGGCGCGAGGGAGAGCCCAAGCGTCATCGTCGCGGCGAAAGCGGATTTCCGAAACATGTTCATGGCATTGTCCTTCGGCAAAAACGTGGATCGGAGGCGGGCCGGCCTGCCGATGGTCCCACCCCACCGGTCAGGCGGGATGTTGTTGTAAAGAATAGAAATATACGTGCCGACATATATTATATAATGAAAACAGTCTATTGCGAGCCATTCAATCGCGGCTGACCGCGAAGTGTATCGTATTCTGACACCCCCTTCCCCCATCCCCACCGACACGCACGGGGCAGACGCTTGACCAGAGACGGTCGCGGATCGTCCTGCGCTGCGCGGCATCGAACGGCGTGCCGATCTGCATCGCCAGGCACGGCGCTGTGGGTTCCGCCGTCGGCGCCACGGCGCCCCCCCCACCGTTTGCCGGCGTCTGTGCCGGCCGCAAGCGCTCACGGCACCGGCTCCAGCCATCGGATTCTCGGTTTGAACGAATGAGTTCCTAGAGAAATATCGGATCAGATGGAATCATCTGATCCGATTTCTTACTCTAGATTCAACGGCTTCTAGAGCACGAGATCGATCCACTTGGATCGATCGTGCTCTAGCCCAACCGGAACGCATCCGCGATCCGCCGCACCCGCCCCGCGGCATCGACCAGCAGCACATCGAACCGCACGCCCGCAAGGCCCTGCTTTGGGTTCTGCCCGAGCCACCATTCGCCAGCGGCCAACAACCGCGCCTGTTGGCGGGGGCCGAGCGAAAAAGCCGCCGCGGTCAGCGTCGCGCGGGCCTTGACCTCGCAGAACACCAGCAACCCGCCGCGCGCCACGATCAGGTCCAACTCGCCGGCGGGGGTGCGGCAGCGCCGGTCCAGCACCGCAAATCCATCGGCCACCAGCGCCGCCGCCGCGCGGTCCTCGGCCGCCCGGCCGCGTGCATCGGCGGCTTGGCGCAAGCCCGGTTTGTCGGCCGCGGCCTTCATGCAAACCTGTGCCCGGAGGGTCCCGTCATGCCACGCCTGTTCTGCCTGTTCCTGCTGCTCGCGTCGCCGGCTTTCGCCCAAAGCCGGATGGTCGCCGCCGCCCACCCCCTGGCCGCCGAGGCCGGGCGGCAGATGCTGCGCGACGGCGGCAGCGCCGCCGATGCCGCCGTCGCCATCCAGGCCGTGCTGTCGCTGGTCGAACCGCAGTCGAGCGGCATCGCCGGCGGCGCGCTGATCCTGCACTTCGACGCCCGCCGCCGCCACACCACGGCCTGGGACGGGCGCGAAGCCGCGCCCGCCGGCGCCACCCCAACCCTGTTCCTGCGCCCGGACGGCACCGCCCTGCCGTTCCTCGATGCGGTGATGTCCGGCCGCAGCATCGGCGTGCCGGGTGCCATCGCGGCACTGGAGGCGGTGCATCGCCTGCACGGCCGCCTGCCGTGGGAGGCCCTGTTCGCCCCGGCCATCCGCCTGTCGGAGGAAGGCTTTGCCATCTCCCCCCGGTTGGCCGGGGCCATCGCCACCGACGCGCCCCGCCTGCGCCGGCACCCGGCGATGGCAGCGTACTTTCTGGCCGCCGACGGGGCACCCTGGCCGGCGGGGCACCTGCTGAAGAACCCCGAACACGCGGCCACCCTGCGTGCCATCGCCACGCGCGGTGCCGCGGGGCTGATGTCCGGCCCGGTCGCCGCCGATATCGCCGCGACCGTGCAGGCCTGGGGCGAAGGCGGCACGATGACGACCGCCGACCTCGCCGCCTACCGCCCCGTGCTGCGCGATCCGCTCTGCGGCCCCTATCGCGCCGTGGTGGTCTGCGGCTTTCCGCCGCCCTCCTCCGGCGGGGTCGCGGTCGGCCAGATCCTGGGGGTGCTGGAGCATTTCGACATGGCGGCGATGGACCCGGGCGGGGCCGATGCGGCGCATGTCTTCGCGGAGGCCGCGCGCCTGGCCTTCGCCGACCGCGCGCAATACCTGGCCGACAGCGATTTCGTGGCGGTGCCGGTGCGGGGCCTGCTCGATCGCGGCTATTTGTCCCAGCGCGCGCAGCGCCTCGACCCCGGCCGCGCCGAGCCCATGCCGCGCGCCGGCAACCCCGACTGGCGCCGCGCCGCGCAGGCGCCGCAGCCCGAACAGCCGGAAACCGGCACCAGCCACATCTCCATCGTCGATGCCGCCGGCAATGCGATTGCGATGACCACCACGATCGAGGGCATTTTCGGCAGCTTCGCGATGGTGCGCGGCATGGTGCTGAACAATGAACTGACCGATTTTTCGATGCTGCCGGAGATCGCGGGCCGCCCGGTCGCCAACCGCGTGCAGCCCGGCAAGCGGCCGCGCTCGTCGATGTCCCCGACGCTGGTCTTCGACCGCGACGGGCGGCTGCTGATGGCGGTCGGATCGCCGGGCGGGGCGCGCATCATCACCTACACCGCCCAGGCGCTGGTCGGCATGATCGACTGGGGCATGACGCCGCAGGCCGCGATCGACCAGCCCCGCATCGTGACCATCGGCGGGGCCGTGGAATTGGAGTCAGGGACCGCAGCCGCGAGCCTCGCCCCGGCGTTGCAGGCACGCGGGCATCGCGTCGATGTCCGCGCCCTGCCCTCCGGCCTGCAGGCCATCCGCGTGACGCCGGCCGGGCTGATCGGTGGCGCCGACCGGCGGCGGGAGGGTGTCGTGCTTGGCGATTGAGTTGCGAACAGAGGAGAACGACCATGCACCGCCTGCTGCTGGCCCTGTGCCTGCTGACACCCCTGGCCGCCACGGCCCAGGAAACCCGGGAGATCGGCTCGGTCGCCACCGCCTGGACCAACCTCGGGCTGACCCGCAGCCACCGCGTCGTGGTCGAACGCTTCGACGATCCGGAGGTCGCTGGCGTTTCCTGCTACATCAGCCAGGCGCGCACCGGCGGGCTGTCGGGCATGGTCGGCCTGGCCGAGGACCCGGCGCGCTTCGCCCTGACCTGCACCGCGACCGGCGAAGTCCGGGTCGCCACCGGCGCGCGTCGCGGCGAGCGCGGCGAACAGGTCTATGAAAGCCAGACCAGCCTGTTCTTCAAGGAAACCCGCGTGCAACGCTTCCTGGACGAGGACCGCAAGGTGGTGGTGTACCTGGCCTGGAGCACGCGGTTGGTGGACGGCAGCCCGTTCAACGCGGTGGCGGTGGTGCCGTATCTCTAGGGCATCATCCGGCCGAACGGATTTCTTTGCATGGATCTAGAGCAATATCGGATCAGATGGAATCATCTGATCCGATTTCTTGCTCTAGATTCAACGGCTTCTAGAGCAATATCGGATCAGATGGAATCATCTGATCCGATTTCTTGCTCTAGATTCAACGGCTTCTAGAGCACGAGATCGATCCACTTGGATCGATCGTGCTCTAGGGACGGCGCCGTGAGCCCTCGCGAGCGGCAAACATTCCGAAGGTGGCCGCGCGCGATGTCATCGCCGGGCCGGCGCCCGACGGGGCCACGGTGCGCGCCTGGGAGTTCAAACGGTTCCCTTCGCACGGATGATGCTCTGGGGCTGGCCGTCGCGCCCTTCCTGAACCGCATGGCAGGCGACCAACGTCTCCCCCGCCATCATCATCTCCGGCCGCTCCGCGCGGCAGCGGGCATTGGCCAGGGCGCAGCGCGGGTGGAAGGCACAGCCAGTCGGCGGGTTGATCGGGCTTGGCACCTCGCCGCCCACGGGCGTGCGCGGCTGGCCGGACATCGACAGGTCGGGCACCGCTTCCATCAGCGCCCGCGTGTAGGGGTGGCGCGGGGTGCGGAACAGGGTTTCGGCCGGCGCGTTTTCGACCAGGCGGCCGAGGTACATCACCCCGATGCGGTCGCTGACCTGGCGCACGACGGCCAGGTTGTGGCTGATGAACAGGTAGGTCAGCCCGAGCCGCGACTGCAATTCCTTCATCAGGTTCAGGATCTGCGCCTGCACCGACACATCGAGTGCGGAGGTCGGTTCGTCGCAGACCAGGAATTCCGGTGAGGAGGACAGCGCGCGCGCGATGCTGATGCGCTGGCGCTGGCCACCGGAAAACTCATGCGGGAACTTTTGGGCATCCAGCGGCGACAGCCCGACCTGCGTCAGCGCCGCCCCCACACGATCCAGCGCGTCCTGCCCGCTGGCGATGCCGAAGGCGCGGACGGGTTCGGCCACGATGTCGCGCACCCGCCAGCGCGGGTTCAGGCTGGCGTAGGGGTCCTGGAAAATCATCTGCATCCGGCGGCGTTGCGCCATGTCGGCCCGCGCCGCGCCGAGTTCCTTGCCGTCGAAGGTCACTTCCCCGCTGCTGGTGCGGTAGAGCCCCACCATAAGCCGCGCGACCGTGGATTTGCCACAGCCCGATTCGCCGACCAGCGACAGCGTCGTGCCGCGCGGAATGTCGAAGGTAACACCATCGACGGCGCGCAGCAGGCGACGGCCCTCGCGCGCGACCAGGCGCTGCACCAGCGGCCGCGAGACATCGAAATATCGCGCGATGTCGTTCGCCGCGACGAAGGGGTGATCAAGCACGGTCATACAGCCAGCAGGCGGCGCGGGTCGGGCCGGCCTCCATCAGGTCGGGACGGTGGACCAGGCACTTGTCAAAGACTTTTGGGCAGCGCGGCCCATAGGCGCAGCCGGGCGGGATGGCGTTCAGCCGCGGCATCGCACCGTCGATCTGCGCCAGGCGATCGACCCTGCGGTCCAGCGGCGGGATCGACCGCATCAGCCCGGATGAATAGGGGTGCCGGGCATCGCCCACGATTTCGCGCACCGGGCCGATCTCGGCGATGCGCCCGGCATACATGACGGCGACCCGGTCGGCGGTTTCGGCGATCACGCCCATGTCGTGGGTGACCAGCATCATCGCCGTCCCCTTGTCGCGTGCGAGCGCCTTGAGCAGCGCAATCACCTGCGCCTGGATCGACACGTCGAGCGCTGTCGTCGGTTCATCCGCCACGATCAGTTTCGGTTCGGCGCAGAGGGCGAGGGCGATCACCACACGCTGCCGCATGCCGCCGGAAAACTCATGCGGATAGGCGTCGATGCGCTGGGCCGCGGCAGGAATGCCGACCTGTTCGAGCCAGCCGATCGCGCGTCGCCGGGCTTCGTCGGGGCCGATCGGCAGATGCGTCGTCATGGTTTCGACCAGTTGGCGGCCGACCGAATACAGCGGGTTCAAGGTGGTCAGCGGGTCCTGGAAGATCGCGCCGATCTGGCGGCCGCGGATGTGGCGCATCTCGGCATAAGGCAGGTTGTCGATGCGCCGGCCATCGAGCAGGATTTCGCCGCGCGCAATGCGGCCCGGCGGTTCCAGCAACCCGATGATGGCCGCCCCGGTCATGGATTTCCCGGCGCCGGATTCGCCGACGATGCCCAGGATCTCACCGGGTTCGATGGCAAAGGACACGTCGTCCAGCGCGGTCAGGATGCCGCGCCGCGTCGGGAATTCGACGCGCAGGTTGCGGACTTCCAACAGCGCCGCCATCAGCGCAGCCTCGGGTTCAGCGCATCGCGCAGCCAATCGCCCAGCAGGTTCACCGACAGCACCAGCAGCACCAGCGCCACTCCAGGAAAGATCGTGATCCACCATTCGCCGGAAAACAGGAAGTCGTTGCCGATACGGATTAGGGTGCCGAGCGAGGGCTGCGTCGGCGGCACGCCCACCCCGAGGAAGGACAGCGTCGCTTCCGCCAGCACCGCGAACCCGAGGTTGAGTGTCGCGATCACCAGCACCGGTCCCATCACATTCGGCAGCACATGCGAGAACACGATCCTGGGTGCCGAGATACCGATGATGCGCGCCGCTTGCACATATTCCTTGTTGCGTTCCACCAGCGTCGATCCGCGCACCGTGCGCGCGAACTGCGGCCAGTTGCTGATGCCGATGGCGAAGATGACCACGTAGAGCGCGATCTCGTTATGCACCTCCCGCGGCAGCGCCGCGCGCACCACGCCATCGATCAGCAGCGCGACGAGGATGGAGGGGAAGGTCAATTGGATATCGGCGATGCGCATCAGCACGGCATCGACCGTGCCGCCGGCATAGCCCGCCGTCAGCCCGACCAGCACGCCGAGGCTGGTCGAGAAGATCACCGCGCAGACACCGACCAGCAGCGACACGCGCGCGCCGTACATGATGGCCGACAGCAGGTCCCGCCCCTGGTCATCGGTGCCGAGGGGGTAGCCTGCCTCACCCTCATCGTTCCAGGCCGGCGGCTTGAAGGCATCCATCAGGTTCAGGCTGGCGAGGTCGAAGGGGTTGTGCGGCGCGATCACCGGCGCGAGCACGGCGCCGAAAATCAGCACCAGCGCCACGATGGCGGAGGCGATGGTGACCGGGTTGCGGGTGAAGGACCACCACAGGTCACTGTCGAAGAATTTGGCGAACATCTCAGTGCCCCCCGCCGCCGACGCGCAGCCTGGGATCGACCGCGAAATACAGCAGATCGACGACCAGGTTGATGGTGACGAACAGCGCCGAGATCAGCATCAGATAGGCCGCCATGACCGGGATGTCGGCGGCGCCCACCGATTGGATGAACAGCAGCCCCATGCCCGGCCATTGGAACACCGTCTCGGTCACGATGGCGAAGGCGATGATGGCGCCCAACTGCAAGCCGGCCACGGTGATCACCGGCACCAGCGTGTTCTTCAGTGCATGGCCGAAATTGATCGCGCGGTTGGACAGGCCGCGGGCGCGGGCGAACTTGATGTAGTCGGTGCGCAAAACTTCCAGCATCTCGGCCCGCAGCAGGCGCATGATGACGGTCATCTGGAACAGGCCGAGCGTGATCGCCGGCAGGATCAGCGCCTTCAGCCCGGTCCAGGTCAGCAGCCCGGTATTCCACCACCCGAGGCGCACCACATCGCCCCGCCCAAAGGACGGCAGCCAGCCGAGCCAGACGGCAAACACCAGGATCAGCAGGATGCCGATCAGGAAGGTCGGCAGCGACACCCCGATCAGCGAGAAGGTGAGGAAAAACCGCGACACCCAGGAATTGCGATAAAGCCCGGTATAGACCCCCATCGGCACGCCGATGGACAGCGCCAGGAAAGCCGCGACAAAGGCCAGTTCCAGCGTCGCCGGCGCGCGTTCCAGGATCAGGTCGGAGACCGGGCGCCCGAGCCGGTAGGACAGGCCGAACTCGCCCTGCACTGCGTTGCCGATGAATTTCAGGAACTGCACAA
>JBBRWI010000006.1:0-40983 GCA_038249305.1 Acetobacterales bacterium
CCGCGGGCTTTGCCAGCGTCATCGGCATGAGCGCCAAGACCCTGCTGCCGCCGTCCCCGCGCCTGGTCGGCACGATCACGCCATCGGGCAATACTGTCGTCGAGCGCACGACCCAGGCTGTGCTGCGCGACATGCCCCAGGCCGCGGCGCTGTTCGCGCGCATCCCGGTGCATGGTGACCGCGATCCCTTCCCCGACGCCTACAACCTGCCGGCCATGCTTGCCGCCGCGACCCTGCTGTCGCACGCAAGGCCGGATGCGATCATCTGGAACGGCAGCAAGGGCGGCGGCATCGGTCTGTCGCATGACCGCGACCTGGTGGCGCGGATCAGCGACGCGACGGGCATCGCCGCCGACACATCGGGCCTGGCGCTGCTGCGCGCGATCGCCGCATCCGGCGTGCAATCCATCGGCTTGCTCACGCCCTATGCGGAGGCGCCGCAGCGGCGGCTGGTCGAACGGCTGAATGCGGAAGGCGTGCCGGTGGTGTCGGAACGGCATCTCGGCATGACCGACAACCTCTCCTATGCGTCCGTCGCCTATGATACGATCCTGGCGCAGGCACGGTCCTTGGCGGCGGGGAAGCCGGATGTGCTGCTGGCCTGGTGCACCAACTACCCGGCCGCGCCGCTGGCCGCGGAGATCGAGGCGGAGACCGGGATTCCGCTGTGGGATGCGACGATGCTCGGGCTGCTGGGCGGGCTTGCGGCGGCCGGTGTGCTGGAACGGCCAAAGGGTTGGGGCAGCCTCGGCGCGCTACTGTAGCGCCTTGGCCCAGGGATTGCTGCGGTTTGCCGGCCCTGTCCGGAATCCATTCCATGCGCCGCATCCTGCCGCTTCTGCTCGCAATCCTCTGCCTTGGAGTGGTGCAGCCGGCCCCGGCCCCGGCCCAGGCCCAGGCCCCGGCCCCGGCCCAGGCCCAGGCCCAGGCCCAGGCCCCGGCCCCGGCCCCGGCCCCGGCGCCATGGCCATCCCGGCCGGTGCGGATCGTCGTGGTCTTCCCGCCGGGCGGCAGCAGCGACATCGTCGCGCGCGTGCTGGCCGATGCGCTGTCGCAGCGCCTGAACCAGCGTTTCGTCGTGGACAATCGGCCGGGCGCGGGCGGCACGCTCGGCGCGGCGCAGGTCGCGGCGGCGGCACCGGATGGCACGACGCTGCTGCTGTCGAACACGGCCCCGATCGTGACATCGCCGCCGCTGTACCCCTCGGCGACGTACAACCCCGTCACCGCCTTCACCCACGTCACCTACCTCGGCGCGACGCCGCTGGTGATCGTGGCGAACCGGGCGCTGGTGCCGGCGACCGACCTTGCGGGGCTGCGGGCCTGGATCGGCGCGCAGCGCATACCGCCGGGCTTCGGCACGTCGGGGGCGGGCAGCGTCGGGCACATCGTCGGCATGATGTTCGAACGCCAGACCGGGCTGGCGCTGACCCATGTTCCCTATCGAGGTAGCGCGCCGATGCAGGCCGACCTGTTGGGCGGATCGATCCCGCTGTCCTTCGACACGCTGCCGCAGAACATCGAACATATCCGCGACGGCCGCCTGCGTGCCTTTGCCGTCACCTCGCCCATCCGCCAGCCGATGGCGCCCAACCTGCCGACCACCGCCGAGGTCGGCCTGCCCGACCTGATCGCCGAAAACTGGCTCGGCCTGTCCGGGCCGGCCGGGTTGCCCGCCGCGATCGTCGAACGCCTGAATGCCGCGACCATCGCCAGCATGGCCGACCCCGCGGTGATCGCGCGGATGGAGGAGCACGGCATCGTGCCGCGCCCGACCACACCGGCCGCCTTCACCGAATTTGTCGCGGTGCAGGTGCGCGACATCGGCGGGGCGATCCGCGCCATGGGCATCCGCGCGGAGTAGCGGTGCCGCACCCTGGTGCGCTTCGCCGTGACAGAGGGCCGCATCGGCGGTGACGGGATCGGCTGCCTTCAGGTCAAGGCCTACGCGCCTCGCGCCCCCCCCGGTAGCGCGACCCCGCGACCTGTTGCAGGGTGCCCCGACAGGAGACCCCTTCATGCCCGACGCGCCGCCCTTCGTGCCATCCGCCCGCTACCCCGATTCCGCCTTCGAGATCCTCCACCCGTCCTTCGCGCCGATGCAGTTGATGAATGCCCCGGTGGAGCGACTCTGGACCGGCGGGGCCTGGTGCGAGGGGCCGGTCTGGTTCGGCGCGCATCGGACCGTGATCTGGTCCGACATCCCCAACAACCGGATGCTGCGCTGGGAGGAGGATGGCGGCACCGTCTCGGTCTTTCGCAAGCCCTCGGGCCATGCCAACGGCAATACCGTCGATCGGCAGGGCCGGCTGATCACCTGCGAACACGGCGGGCGCCGGGTGGTCCGCACCGAACACGACGGCCGCCTCGCGGTCCTGGCCGCCCGCTTCGACGGCAAGCGGCTGAACAGCCCGAACGACGTGGTGGTCACCGCCGACGGCAGCATCTGGTTCACCGATCCGCCCTTCGGCATCGCGTCGAACTACGAGGGCGAGGCGGCGGAGGCGGAGCTGCCGCATGCGGTCTATCGCATCGACGGCGCGTCGCGTGCGCTCAGCCTGGTCGCCGAGGGCGTCGCCGGGCCGAACGGGCTGGCCTTCAGCCCCGATGAACAGACGATGTATCTGGTGGAAAGCCGGGCGACGCCACGCCGCCTGCTGGCCTTCGACGTGCTCGATGGCAAGCGCCTCGGCCCGCCGCGCGTCTTCATCCAGGGGGCGGCGGGCGAATCGCCCGATGGGTTCCGGGTGGATACGGCGGGCAACCTCTGGTGCGGCTGGGGCATGGGGGCCGGGCTGGATGGCGTGCGGGTGTTCAACCCGGACGGCGCGCCGATCGGGCATATCCACTTGCCGGAACGCTGCGCCAACCTGTGCTTCGGCGGGCGGTTCCGGAACCGGCTGTTCATGGCGGCCAGCCGGTCGCTGTATGCGGTGCATGTGAACGCGACCGGGGCGGTCTGAGCCCGGCGCCGTCCCAAGCGGCATCGCATCCTTGTTTCAGCCTTGGCCATCGTTTACCCAGCCGTCACACTCCCATGAAGAAGATGCTTGCATGATGCGGCTGTTGATCACTGGCGGCATGGGATTCATCGGGTCGGCCGTGGTGCGGCGCCTGCTGCGCACCACCGATGCGATGGTCGTGAACATCGACAAGCTGACCTACGCGGCCAGCCCCGCGAGCCTCGGCGACCTCGGGCGCGACCCGCGCCACATCCATATCGCGGCCGACATCTGCGACGCGGCGGCGATGCGTGGGGTATTTGCCGAATGGCGCCCGTCGCGGGTCATGCACCTGGCCGCGGAAAGCCATGTGGACCGTTCGATCGACGGGCCGGCCGCCTTCATCCAGACCAATGTGGTCGGCACCCAGGTGCTGCTGGAGGCTGCGCGCGCATACTGGATGTCGCTGGAAGGATCGCAGAGGGCCGATTTCCGCTTCCACCACGTCTCGACGGACGAGGTCTTCGGCTCGCTCGAAAGCAGCGGCGACCCGCCGTTCGACGAACACACCCGCTACGATCCGCGCAGCCCCTATTCCGCATCGAAGGCGGCGTCGGACCATCTGGTGCGCGCCTGGCAGCACACCTACGGCATGCCGAATTTCGTCTCCAACACCACCAACAACTACGGCCCCTGGCAGTTCCCGGAAAAGCTGATCCCGCTGGTCGCGCTGAATGCGCTGGAGGGGCGGCCGCTGCCGGTCTATGGCGACGGCTCCAACATCCGCGACTGGATCCATGTGGAGGACCATGCGGAGGCGCTGTGCCTCGCGCTGTTCCACGGCACCCCCGGCGCGACCTATTGCCTCGGCCCGCGGCAGGAACGCAGCAACCTCGCGGTGGTGCGCGCCATCTGCGCGACCATCGACCGCCTGCGCCCCGATCCCGCCGGCCCCCGCGAACGGCTCATCACCTATGTCCGCGACCGCCCGGGGCATGATTTCCGCTACGCGATGGACCCCTCCGGCGCCGAGGCGGCGCTGGGCTGGAAGGCGCGCTGGTCGTTCGAGGATGGGTTGGAGGACACGCTGGCCTGGTACCTCGCCAACGAGGCCTGGTGGCGGCCGATCCGCGACAAGCATTACGCGGGCCAAAGGCTCGGCACCGAAAAGGCATCGACATGAAGGGTATCATCCTGGCCGGCGGATCGGGCACGCGGCTGCATCCGATGACGCTGGCGGCCAGCAAGCAACTGCTGCCGGTCTATGACAAGCCGATGGTGTATTATCCGCTCGGCACGCTGATGCTGGCTGGCGTCCGCGACATCATGCTGATCTCGACACCGCACGACCTGCCGATGTTCCGCCGCCTGCTCGGCGACGGCAGCCAGTTCGGCGTGACCCTGACCTATGCCGAACAGCCGAAGCCCGAAGGCATCGCGCAGGCCTTCCTGATCGCGGCCGACTGGATCGGTGGCGCGCCCTGCGCCCTGGCGCTTGGCGACAACATCATTTTCGGTGCCGGCATCCCCGAGCAGTTGCAGGCGGCCAGCGCACGCGCGGAGCAGGGGCTGGCGACCATCTTCGGCTATCGCGTCGGCGACCCGGAACGCTACGGCGTCGCGGAATTCGACGCGCAGGACCGGGTGCTGTCGCTGGAGGAGAAGCCGGCCGTGCCCAAATCCGACTGGGCGGTGATCGGGCTGTATTTCTACGACGCGCGCGTGACGGCCATGGCGCGCGCGCTGGCGCCGTCGGCGCGGGGTGAGTTGGAGATCACCGACCTTAACAAGGCCTATCTGGCGGATGGCACCCTGGCCTCGGAACGCTTCGGCCGCGGCTGCGCCTGGTTCGACGCAGGCACCCCCGCCTCGCTGCTGCAGGCCGCGCAATTCGTCCAGACGGTGCAGGAACGCCAAAGCGTGCAGGTCGGCTGCCCGGAGGAAATCGCCTTCCGCATGGACTTCATCGACGCCGCCGCCCTGCGCGCCCAGGCCCGGTCGCTTGGCAAGACCGCCTATGGCAAGTACCTCGCCGACCTCGCGGACGGCCGCTACGCATGAAGATCGAGCGCCTGGCCATCCCGGAGGTGCTGCTGCTGGAACCGCGCAAGTTCGGCGACGCGCGGGGTTTCTTCTCCGAGGTGTGGAAGCGCCAGCCGCTGGCCGATGCCGGCGTCGATGTGGATTTCGTGCAGGACAATCATTCGCTCTCGGCCGAACGCAACGTGGTGCGCGGCCTGCACTACCAGCGTCCGCCATCGGCGCAGGCCAAGCTGATCCGCGTGGTGCGCGGGGCCATCCTGGATGTGGCGGTCGATGTGCGGGCCGGGTCGCCGACCTTCGGGCGGCACGTGTCGGCGGTGCTGTCGGCGGCGAACTGGCGGCAGATGTTCGTGCCGAAAGGCTTTGCCCACGGGTTCTGCACGCTCGAACCCGATACCGAGGTGATCTACAAGGTCGATGCCTACTACGATGCCGCCGCCGATGCGGGCATCCTGTGGAACGACCCGGCGCTTGGCATCGATTGGCCGCTGGACACCGAGGATGCGATCCTGTCGGACAAGGACCGGGTTGCGCCGTGCCTCGGCGACATCTCCCCGCCCTTCACCTTCTGAGGCCCGCGATGCGTCGTATTCTTGTCACCGGGCAGGGCGGACAACTCGCAACGGCGTTGGCGGATGCGCTGCCGGCGCGCGGCTTCGAGGCGCTGCTCGTCGGCCAGCCCGATTTCGAGTTCGACCGGCCCGAGACCATCGCCAGGGCCTTTGCCACCACCCGCCCCGAGGCCGTGGTGAACTGCGCCGCCTGGACCGCGGTGGACGCCGCCGAGGAGTCGCCGGCCGAGGTGTTCCGCGCCAATGCCATCGGCCCCGCCGTGGTCGCCGGCCATTGCGCCACCGCCGGCATTCCGCTGATCCAGATCTCCACCGACTATGTCTTCGATGGCCAGAAAGGCGCGCCCTATGTCGAGGATGACGTGCCAAACCCCATGAGCGTCTATGGCCGAACCAAGCTCGCGGGGGAATGGGCGGCGCTGGCGGGCAATCCGCAGACGGTGGTGCTGCGGACCGCCTGGGTGCATGCGCCGATGGGCCGGAACTTCGTGCGCACGATGTTGCATTTCGGGGCCGAACGCCCGCTTTTGCGGGTCGTCGGCGACCAGCGCGGCACGCCAACGGCAGCCCCGGACCTCGCCGATGCCATCGCGGCAATCCTGGTGCGCCTCCGCGACGGCGGCTGGCAGCCCCCGTATCGCGGGGTGTTCCATGCGACCAATGGCGGCGCCACCACCTGGCACGCTTTTGCCGAAGCCATCTTCGCCGCCGCCGCCCCCTTCGGCGGGCCAAGCCCGGTGGTGGAGGCCATCGCCACCGCCGATTGGCCGACCAAGGCCGCGCGCCCGGCCGATGGGCGGATGGCCTGCGACAAGCTGTGCGGCGTCTTTGGCGTGACCCTGCCGCCCTGGCAGGACGGTCTGGGCCGTGTGGTGCGCGCCTTGCACGGGGCTGGGTGACGGGCCCCGTCCCCTTTGCCGCGCGGCGCCGTTCGCCTACATCGCAAGGGCCGCCAAGGAGCCCCCCATGCCGACCAGCCGCCAGGAATTCCGGGATTGCATGGCCCGATTGGGGGCCGCGGTGAACATCGTCACGACCGATGGCCCGGCCGGCCGGGCCGGCTTCACCGCCAGCGCCGTATGCAGCGTCACGGATGACCCGCCGACCCTGCTGGTCTGCATGCGCCGCAACAGCAGCACCGCCGCGGCTTTCGAGGCCAATGGCGTGCTCTGCGTCAATACCCTGGCGGTCGGGCAGCAGAACCTGTCATCGATCTTCTCGGGCGCGGGGGACCTGGCCATGGCCGACCGCTTTGCCGGTACCGGCTGGATCACCCTGCAAACCGGCGCCCCGGTGCTGGAACATGCTGTGGCATCCTTCGACTGCCGGATCGTCGATGCCGTGCAGAAGGGCACCCACACGGTGCTTTTTGCCGAGGTCGAGGCGGTGCGCATGGGCATCGACGCGCATGCGCTGATCTACTGGCAGCGCGACTACCACGCGCTGCGGGTGGCCTGAGCAGCGGGGCGGCCCCGCCCCCGCGCGCCTACCACTGGCCGTAGAAGACCCCCGCCTTCTTGTGGTTGTCGGTCACCCGCTCGGCCTCGGGCCAGGTGATCGTGGTGCGGTGCTTCAGCCGGGTGAACCAGGCCAGCAGCGTCTCGCGCAGGGTTTGCCGAACCGTCTCCAACGCCGGATCGCGACCAAGGTCGAAAAACTCCTGCGGATCGGCCGTGAGGTCAAAGAGCTGCGGCGGCATGCCGCTGGACCAGTGCACATATTTCCAGGCCTCGGTCCGCACCATCCAGGCATGGTGTTCGCCGACCGGCAGGCCGAGGCGTCGCCGCGCGCCACGAAACGTCCAGTCCAGTTCGCTGAACACCGCATCCCGCCAGGGCGGCGCCGCGCCGCGCGTCACCGGCAGCAGCGATCGGCCTTCCATCAGATGCAGCGCCGGATCGAGGTCGAGCGCCTCCAGGATCGTCGGCACGATGTCGATCGATTCCACCAGCCGCGGGTCGGTCACGCCACGCGCCGCGGCGCCGGGATCATAGAGCAGGAAAGGGATCTTCTGCACGCAGTCGTGGAAGAGTTCCTTTTCCCCGAGCCAATGATCGCCGAGGTAGTCGCCATGGTCGGCGCAGAACACCACCAGCGTGTCGTCCCACCGCCCGCGTCGTTCCATCGCCGCCCATACCCGGCCGATGTGGTGGTCGAGTTGCGAGATCAGCCCCTGGTAGGCCGGGCGCACGGTGCCGATGCAGTCATCCGCCTGGAAGGCGCGGCAGACTTCCTCGTCCATGAAGGCGCGCTGCACGGGATGCGCGTCACGCTCCGCCGGGTGGCGCGCGACCGGCAGGCACTGGTTGGCGCTGTACATCGCGTGCCAGGGGGCTGGCGCGACATAGGGCCAGTGCGGCTTCACGTAGGACAGGTGCAGCACCCAGGGCTTGTCGCCCTGCGCGTCGATGAAGCGGATCGCCTGGTCGGTGGTATAGGCGGTTTCGCTGTGCGCGTCGGCGACCTTGGCCGGGAAACGGGCGTTGCGCATGTGCCAGCCCGATTGGGTTTCGCCCGCATCATCCGTCACCGCGATGACGTGGTCGGTCCAGGGGTCATCCCCGCCGTAACCATGAGCGCGTAAAAAATCGGCATAGGCGCTGGCGGGTTCGGCGTGGTGGCCGTCATGGCGATCGACCACGCTGAACCAGCCCTCGTTCAACAGCACCGCCAATTCATCCGCGCCATCGGCGGCCAGGCGCCGCATGCCGCGCTTGTCGGGCACCACATGCGTCTTGCCGGCCAGGGCCAGGGTGCGTCCCGCTTCGCGCAGGTGCCAGCCGAGCGTCACCTCGCCGACCGACAGCGGCACCCGGTTGTGCGTGGCCCCATGGGAGGAGACATAGCGCCCGGTATAGGTGGACATGCGCGACGGGCCGCAGATGCCCGATTGCACGAAGGCGTTGGGAAAGCGCGTGCCGCGCGCCGCCAGCGCATCGAGGTTCGGCGTCAGCAGGTGCGGATGCCCGGCGCAGCCCAGATGATCCCAACGCAATTGGTCGGCCATCACGAACAGCACATTCCGGATGGTCATGCCGCTTGCCTCGCTTCCCCGATGTGGTCAGCCTAGAGCAATATCGGATCAGATGGAATCATCTGATCCGATTTCTTGCTCTAGATTCAATGGCTTCTAGAGCACGAGATCGATCCACGTGGATCGATCGTGCTCTAAACGTGCACAAACGTGGTGCCAACAACAGGAGGGAGGCCCCGATGACGCTGCTTCGCCGAAGCCTGCTGGGGGCGGTCGCCGCCGGCCCGGCGCTGGCGCAGTCCGGTGACGTGAACCGCCTGGTCGTGGCCTTTCCGCCGGGGGCCGCGCTCGACGGCATCGCCCGGCTGATCGCCGATGCCGCACCGCGCGCCGGCCTGGGGGCCACGGTCGTCGAAAGCCGGGCGGGGGCCAATGGCAACATCGCCGCGGCCTTCGTCGCCCGGGCGCGGCCGGATGGGCATACGCTGCTCGGCACCATCGATACCGGCTTCACGGTGAACCCGCATATCTACCCGAACCTCGGGTTCGATCCGCGCGACCTCGATCCCGTGGCGATCATCGGCACCTATCCGGTGGCGCTGCTGGTGCATCCGAACACCGGCATCACCGATTTCGCGGGCTTCGTCGCGGCGGTGCGGGCGCGGCCGGGGCTTTATGTCTCGGCCGGGCCGGGCAGCCCCGGGCATCTGGCGATGGAGGCGCTGCGGCACCGGCTGGGGCTGCCGGCCACGGCGCTGGAACAGGTGCCGATGCGCGGCAATGCGCAGGCGGTCGCGGAAATCCTGTCGGGGCGGGTGCCCTTCGCCTTCATCGCCATCGGCGGCGGGCCGCAGTTCATCCGCGATGGATCGCTGCGCGCGATCGCCACATCGGGGCGCACGCGCGACCCGGCGCTGCCGGAGGTGCCGACGTTGCAGGAACTGGGCCTCGCGGATTTCGAGATCCGCTACGCCTTCATGCTGTTTGCCCCGCGCGGCACGCCGGAGGCAGCACGCCAGGCCTGGTCGCGGCTGGTCGCCGATACCTTCGCGCAGCCCGTGATCCGCGCCCGGATCGAGGGCTTTGGCATCGCGCCAGAGGCCGGCGACGCCGAGGCCGCCCGCGCCTGGATCGCCCGCGCCCATGCCGCCTGGGGGCAGGTCGCGCGGGCGGCGAACCTGCGGGTGGATTGAGCGCGGCAGATGATACTCGACACGATCCGTCGGTAAGGACCATCGTCGCCGCGGCTGCGGATCGCGCACGCCAAGATGCGCGTCCGGCCGCCCCGCATCTGGATGCCAATGATCCTGTCGCCGGGCCTTGCGGCCGCATCCCCCACGGTCGCCCAGACCCCCCCGCGCGCCACCCTGCCGCCGGCCGCCGAGCAGGCCGACATCATGCGCGTCGCCGGGTTCGTGCGGCGCGGCAATACCTGGGTCGGGTGCAGCGGCCAGTCGCGCGGCACGATCGAGGCCGGCGACCTGCGCCACATCAATGGCGACGGCCTGCCCGAGGCCTTTGTCACCGCCAGCGGATCGGCCTGCCACGGCATGGCCGGGCAGGGCTTCGTGCTGCTCACGCGCGGCCAGAATGGCCAGTGGCGCCTGGTCCATGCGGCGTCGGGCATTCCGACGGTGATGACCACGGTGGCCAATGGCTGGCCCGACATCCAGGTCGGCGGGCCAGGGTTCTGCCACCCGGTGTTGCGCTGGAATGGGCGCGCCTATGCGCAGAACCGCGTCGTCGAGGAGCAGCGCGGCGCCTGCGCGCGGCGCTGACCCCGCAGCAACAGGCTCAAACCTCGGCGTAGGTCCCGTTGCGCCAGATGTAGAAGACATAATCCGGCACCGTCACATCGCCCTTGGCGGTGAAGGAGATCGGCCCCAACACGGTGTCCCACGGCCCGCCCGACTTCAGCATCGCCGCGATCCGCCTTGGGTCCACCGCGCCGACCCGCGTCGCTGCCGCCGCGAAAATCTGCACCGCGGCGTAGGTGTAGAGGACATACCCCTCCGGATCGATGTTGCGCGCGCGGAAGCGTTCGATCGCCGAGGCCGCCGAGGGCCGCTTGCGCGGATCGGAGGAGAAGGTCATCAGCGCGCCTTCGCCGGCCGGGCCGGTGATCTGCCAGAATTCATTGGTCACCAGCGCATCGCCGCCGATCAGCGTGATGTTCAGCGCCTGTTCCTTGGACTGGCGCAGGATCAGCCCGGCCTCGGTGTGGTAGCCGCCGACATAGACGACATCGATGCCGGCCTGCTTCATCCGGCTGACCAGCGCCGAATAGTCGCGCTCACCCACGGTATAGGCGGCGTAGAGCGTTTCCGTGACGCCGGCGGCGTTCAGTGCCTTCTTGGTCTCCTCGGCGAGGCCCCGGCCATAGGCCGAGTTGTCGTGCAGGATCGCGACCTTCTTGCCGGCAAAATTGCGCGCGATATAGGCGCCGGCCACCTGGCCCTGCTGGTCGTCCCGGCCGCAGACGCGAAAGGTGTTCCACTTGCCCTGCTCGGTGAAGGCGGGGTTGGTGCTGGCGGGGCTGATCTGCAGCACCCCTTCCTCGGCATAGACATCGCGCGCCGGGATCGAGGAGCCGGAGCAGAAATGCCCCGCGACGAAGCGCACCTGGCGCCCGGCGAGCTGGTTCGCGACCGATACGGCCTGGCGCGGGTCGCAGGCGTCGTCGCCGATTTCCAGGCTCAGGCGCTGGCCGAGCACGCCCCCGGCGGCGTTGATGTCGGTCACCGCCTGTTCGGCACCGGCACGCAGCTGCGCGCCGAAGGCGGCGTTCGAACCGGTCATGGGGCCGACCGAGGCGATGCGGATGGCCCCGGCCTGGGCCGAGGCGGTGCGGGTGATCAGGCCGGCGGCGCCAAGCGCTGCGGCGGTCAGGATCGGGCGGCGGCTGAGGGTCATGGTCTGGCTCCGGAGGAAAGACCAATCAGCCTAGGCCCAGCGGCCCCCACTACGCCAGAGAACAGATGCCAAGGTGCCGGTGCCGGGGAAGTGATGGCGCATGATCGTTGTCGGAGGACGTTACATGGCTTGGCGCTTGGTATCGGACGGCGTTAGTGTGCGGCAGCTGCCAGGGAAGCCACGTCATATGCCCCGCACACCGTCCAGGACCCTGCACCGCGCCACCGCGGCCTTCACGGCCTCGCTGATGCTGGCGGGCTGTGTCAGCACCCGCGCGGGGCGCATCGGCGCCGATGACGGCACCGACGGCTGCCGCGCCCAGGTCGTGGCGCTCGACAGCACGGGCAACTTCTTCGCCGAGGATGTGTTGCGCGGGGCTGCGGTCGGCGCGCTGGCCGGGGCTGCGATCGGTGGTCTGGCGACCGGCAACTGGCGCGGCGCGCTGATCGGGGCGGCCGTCGGCGGCGCCGGCGGGGCGGCGGTCGGCTATTACGCCTCGGTCTCGCAGCAGGGCCGCGACCAGGCGGCGGTCACCGCCCAGATCGGCAACGACCTGCAGCGCGAGAATGCCGAACTGGAACGCACCCAGGTCGCCTTCGACCAGGTGATGGATTGCCGCTTCCGCTCCGCCGCCACGGTTCGCATGGCGGTGCAGCAGGGCCGGCTGGACCGGGCGACCGGGCTCGCCCAGATGTCGGCGATCCGTGGCCGGGCGCAGCGCGACCTGCAACTGGCGCAACTGATCAACACGCAGATCGGCACCCGCGGCGCCGAATTCGACACCGCGATCGACAATACCGTGCCGGGCGGCAAGGCCGCGGTCGCCGGCGCCGTCATCGGCCGCCAGCAGCCGATCCAGGTGACCGCGCGCCGCGCCGTGCCGCTGCGGCTGCAACCCAAGGGCGACAGCCCGGAAATCGCCCAGATCACCGCGCGCGACGCGGTGACGGTGAGCCCGGCGGCCGGCGGCTTCGCGCTGGTCGAAACCTCCTCCGGGCTGCGCGGCTATGCGCCGTCGGATGCCTTCCAGGGCACGCGCGGACCGGTGCGGCTGGCGGATGCCTCGATCCCGTCGTCGCAGGCGGCGCAGGGCGGCGAATTGCGCAGCCTCGCCGCGACCAACCTCGCGCGGCGCGACAACTTCTCGGAAAGCGTCGGCAATGCCGAACGGCTGGCGTCGGCGGGTGGCTTCGAACTCGCCGGTTGATCGCCTGATCCGCGCCGCCCTGGTCGGGCTGGCGCTCTGGACAGGTGCGGCCGCGGCCCAGGAACCGCCGCAGGCGCCGATCCTGCGGGTCGAGGCGGGTGCGCATACCGCGCCCGTGCGCCGCATGGCCACCGATGCGGCCGGGCGCATCCTGGCCACTGTGTCCGACGACAAGACGCTGCGGCTGTGGTCGCTGCCGCAGGGCACGCCGCTCGGGGTGCTGCGGGTGCCGATCACAGCCGGTGAGGAAGGCGAACTCTACGCCGTCGCGCTGACGCCCGATGGCACGCGCGCCTTTGCCGCCGGTTTCACCGGGCGTGCCTGGGATGGCGCCTTCGCCGTCTATCTGTTCGAAACCGCGACCGGGAAACTGCTCGCACGCCTGCCCGGCCAGCCGGCGCCGGTGCAGCATCTGGCGGTATCGCCCGATGGCGCGCGGGTGGCGGCAGCCCTGGGCGGCCGGGCCGGCATCCGCATCTGGGATGCGCGCAACGGACGGCTGCTGGCCGAGGACAACGCCGGCTGGCAGGGTGCTGCGCGCATGGTCGCCTTCGACGCCGCGGGGCGGCTGGCCGCAACCTCGGCCGATGGGAATGTGCGGCTGTATGACGCGGCGGGCCGGCGCACCGCCGTCCGCACCCCGGTCGCCGGGGCAAAACCCTATGGCATCGCCTGGTCGCCGGATGGCGCGCTGGTCGCGGTCGGGTTCGAGGACCGGTTGCGCGTGGACATCCTGGCCGCGACCGACCTGCGCGGCGTGCTGGCCCCCGATACCGGGGGGCTGCTGGGCGAGGGCCTGCCGATGGTCGCCTGGGCAGCGGACGGGCGCGGCGGGGTGCAGTTGCACGCGGCCGGCTACGCCCGGGCGGCGGCGGCGACCGCGCCCGATGCGCCGGGCTTCATCATCCGCCGCTGGGCCGACTTTGGCCTGGGCCCGCCGCGCGACATCGCGGTGGCGCGGGATGCCATCGCCCATCTGCTGCCCTTGCCGCAGGGCGGGCTGGTCTTCGCCACGGCCGATCCGGGCTGGGGGCGCCTCGCCCCCGATGGCGCGGTGGCGCAGGTCGCGCACCCGCCCGGCGGCGATTTCCGCAACACCGCCAACCTGCTGGCAGCCAGCCAGGACGGCCAGCGGGTGCGGCTGGTGCTGCGGCCGAATACCGCGGCGCTGATCTTCGACGCCCAGGCCGGGCGACTGGACGAGGGCGACGTGCCCGGCCTGTTCGGCGCCCGCCAGCAATCCGCCAGGATCGTGCTGACCGACTGGCGCAACCAGAACCGCCCCCGGCTGAACGGCCGCCCGCTGCCGCTGGGTGAGGGCGAGTTCAGCCGCAGCCTGGCGATCCTGCCGAACGAACAGGCCTTTCTGCTCGGCACCGACACGCATCTGCGGCTGTTCGATGCCAATGGCCGCCCGATCGACCAATTGCCCGTGCCGGGCGCGGTCTGGGGCCTGGTTGCGCTGAACGGCATGGCGGTGGCAGCCCTCGGCGACGGCAGCATCCGCTGGTTCGACGCGACCGACCGGCTGGTCGAACGCGGTGCGCTGTTCGTGCACGCCGATGCGCGCCGCTGGGTCGCCTGGACGCCGGAGGGATTGTTCGACCACGCCCCCCAGGGCGGCCAGGAGCTGGTGGGCGTGCACCTGAACAACGGCCGCGCGCAGACCCCGGAATGGGCCAGTTTCCAACAGGCGTATCGTGCGCTCTACGCCCCCGCCGCGGTGCGGGCGCGGATGCGCGGCGATGCGGCGCCCGCCGTCGCCCGCATGGCCGAACTGGGCGACGTGCGCGGGCGCATCGGCCGGCTGCCGACCCTGGCCGCCGGCCAGGCCTGCGCGGTGACCGAGGCCGGTTGCCTGCCCGTCACCTGGGGCGGCTCGGAACTGCCGGACGGCGCCAGCGCCCTGCGCCTGACCTTTGCCACCGCCGACCGTGGCCTGGGGCTGGGGCCGCTGGATGTCATGGTCAACGACCGCATCGCCGTGCGCACCGTCGCGGTACCGGGGCAGACGGCGGTGGAGGTGCCGCTCGACCCCGGTGCGAACCGCGTTTCCGCACGGCTCTACGCCGATGACCGCACGCTGTTCGCCGAGGCGCCGGCGCTGGACCTGCGCCGCGCCGGCGAGGCTGTGGCGCCGGCCGGCGCCGGCCGGCTGATCCTGGTCGCGGTCGGGGTGGACCAGTATGCGCTGGCCGACCTCAACCTGCGGTTTGCCGTGGCCGATGCGCGCACCGTGGTCGAGACGCTGCGCCAACGCGCCGGCGGCGTGTTCCGCGAAGTCGTGGCGACCCTGCTGACCGATCGGGAGGCCACGCGCGAGCGGATCCTGGCGGCGCTTTCGGCGGCGGCGCAGGTGGCGCAGCCGGAGGATACCTTCGTGCTCTATCTGGCGGGGCACGGCGTGCGCAGCGAACCGGACCGGCGCTTCCTGTTCCTGCCGCATGAGGTCAGCAGCATCGCCAACTGGGACACGCTGCGCCGCGTCGCTCTGGACGAGGACACGCTGGTCGGCGCCCTGGCCCGCATCCGGGCGCGCGACGGCTTCCTGTTCATCGACACCTGCCACGCGGGGCAGGTCACCATCGACAGCCTGGCGGCGCTGGGCAATGAGACGGGGCGCTTCCTGCTGGCAGCAAGCACCAGCGTTCAGGAAGCGCTGGATTCCTACGACGACCGCAACGGCGTCTTTGCCTTCGCCGTGCGCGAGGGGCTGGGCGGGCGGGCCGCGATGGATGGCGATGGCCGGGTCTCGGCGCTGTCGCTCGGCGAATGGGTGACGCGGCGGGTGCCGCAGCTCGCGCGGGAAAAGCAGCACCGCCAGGATGCGGTGTTCCGCACGGCGCAGCGGGACCTGCGTTCCTTCCCCATGGGGGCGGTGGCGCGCTGACCGCTTTTGCGCGGCGGCGGATCGGAAAGCAGACGGTGCCGCCCCCCTGTCGTGAGGCGGCCGGTGTGCTGTCACGGTATCCCTGCCACGTTTGATCTCGGAATGCCCATGCCCAATCCCTACACGGACCGGCCGGATGTCACCTTCTGGAAGCGGTCCGTCGCGATCGATCCCGCCGCCGTCGATCCGGTCGTCGCGGCGAAATTCACCATCACCCCGCGCGACCGCATCGCCACCGCCGGCAGCTGCTTCGCCCAGCACATCGCCCGCACGCTGGTGCGCCAGGGCTTTGGCTACCTGGTGACCGAGGCGGGTCCGGAGGACCGCGGCTACGGGCTTTACCCCGCGCGCTTCGGCAACCTCTATTCCGTGCGGCAACTGCTGCAGCTGTTCCGCCGCGCCTATGCGCTGTTCGAGCCGCTGGACGAGGCCTGGACACGGCCCGATGGCGCGCTGGTCGATCCGTTCCGGCCGCAGGTGGAACCGGCCGGCTTCGCCGACATCGCGGCGTTGCGCGCCGACCGCGCGACGCACCTGGCCGCGGTGCGCCGCATGTTCGAGACCTGTGACGTCTTCGTCTTCACCCTGGGGCTGACCGAGGCCTGGGTCTCGGGCGTCGATGGCGCGGTGTTTCCGCTGGCGCCGGGGGTCGTCGCCAGCCCGCAGCATGGCGACATCGGCTTCCACAATTTCGGCGTGGCCGAGATGGTGGCCGATTTCCAGGCCTTCCTGGCCGATCTGCGGCTGGTGAACGCGGGCGTGCGGGTGATCCTCACCGTCTCCCCGGTGCCGCTCATCGCGACCTTTGAGGACCGCCACGCGCTGGTCGCGACCGCCTACAGCAAGGCGGTCCTGCGCGTGGTGGCGGAGGAGGTGAGCCGCGCCGACCCGGCCGTCGCCTACTTCCCCTCCTATGAGATCATCACCGGCCATCACACCGGCTACCGCTTCTTCGCGCCCGATCTGCGCAGCGTGACGCCGCAGGGCGTGGATAGGGTCATGGCGCTGTTTGCGCGCCACTACCTGGACGCGGCGGCCCCTGTCGCGCCGCGTGTCACCGCCGCGCCGCGGCCCGTGGTCAATACCGACACGCAGAACGCGGAACTGGCGGCCCTCTATGCCGTGGTCTGCGACGAGGAGGCGATCGAGGGATGAGGATCGGCGTCCTCGCCAACTGCCAGCGGCTCGGCTTCGCCGATTGCGTCGCGGCCCTGCTGCCGGGGCACGAGATGCGGGTGGTCGGCATCGGCCAACTCGATCGCACATCGGACCTGGCCGCCATCGCCGATGACCTGGCCGCCTGCGACCTGCTGTTCACGCAGAACCTCACCGCCGAATGGCTCGGCCCGCTGGCCATGGCGCGGCTGATGCCAAGGGCTGCGCGCGCGGTGGTGTTTCCCTCGATCGCCTTCACCGGCTTCCAGCCGGACAGCATCGTCGGCCCCGAGCAGGGGCTTATGGGCGTCGCCCATTCGGCGCTGGCCATGGCCTGCCATGCGGAGGGGTTGCCGCCGGACCGGGCGGTGCGGCTGTTCAATGCCTTTACCTACGGCGCGCTGGGCTACTTCGACCAGCATGACATCAGTTTCCGCTTCATGACGCGGGAGGCCAGGGCGCTCGGCTATGATTTCGGCGCCCTGATCCGCGAAGCGCCGGGCGTCTTCATGCACACGACGAACCATCCGCGGATCGACGTCCTGATGGCCGTGGCCCGCGCAGCCGTGGCCCGGGCCGGCGAACCGCTGCGTCAGGCGCCGCTGCCGCATGACCGGCTTGAGGACATCGCGCTCTGGCCAGTCTATCCCGAAATTGCCGCCCGGCTGGGTGTCGCGGGCGGGCTGACCTTCGGTGCGGGCGCCCGGCGTTTCGAATTGCGCGAGATGGTCGAGCGGTCCTACGACACCTACCGGCAGATGGGGGATTTTGTGCGGCCGCCGGCGATCGCGCGGGCGCGTGCGCTGATCCGCGAGAGGGTTCTGGGGCTGCCGCCGCCGGGTGTCGCGATCGAGGATGTCCGCATGGCCTACCGGATGATCCTCGGCCGGGACTGCGAAAGCGATGCGGTCGCCGCGGACCACGCCCGGCGCTACGCCAGCATCGCCGCGATGCGCGAGGCCTTCCTCCGCTCGGCCGAATTCCGCCTGCGGCACGCGGCCGCGATCAGCCCGCCTTCTGGATGACGAAGGTGTTGGAGATGAAACGGAACGAGCCGGTCCAACTGTCCTCCCGCACCTCAAGCAGGCGGCAGCGGTGGTGGGCGAAAAGCGCGTAGAGGACGGGCTGCGGCACGACATGGACTTCCATCGCGCCGCGTATGGTCGCGCGGCGCAGGTATGCCTCGGCGATGAAGCTGTAGTCGCGGCAGTAGGTCGGCAGTTGGAAGAAGGCGATGCCGCCCGGCTTCAGTTTGCCCAGGATGATGTCGAGGATGGCACAGATCACCGGCGGCGGATTGTGCTGCAGCACGATGACCGAATAGAAGAAATCGAAGCCGGCGACGCCGCGCAACGCCTCCAGCGTGCCGGCGTGGACGAAGGTGATGTTGTCGCGCCCCATCTCGCGCGCGGCCTGTTCGGCGAGGTCGAGGTGCGGGCGGGAGATATCCACGCCAACCACGTGGCGGAAGCGTTCGGCCAGCGACACCGTAACCCGGCCGACGCCGCAACCGAGCTCCAGGCAGGTGTCCAGCGAGGACAGGTCCACCCCGTTGCGGCGGAGCATGGCGAACGTCTCGTCGGCGGCGATCCGGCCTGTCCTGAAGAAGCTTTCCTTGCTCGCCTGGATGCTGTCGGCCTTGAACTCGTCCTTGGTCAGCACGGACCAATGCGGTTCCGAGCGGCCGAGCGCGTCCCAGTTGCCCTCGACCAAGCGCACCATTTCGGCGAGCGCCGTGGCCGAGACGTTGGTATCGACGCGTATGGCCGGCCAGTCGAGCGGCTTGGTGACGGGTTGCTTGCCGAGTAGGGCCTCCACTTTCTCCCGATACTCGGCGGATTTCATGAGGGCCAGGCGGAAGGCGTTGATGTCCGGGAAGGCCGCGATGTGCGCGGCGATGACAGTCTCGCTCTCCGGCTCCCGGTTGAACAGCAGGCGGTAGGCAATGGTCACATCGGTCGCGGTCAAGCCGGGGGCGGCGGCCGCTGGCGGCGTGAGGGGGACGGCTTGCGACATGTCGGGCTCCGTGGGGGCGGACGGATCAAGCCTGCCCGGCGGTCGATCCGCAAGCCGGGGCGGTCCGGGTCGTGGCGAGGTTGGGGCTGGTGCTGCCGGAGGGGATTGAACTCTCGACCTCTCCCTTACCAAGGGAGTGCTCTACCACTGAGCTACGGCAGCAAGCGGCGAAAAACCGTGGCGTCTGGTAGCCCCCGCGCCGCACCGGCGCAACCCCCGATCCGCGCCGCACCGGCGCAACCCCCGATCCGCGCCGCACTTGCCGCGATGCCGGCCCGCCCCGAGGATCAAGGCCCGCCACCCGAGGCCCGCCCGATGCCCCCTTCTCGGCCCCCCTTGCGAATCGCCGCCGAAAAGCTGCGCTTCCCTACGCCCCGCGAGGTCACCGACGACACCAGCGTCATGACGCTGAAGACCCTGGTGCTGGAACCGCTCTGCCGCTGGGACCAGGGGTTTGCCCGTCCGGGGCTCTTCGCCGCCTGGCGCCATGATCCCGCAGGACGGGTCTGGGATTTCGACATCCGCCCCGGCGCCACCTTCCACGACGGCAAGCCCTGCGAGGCCGAGGATATCCGGCAGTTCATCGCGGCCATCCTGACCTCGGTCGATACTTTCGGGATGCCCTGGTCCTATGCGCGCTATTTCGCCGGGGTGTCGGTCACGGCCGCCGGCCGGGGCACGGTCCGGGTCGTCTCGCCGCGACCCTTCGCCGATATCCTGGACCTGTTCTGCGAGTTCCATCCCGTGCGGGAAACGACCGACGGGCTGCCGATCATCGGCACCGGGCCGTACCGGGTGGACTCCTACGCGCCCCATGATCGCGCGGTGCTGTCGCGGCCCGGCACGCCCGGCATCGCGGTCACCTGCCTGCCCCAAGCCGAGGACCGGCTGGCGGCGCTGCGCGATGGCGCGGTGGATGTGGCGCTGAACCTGGAACGCTGCGCGCACCGGCTGGATTTCGACCCGCGCTTCGACTGGCTGCGCGCCACGAACACCCTGTCGGTGATGTATTTCCTGAACGGGCTGCACGGCCCCTTCATGCGGCCGGAGGCGCGGCGGGCGATCAACCTCGCCATCGACGTGCCGGCGATCATCGAGGAGGTTTTTTTCGGGCTCGGCGTCGCTGCCTCCACGGTGGTCAGCCCGTTTCACCTCGGCGCGCGGGCGGCGGGGGTCGCTGCTTTCGTCCATGACCCGCAGGCGGCGCGGCGGCTGTTCGACACGGCGGGGCTTGCGGCGCCGCTCACGATCCGCACCCCCACCTTCATGCCGGACCGCGCGCCCCTGATCACCGCCGCCGTCGCCGGGTCGCTCGCCGCCATCGGCGTTCAAAGCGTGATCGAGGTGGAACCCGACCGCCCCGAATACGCCCGCCAGGCCGGGCGGCGGCAGATCGGCGACATGGCGATCTTCGACAGTTCGCCGCACAGCACCTTTCGCATCCTGAACGACAAGATCTCCAGTGCGGTCCAGGCGGTCTGGTGGCAGGGCCACGACGACCCGGTGCTGGAACCGTTGATCCTGGCAGCCAACAACGCGGTGGGCGATGCACCGCGCGAGGCCGCCTATGGCGCCTGCCTCGCGCAGCTGCGTGCCGATCCGCCCTGGCTTTATTTGTTCCACCCGATCGATGTGGCCGGGCTGCGGCGCGGCTGCGCCGATCTGGCGCTGGATGCCCGGGGGGTGCTGACGGTCAGGCCGTGATCACCCGGGCCTGCCGCCGATCGTGACCGGTCGCGCGGGATCGGCGCTCCAGGCCGACCAGGACCCGGGGAACATCGATGCCTCGACGCCGATCGAGGCCAGCAGCGCCACCGTCAGCGCCGCCGATACCCCGGCGCCGCAGGTCACGCCGACCGGCCCCGCGCCATCGGCGCCAAGCGCGCCATACAGGTGCCGCAAGGTCGCGGGGTCGGTAAAGGTGCCGGCCTCGGTCAGGGTGTCGATCACCGGCGCGCTGACCGATCCCGGGATGTGGCCGCGCGCCGGCTGGCCCGGCGCCGTCGCGCCGCCGATGTAGTTCGGCCGGATACGGCTATCGAGCAGCAGCCCGCCACGCGCCAGGGCCGCGGCCGCATCGGCGTCCAGCACCGCCAGGTGCCCGGCCGAGAGCACCACATCGCCGGGCGCCGGGGCCGGGGCCTCGGTCGTGGTGGCGCCTTGCCAGGCGGCAAAACCCCCGTCCAGCATCCGCACATCGGCGATGCCGGCCCAGGTCAGCACCCACCAGCCGCGCCCGGCCTGCAGGCAGCGGTCATGGTCATAGACCACCACCGCGCGGTCCTGGGTGATGCCCCAGGCGCGCGCCGCCGCTTGCAGGGTGTGTATGGCAGGCAGCGGGCGGCTGCCGCTGAAGCCGGATTGGGGGCTGGCGAGACCGGTCGCGAGGTCGACATCCACCGCGCCCGGGATGCGCGGCGTGCCCCGGGCCACCGGCCCGTCTTGGATAAACTCGGCCATCGGCCCGTCTTGGATAAACTCGGCCATCGGCCCGTCTTGGATAGCCCGGGCCACCGGCCCGTTTGGGATAACCCGGGCCACCGGCCCGTTTGGGATAAACTCGGCCGCCGGCCCGTTGCGCACGGCCAGGACCACCGGCGCATCGTCCCGTGCCAGCCATGCCGCCAGATCCTGGGCGCTGATCAGGACGCTGCGCATCGTCACATCGCCAGCGCATAGGCGGGCCGGCGCGGATCGGCACCGCCGCGGCGCATGCCTGTGGCGGGGACGCTTTCCACCGCCTCGACGCTTCCGGCAAGCCAGGTCCAGTCGGGCCAGTCCTGCACGTCATGGCCGCGCCCGCGCAATGCGTCGCGCGTGGCGGCGGGGATACGGCCCTCGACCGCGACCCGGGCCGGGAAGTATTCGTAGGGCGCGAAGGACGAGGGGAAGGAATACGACGCCACGCGCGGCGCCTCGATCGCTTCCTGGATATCCATGCCAAAATGCAGCCGGTTGATCAGCACCTGCAGCATCGCCTGGATCTGCACATCGCCGCCCGGCGTGCCGAAGGGCATGACCGCCCCGTCCCGCGTCACCACCAGCGCGGGGTTCGGCGTCAGCCGTGGCCGGCGCCCGGGGCCGACGCCGCAGGGATGCGCCGGATCGGGGCGCGACTGGTTGCCCCGGCCGGAGGCGACGATGCCCAGGCCCGGGATGATCGGCCCGTTGAAACTGCCGTCCGAAGGGGTCGCGGAAAACGCATTCCCCGCGGCATCCACCACCGCAACATAGGAGGTGTCGGGGTCGGCGATCGGCATCGCCAGAACGCTCGGCGGGGGCAGGTCGGTGCCGCGGCCCAGCAGCGGTTCGGGCATGCCCGGATGCGCCCGGTCGATGTGGAAGGCGGCGACGCGGGCGGCGATATGCGCCTCGCCCAGCAGCGCCTCGATCGGCACATCGCAGAAAGCCGGGTCGGCAAAATGGTATTCGCGGTCGGCCATGGCGACCTTGATGCTCTCTGTCAGCAGATGCAGGTAGTCGGGGCTGTTGTGCGCCATGCCGTGGAAGCCGGCGCGTTCCATCAGCAGCAGCGCCTCCAGCAGTGCCGGCCCCTGGCACCAGGGGCCGCAGGTGGTAACCGCATGGCCGCGCCAGTTGCGCGTCACCACGGGTTCGATGCGCGACCGGAAATTGGCCATGTCGCCGGCCGAGAGATAACCGCCCTCGGCCTGGATATAGGCGGTGATCATGCGGGCGATGTCGCCGCGATAGAAGGCCTGGTGTGCCGCGGCCAGCCCCGCTTCGCGCCCGCCGGTCGAGGCCGCCCGCCTGTCCTCATCGGCCATGAAGCGCAGCATCGCGCCAAGGTCGGCCTGGCGGAACCTTTCGCCGGTTTTCGGCGCTTCGCCATCGCGCAGGAAAATCGCGGCGTTGGATGGCCAGCAGCGATAATCCTTCACATGGTCGCGCAGGCTGTCGGCGAGCATCGGATAGACCGCGAACCCGTCCTCGGCGTAGCGGATCGCGCATTGCGCGACGGCGGCAAAACCCATCGTGCCATGGCGTTCCAGGGCGGTGATCCAGGCATCCAGCGCCGCCGGCACCACCGTCCGCAGCACCCCGCGCGGCATCTGGCCGCCATGGCGGGTCATGAACACGTCGGCCGGCAGCGACATCGGCCAATGGCCCAGGCCGGCGATGCTCTCGATCCGCCCATCGGCGCGGCGGATCAGGATCGGCGCCACGCCGCCGATGTTCACGATGTCGGGCTGCACCACGCCCAGCACCAGCCCTGCCGCGACCCCGGCATCGATGGCATTGCCGCCGGCTTCCAGGATGGTCATGCCCGCCGCGGTGGCGAGGTAATGCCCGGCGCTGATCGCATGGCGCGGCCCTTCGATGACGGGGCGGGTGGGTGTCATCGCACGGCTCCGGTCGGGCGGGCGTGGGAGGCCACGCGTTGTTCGTCCATGCGCGGCGTATAGGCGATGGCGGCCTTGGCGCCGACCATCACCACCTGGTTGTACAGCGGCGCGAGCGGGACCTGGTCGATCGCCTCCCGCATCGCGTGGCGCAGCGCCGCCTCGCGGGCCGCCGCCATGGCCGGCCCGGCGAAGAGCAAATGCGGGTCGAGGCCGAAGGGCGCCTTGACCCCGATGATCAGCGATTGCGGCGGGGCTGGGTGTGGTGCGGCCAGGCTGAGGCAGGCGGCGGTGGCAAGGCCGAGCAAGGCGCGGTGCGTCACGGGGAAGGCTCCGAAAGACCCGGACCGAGGTTTTGGCAAGCGCCCCGGCTTGTCAACGCGCCGGCGGTCAGGGGTTCAGGCCGAGGGCCGCGAAAACCCGGCCGAGCGGCGGCCAGGCGTCCACCAGCGGGGCGCGCCAGGCCATGGCGGCGGCGCCGAACCCGGCCAGCAGCAGCAGCGACAGCAGCCAGGCCAGGCGCAGGCCGCGCGGGGCGGCGGCGGGTGAAGGGGGCGGCGGCGGGGCTGGGCTTGGGTCGGGCGGCGCCGGGGGGCGCGCCACCGGCGCCGGTAATGGGGCCGCGATGGGCGCCGCCATGGGGGCCGGTGTGGGCGCCGCGGCGCCGGCCGGCTTCCAGCTATGGCCGCAGCGCACGCAACGCACCTCCGGCGCCCGCGTCGGCAGGTCGTCCGGCACCTGATAGGCCGCGTCGCAGGCTGGGCAGACAATGCGCATCACAGGTTTCTGGCAATGACCGGGCCGGCGCACAAGCCATGTCGCGATGACGGTCGTCGCGGTGATGCCCCGCGGTGGCGTTCTGGAAGGCGGCGTGGCACAGGCAGTCCATGCTGCGCTTCATCGACGTCGGCCTGCGATACCCGGGCGCCCCGAACGCTGCGGCCCCGAACGCTGCGGCCCCGGACGCTGCGGCCCCGAACGCTGCTGCCCCGAACGCTGCGGCAGATGTGCTGCGTGGCCTGCGCTTCACGCTCGAACCCGGGTCCTTCACCTGGCTGCTCGGCGCCTCGGGGGCGGGCAAGTCCAGCCTGCTGCGCCTGATGGGGCTGTCCTTGCGCCCGACCACGGGGCAGATGGATGTGCTGGGCCTGCGCGTCGGCACTGCCAGCCGTTCGGCACTGGCCGCGACCCGGCGGCGGATCGCCACGGTCTACCAGGATTTTCGCCTGCTGCCCTATCTGTCGGTGGCCGACAATGTCGCCCTGCCGCTGCGCCTGGCCGGGCGGGCGGAGGCATCGCTGCAACCGGATGTGGCCGAGATGCTGGACTGGGTCGGGCTGGACCACCGTGCCGCGGCGCGGCCGGCGACACTGTCGGGCGGCGAGCAGCAGCGCGCCGCCATCGCCCGCGCCGTGGTCGGCCGGCCCGACGTGCTGCTGGCCGACGAACCGACCGGCAACCTCGATGCCACCCAGGCGCGGCGCCTGATGGTCTTGCTGATCGAATTGCACCGGTTGGGCACCACGGTGGTCGTCGCGACCCACAGCGAGGAATTGCCGCAGCGCCACCCCGCGCCCTGCCTGATCCTGCACGATGGCCGGATCAGCCGGGGCGGTCCGCCATGATGATCCGCAGCCGGCGCCATGCGCGCGATCCGCTGGGCCTGGCCCGGGCGCTGCCCTTTGGCCTGCTGCCGGCACTGGTCGGGGCGATGGCGCTGCTGGCCGCCTTGGCGATGGCCGGCGCCCAGGCGGCGCAACGGTTTGCCGAGGGCTGGCGCAGTGCGGCCATCGACAGCGCGACGGTGCTGCTGCCGCGCGGCACCCGGGCCGAGTCCGCGGTGCAGCGGCTGCTGGCCCTGCCGGGCGTCGTCGCGGCGGCCCCGGCCGACCCGGCCGAACTGGCCATCCTGCTGCGGCCCTGGCTGGGTGAGGGCGGGGGTCCCGCGCTGCCGTCGATCGTGGATCTGACGCTCAGCCCGGGCCGGGCCGCCGAGGGCATGCAAGCCGCGGTCGCCGCCGCCGTGCCGGGCGCGGTGCTGGAACCGCATGGCCCCTGGGCCGGCCAGGTCGCCGCCCTGGCGCAGGGGGTGCAATGGCTGGCCCTGGCGGTGCTGGCGCTGGTCGCTGTGGTGGCCGCCGCCGTGGTCGCGGTCGGTGCGGGCGCCGGGCTGGCGGCGCGGCGCGATGCGATCGTGCTGCTGCATGAATGGGGGGCGGCGGATGGCCAGATCGCCGGGCGTTTCGCCAGGCGGCTCGGCTTCCTGGCCGGTTCGGGGGCGATGGTCGGCGTCGCGCTGGCGCTGCCGGCCCTGGCGCTGCTGGCCCGGCTGGCGCCGGGGCGCGAGATCGACTGGGCGGCGCTGGGCGGGATCGTGCCCTGGGCCTGGCTGGTCGCTGTTCCCCTGGCCGCCTGGGTGCTCGGCTGGGCGGTCGCGCAGTTGGTGTTGCGGCGCTGGCTGCGGCGCCTGCCATGAGGCCGGGACGGGAAGCGGCACCATGCGGGCGGTGATGATCCTGCTGCGGTCGGCGGTGTTCAACGCGGCCTTCTACCCCTTGACGGCAGCTTTCTCCCTGGCCGGGACCATGGTGCTGCCGGGGTCGCCGCACCTGACCTATGCCGTGATGGCCCATTGGGCACGGGCGGTGATCGTGCTGATGCGGGTGGTCTGCGGCATCCGGCTGGTGGTCACCGGCACCGAGCATCTGCCGCGCGGCGGCGGGCTGATCGTGTCGAACCACCAATCGGCCTTCGACACCATCGTCTGGCTGATGCTGCTGGAAACGCCCATCTATGTGATGAAGAAGGAACTGCTGCACATCCCCGGCTATGGCTGGATGGGGCGGCGGGTCGGGATGGTGGCGGTGGACCGGGCCGGTGGCGGGGCGGCGCTGAAACAGATGCTGCGCGCGGCCTCGGCCGCCGCCGCCCGTGGCGCGCAGGTCGTGATCTTCCCCGAGGGCACGCGGGCGCCAGCGCGCCAGGCGCTGGCCCAGGCGCTGCCCTGGCAGCCAGGGGTCACGGCCTTGGCCGGGGTGATCGCCCCGATCATTCCGGTTGCGACCGACAGCGGCCGCTGCTGGGGGCGGCGGGCGTTTCGCAAGCGGCCGGGGACCATCACCATCTCGATCCTGCCGGCGCTGCCGCCGGGGCTGCCGCGGGCGGAGACGGCGCGGCGGCTGGAAGCCATCGTGCGGGCCGAGACGGTGCGGCTGGAAGCGCTGCCGGGCTGAACCACCCCCTTGGCCATCCCCACCGGCCGGCGCGATACTGCGCCCGAGCAACGGGGAACCACGCCAATGGCCTATGAGATGATCCTGGTGGAGACGCATGGCCCGGTCGGGCTGGTCCGCCTGAACCGGCCGCGCGCGCTGAACGCGCTGTGCGACCAGCTGATGGCCGAATTGGGCGAGGCGCTGCGCGGGATGGAGGCCGATGCCGCGATCCGCGCCATCGTGCTGACCGGCAGCGAACGCGCCTTTGCCGCCGGCGCCGACATCAAGGAAATGCAGGGCCGCGCCTTCCCCGGCCTCTACTTCGATGATTTCATCGGCAAGCGGTGGGAGGCCGTGCTGACGGCCCAGAAGCCGGTGATCGCCGCGGTCGCGGGCTTCGCCCTGGGCGGTGGCTGCGAACTGGCGATGATGTGCGACATGATCCTGGCCGCCGACACGGCGAAATTCGGCCAGCCGGAGATCAAGCTGGGGGTGATCCCCGGTGCCGGCGGCTCGCAGCGCCTGACCCGCGCGGTCGGCAAGTCCAAGGCGATGGACATGATCCTGACCGGGCGGATGATGGATGCGGCCGAGGCCGAGCGCGTCGGCCTGGTCAGCCGGGTGGTTCCCGCCGCCGATCTGGTGGCCGAGGCGATCCGCACCGGGGAGGCCATCGCCGCGATGTCGGCGCCTTCGGTCGCGATGGCCAAGGAGGCGGTGAACATCGCCTTCGAAAGCACGCTGAGGGAGGGCGTGCGCTTCGAACGGCGGCTGTTCCAGTCGCTGTTCGCGACGGCGGACCAGAAGGAAGGCATGGCGGCCTTCGCCGAGAAACGCCCCGCACGCTTCACCGATCGGTGAGGTCCGGGCATCGCCCGCGCGATCACAAGAATCGCGTATCGCTTGACTCGCGCGGGGTCGGGGGGATACCACCCGCCCCTCGCGCGGCGTCCCCGTGCATCCAACCAACCTCACGATCGGCACGACAAGAACGCCATGGCGAACACCGCGTCCGCGCAGAAGCGCATCCGTCAGACCGCGAAGCGCAATGCGCGCAACACCGCGCGTCGCAGCCATGTCCGCACCTACCTGAAGAAGGTGGAAGCCGCGATCAGCGGTGGCGACAAGTCCAAGGCGCAGGCCGCCTTCATCGCCGCCCAGCCGGAGATGCAGAGCGCGGTGGGCAAGGGCACCTTCCACGCCAATACCGTGTCGCGGAAACTGTCGCGGCTGTCGGCCCGCATCAAGGCGATGGGCGCCGCCGCCACGGCATGATGACCCGCCCGGCGGCGACGTCGCCGGGCGTTCATGCTTCGCCCCCATTGCCGCTGGACACCGCGAAAGCGTAGTATCTACACGCGGGGAGGGGCCTCCCGACCGTTTCAATCCAGTATCTGGACGATTTTCTGCGCGCCTTTATTGGTGAAACAGAAGACGCGTCTGCATATTTAATGTTTCAGATCATTGCTTGTCATTTGCGTGTCAGAGCGATGACTGTCTAGAATTGGTCGTGTTGTTCGCCATGGGCCGGCCTTACAATCACAGCCGAACGGGCCGCTGACCGGCAGGGCCGCTCAGGTGCTGCAAGGCGGGCGATTCGTCGCCCGGCGGGAAAAGCGTCGCGTGGGGTCGTCCGGCCCCTGCCCGGCCGGTTCGAAGTTCGGTCCGTTCAGATGTCGGGTTCTTTTGGGATGGAGCGGACAGGGGCATGGAGCCAGAACACAGCACCAACCCGTCGGGCCGTGCAGCCGGGGCGGGGGGCGATGGCCGCGGCGTGGGTGCTGATGGCGCACGTTCTGGCAACGCGGCCCCAGGCGCCGGTGGCGCCAACCTTTCGGCGAGCGCCCTGACCGAGGCCTGGGCCCGCATCCGCGGCCGTCTGCGGCAGGAAGTGGGCGACGCCGAATACCGCTCCTGGTTGCGCCAGATGACCCTGGCCGGCATCGCCGGCGATGCCGCCGTCGTGGTGCTGCCCAGCCGCTTCCTGCGTGACTGGGTGCGCGGCAAATACGCCGACCGCCTGCGTGCCCTGTGGCAGGCCGAGGACCTGGGCGTGCGCCGCATCGAGGTGCGCGTGGCGCCCGAGGCGGCAGGGGGCGGGTCCCTGGCCGATGCGCCGCAGGCCCCGGCCATCCCGGCGCCGGGGCTGGCCGGGCGCCTGGCCGCGGCTATCGCCGACCGCGAGGCCGCGCCGGCGGCCGCGCGCCACGACACGCCGAACCCGGCCGGGCAGACCGGTGGCAGCCCGAATGCGGGCGGCCAGGATCCCTCGCTCGACCCGCGCTTCACCTTCGACACCTTCGTCGTCGGCAAGCCCAATGAATTCGCCAATGCAGCGGCGCGCCGCGTCTCCGAACGCCCGGCCAGCGTCGGCTTCAACCCGCTGTTCCTCTATGGCGGCGTGGGGCTGGGCAAGACGCATCTGATGCATGCGATCGCCTGGGCGATCCGCGAGGGCCATCCGCACAGCAGCGTCACCTACATGTCGGCCGAAACCTTCATGTACCGTTTCATCGGCGCGCTGCGCCGGCAGAACACGATGGAGTTCAAGGAAAGCCTGCGCTCGGTCGATGTGCTGATGATCGACGACCTGCAGTTCCTGATCGGCAAGGACAATACGCAGGAAGAATTCTTCCATACCTTCAACGCGCTGGTCGATGCCGGCAAGCAGATCGTGGTCTCCGCCGACAAGTCGCCGTCCGATCTGTCGGGGCTTGAGGACCGGCTGCGGACCCGGCTCGGCTGCGGCATGGTCGCCGATATCCATGCCACCACCTACGAATTGCGCATCTCGATCCTGCTGTCCAAGGCAGCGTCGCTGCATGCCACGGTGCCGCCGCGGGTGATGGAATTCCTCGCCAGCAAGATCACCGGCAATGTGCGCGAATTGGAAGGCGCGCTGAACCGGTTGGTCGCGCATGCCAACCTGTTCGGCCGGGCGATCACCCTCGACCAGACGCAGGAGGTCCTGCACGACATCCTGCGGGCGCACGACCGCCGGGTGACGATCCACGAGATCCAGAAGAAGGTCTCGGACCACTACAGCATCAAGATGACCGACATGGCCTCCCCCCGCCGGGCGCGGAACATCGCCCGGCCGCGCCAGGTGGCGATGTATCTGGCCAAGCACCTGACCAGCCGCAGCCTGCCCGAGATCGGCCGCCATTTCGGCAACCGCGACCATACGACGGTGATGCACGCGGTCAGCCGCATCACCGAATTGATGCAGGCCGATTCCGCCTTTGCCGAGGATGTGGACCTGCTGAAGAAGATGCTGGAAGTCTGACCAGAGCCTTCACAGCATCCTGCCCCGCCGGTTTACTGCCGGCATGAAGCTGACGCCGCCGCCGATCCTGACGCTTGCGGGCCTGCATCGCCACTTCGGCGGGCTGGCGGCGCTGGATGGCGTCGGCTTCGACGTGGCGCCGGGGCGCATCACTGCGCTGATCGGACCGAACGGCGCCGGCAAGACCACCCTGTTCAACGCGATTTCCGGGTTGCTGCGGGTCGATGCCGGGCGCGTTAACCTGCGCGGCAAAAACCTGATCGGGCTGCGGCCGGAGGCGATAACGGCGCAGGGACTGGTCCGCACCTTCCAGATCGCGCGCGGTTTTCCGAAGCTGACGGTGTTCGAACACCTGATGCTCTACGGCCAGCAGCAGCCCGGCGAAAACTGGACCGCCGCGCTGTTCGGACCGTCCGCAAGGCGGCAGGAAGAAGCCGCCCTGGCCGAACAGGCGCTGGCCATCGCGGCCCGGCTGCGCCTGTCCGGCGTGATCGACAACCGGGTCACCGCCTTGTCCGGCGGCCAGAAAAAACTGCTGGAAATCGGTCGCGCGCTGATGGCGCGGCCCGGGATCATCCTGCTCGACGAACCGGCCGCCGGCGTGAACCCGACCCTGGCCGAGGAGATCGGCGACCTGCTGGTCGCCATCGCCGCCGAGGGCCGCACCATCCTGCTGATCGAGCACAACATGGCGCTGGTCGGACGCATCGCGCAGGACGTGGTGGTGATGGCGGCCGGCCGCACCCTGGCGACCGGGGATTTCGCCGCCGTCTGCGACGATCCGGCCGTGCAGGACGCTTATCTCGGCACCCGCCGGCACGCGGCATGACGGCCTTGGTGGTGGAGGGTCTGGTCGGCGGCTATGGCGCCGACGATCATGTGGTGAACGGCGTGTCGCTGCGGGTGGCGCCGGGGCGGCTGGTCTGCGTCATCGGCCCGAATGGCGCCGGCAAATCCACCGTGCTGAAACTGCTGGCCGGGCTGCTGCGGCCGATCGCCGGCACCGTGCGGGTGTTCGGCGATCTGGTGATGCCGGCCAGCCCCGCCGCGATGATCGCCGCGGGCTGCGTGCTGGTGCCGCAGGAACGCAATGTGTTCGGCGCCTTGTCGGTCGAGGAGAACCTGCTGATGGGCGCCCATGCCGAACGCCGCCACGCGCGGTCGCGCATGGCCGATGTGCATGATCGCTTCCCGCTGCTGCGCGAACGCCGCCGCCAGGCTGCGCGCACCCGGTCGGGCGGCCAGCGCCAGGTGCTGGCGATGGGCCAGGCGCTGATGGCAGCCCCGAGACTGCTGATGCTGGACGAACCGACCGCCGGCCTGTCGCCGGTCGCGGCACAGGGGCTGTTCGCCACCATCCGGGCGCTGGTGGACAGCGGCATGCCGGTGCTGATGGTCGAACAGAATGCGCTCGACGCGCTGGCGGTTTCCGATGACGCTGTGGTGCTGGTCGATGGGCGCTGCGCCCATGCCGGCGATGCCCGCGGCCTTGCTGCCGACCCCACGATCCGCCGCCTGTTCCTGGGTGTGCGCATAGCCAAGGAGATCACCGCATGACCCCCCCGATCGGCCGCCGCACCCTGGCCGGGCTTTTGGCCCTGCCGAGTTTGGCCCGCGCCCAGACCGCCGCCACCGGCCCCATCCGGCTCGGCACGCTGACGCCGCTGACCGGCGCGGGCGGTCCCTACGGCCCGGTGATGGCGGCCTGCGTGCGGGCTGTCGTGGAACAGGTCAATGGCGCGGGCGGTGTCCTGGGCCGCCAGGTCCAACTGTTCAGCGAAGACGACCAGACCAACCCCGAGGCCGGGGTGCGCGCGGCCCGGAAACTGATCGACGTCGATCGCGTCGCCGCCATCATGGGCACCTGGGCATCGAGCGTCACCACCGCGGTCGCCCCGCTGTGCTGGGAGAACCGGGTCTTCCTGACCACCGTCTCCGGCGCCGATTCCATCACCCTGCTGCCGCACAATGGCTGGCTGGTCCGCACCCAGCCGAACACCACGCTGCAGGGCCGCAAGTTCGGCGAATTCGCCATCGAACAGGGCGCGCGGCGCATTTTCGTGATGATGCCGCAGACGCCCTTTACCCAGTCGCAGTTCGCCGCGATGAAGATTGCGGCGGAACGCGGCGGCGGCACCGCCGAATTGCTGATCTACGACGCGACCAAGCCGTCGCTGCGGACCGAGGTGGACCAGGCGCTGCGCTTTCGGCCTGATGTGATCGTGGCCGGCGGCTATACGCCCGACACCTCGGTGCTGCTGCGCGACATTTTCCGCGCGTCGTATCGCGGCAAGATCCTCGCCTTCGCCTATTCGGTGAACCAGGCGATGCTGGGCGCCATCCCGAACGAGGTGACCGAGGGCGTGATGACGCTGGCTCCCTCGCCGGCCGAGGGCTCGGGCGCCTATGCCCGGGTGCAGCGCCTGGCCAATAGCCCGTCGCCCGATCCCTATACCTGCCAGATCTACGACCACGTGACCCTCGTGCTGATGGCCATGGCCAAGGGTGGCGATGCCACGGGCCAGGCGGTGCGCGACAATGTGCGGCTGGTGTCGCAGGGCGCGGGCGAGGCGGTGGACAATGCGGTCGATGGCCTGCGCGCCATCGCGGCCGGCCGGGCGGTGAACTACGACGGCGCCTCCGGCCCCTGCGACTTCAACGAGGTCGGCGATATCCTGGATACCAAGTTCCGCTACGAACAGGTGCGCGGCGGGTCGCTGGCGCTGATCAGGATCGCCTGAGGCTTGCTGGACTCCTTCCTGCTGGAGGCGATTGCCCAGGCGCTGGTGAACGGCGTGATCTCCGGCACCATCCTGGCGGTGCCGGCGATCGGGTTCTCGGCGATCTTTGCCGTGCTGAACTATCCCAACTTCGCCATCGGGGCGCTGGCCACCATCGGCGCCTATGGCGGCTGGGTGGCCAATACGGTGCTTGGCTGGCCGATGGAGGTGTCGCTGATAGCGGCCTTCGCGGCCGCCGCCTTGGCGGGGGTCCTGGTCGAATGGGTCGCGGTGCGGCCCTTGGACAAGGCGGGCGCGCTGATGATGGCCATCGCCTCCCTGGCGGCGGCCATCGTGCTGGAAAACGCGGTGCGCTTCGTCTGGGGCAATGGCCTGCGCGGCTACGACCTGCCGATGCTGCGCGATGTGTTCTTCGGGCCGATCCGCGTCGGGCCGCAGCAGATCGAGAATTTCGGCATCGCCGTCGGCGCCATGGGCGGGCTTTGGGCCTTCCTTGCGCTGACGCCGCTGGGCCGGGCGATGCGGGCGGTGGCGGACAATCCCGATCTCGCGCGATTGCGCGGTGTCGATCCGGTGCGCATCGCCGCCATCACCGTCGCCATCGGCGCGGGGTTGGCGGGGATGGGCGGGATGCTGGTCGGGCTCGATACCTCGATCGACCCGTTGACCGGGCCGCGGCTGGTGCTGGCGATCTTTGCCGCCGCCGTGCTGGGGGGGTTGGGGTCCATCCCCGGGGCTGTGGTGGGCGCGCTGGTGATCGGCATGGTGGAGGAGTTGACCGTCCTGCTGATCGCCCCCTCCTACCGTTCGGTCGTGGGCTTCGTCGTGATCCTGATGGTGCTGACGGTGCGGCCGGCCGGGTTGTTCGGGGCGCGGGCGTGACCGCGTATCTGGTGTTCCTGCTGGTGATCGGCGGCATCTATGCGCTGCTGGCGCAAAGCCTGGCGCTGGCCTGGGGCATGACCGGGCTGGTGAACCTGGGGCTGGCGGGATTCTTCGCCATCGGCGCCTATGCCTCGGCCATGCTGGTCAAATGGGGCGGCGTGCCGCTGCCGGTCGGGCTGGTCGCGGCCGTGGTGGCGGGGGCCGTCGCGGGGCTGGTCGTGACCGGGGCGACGCTGCGCCTGCGCGACGACTACCTGGCCATCGTGACGCTGGGCTTCGCCGAGGCGGTGCGCATCATTGCCAGCAACGAGATCTGGCTGACCGGCGGCACGGATGGGATTTCGGGCATCCCTGGCGGCGTGCCACGCGATTGGGGGCCGGCGTTCCATGTGACCTGGCTGGTCGGGGTCTCGGCGCTGGTGCTGCTGGTCTGGTTCGCGCTGCGACGGCTGGCGGCCTCGCCCTGGGGCCGGGCGCTGCGCGCGATCCGCGAGGATCAGGTGGTCGCCGCCGTCGCCGGCAAGCCGGTCGCGCGCATGAAGGCCGAGGCCTTTGCCATCGCCGCCGGCATCGCGGCGCTGGCGGGGGCGCTCTATGGGCATTACGGGTCCTACATCGCGCCGGAACTCTTTGCGCCGCTGGTCACGATCTACGTGTTCCTGGCCGTCACCGCCGGCGGCAATGGGCGGCCATCGGGGGCGGTGCTCGGCGCCTATCTGCTGATCGGCTTCCTGGAGGCGACGCGCTTTGCCGCCGAACTCGTCCCCGGCGTCTCGGCGCTCCAGGCCGCGGCCCTGCGTGAGGCGTCGGTCGGCGTTGCCCTGATCCTGCTGTTGCATCTGCGGCCACAGGGTATCCTGCCCGAACGCAATCAGAAGGCACCGGTCGCATGAGCATCGAAATCCTGGCGCGGCTGGCGCGCGACACCGCCGAAGCGGCGACCCCCCAGGCGGCCTTCCTGGCGGCCGAGGACGCCGTCCGCGCGCTGACCGGCTTGCGTCTGTTCACCATCCTGTTCGTGACCCGCGATGGGCAGGAGGTGGAGCGCGTGCATACCTCCGACCCTGCCGCCTACCCCTTGTCCGGCCGCAAGCGCATGGGGCCTACGCCCTGGGGCGCGCAGGTGCTGGTGGCGCGGCAGCCCTGGCATGGTGGCGATGCGCAAGCCATCCGATGGGCCTTTCCCGACCACGAACTCATCGCGCGGCTGGGCTGCGCGTCCTGCATCAACATCCCCGTGGTGTCGCTCCGCCGGATCATCGGCACGCTGAACGTGCTGGATGGGCCGGGCGTGCTGCGCGCCGACCAGATCCCGGCGATCCAGGCGGTCGCACCCGCCATCGCGCTGCCGCTGCTGCGCATGGCCGAAAAGGAGGGCACACCCGTATGATCCTGTTCGAGAACGCGACCGTCCTGGACGGCGCCGGCGACCACGCCCTGCCCAACATGCATGTGCTGGTCGAGGGCGATGCGATCCGCGAGGTCTCGGACCGCCCGATCGCCACCGCCGCGACGCGCATCGACCTGGCCGGCCGGACGCTGATGCCGGGGCTGATCGATTGCCATGTGCATGTCGTGGCGGCGCTGGCCAACCTCGGCGCCAATGCGATGCTGCCGGATGCGGTGGTGACGCTGCATACCGCGCGGCTGATGCGCGAAATGCTGCTGCGCGGTTTCACCACCGTGCGCGACCTGGGCGGCGCGACCCATGGGTTGAAGATGGCCTGGGACGAAGGGCTGCTGCCCGGCCCGCGCCTGTCCATCGCCGGCAAGGCGCTGTCGCAGACCGGCGGGCATTGCGACTTCCGCGGCCGGCACGATACGCGACCGGCGGATTTCTTCGCGGGGCGCCTCGGCAGCCTGGGGCGGCTGGTCGATGGCGTCGATGCCGTGCGCCGCGCCTGCCGTGAGGAGATCAAGGCCGGTGCTGACTACATCAAGATCATGGCCAATGGCGGCGTCGCCTCACCCACCGACCCCATCGCCTTCATCGGGTTCGCCGAGGAGGAGGTGCGGGCCGCGGTCGAGGAAGCGGCCAATGCGGCGACCTATGTCTCGGCGCATCTGTACACCGACGAGGCCATCGCCCGCGCGGTGCGCTGCGGCGTGCGCAGCCTGGAACACTGCAACCTGATCACCGAGGCAACCGCCCGCGCCGCCGCCGAGGCCGGTGCCATCGCCTGCCCGACCCTGGTGACCTACGAAGCGCTGAAGAACGAGGGCGCCTCGCTCGGGCTGCCGCCCGACAGCGTCGCCAAGATCGACGACGTGCGGCTGGCCGGGCTGGAATCGATCGCCAAGATGCGCGCCGCCGGGCTGATGATGGTCTATGGCACCGACCTGCTGGGGCCGATGCACCGCCACCAGTCGGAGGAATTCGTCATCCGCGGCCGCCTGCAGCCGGCGATGGAGGTGATCCGCGGCGCCACCGTCAATGCAGCGATCATGCTGCGCGAGGCCGGGCGGATCGGCTGCATCGCCCCCGGGGCGCTGGCCGATCTGATCGTGGTCGATGGCGACCCGCTGGCCGATCTCGCTTTGCTGACGCATCAGGGCGCGCATCTGTCGGCGATCATGCAGGGCGGGCGCTTCGTGAAGAACGCGCTGGTGTGATGGGGCTGAAGCCACCCCTCGCCGCGCTCGAAGCCCGGCTGGCGCAGGACCTGGCCTTCCTGGAATTGCCGGCCAGATCCTGGGTGCCGCCGCGCTGCGGCTGCTGGGCGGCCGAGGCCTGGCCGCCCGGGGCGCTGCTGGCGATCATCCCGGCCAGCGGGCTGCCGAACACCCGGCCGGGGGACCTGCCCCGCGTGCCGGCGCCGCGGCCGGCCCGCGACCCCGCATGAACCGGCCGCGCCTGCTGTTCCTGTCGCTCGGCGGCACCATCACCATGGTGCCGGACGCCGGCGGCGGGATCGCGCCGAAACTGGGCGCGCCGAAACTGGGCGCGGAGGAACTGGTCGCCGCGGTGCCCGCCCTGGCCGATGTCGCCGCGATCACCGCCAGATCGCTGCTCCGCCTGCCCAGCCCGTCGCTGGAACTCGCGCATCTGGTCGATGTCGCGCGGCGGATCGCAGCCGCCTTCGCCCAAGACTTCGACGGCGCCGTGGTGATCCAGGGCACCGACACGATCGAGGAATCGGCCTTCCTGCTCGATCTGCTGGTGGACAGCGACAAGCCCGTGGTGGTCACCGGCGCGATGCGGGGCGCCGCCGCACCAGGGGCGGATGGCCCGGCCAACCTGCTGGCCGCCGCCCAGGTCGCGGCATCGCCGGCGGCGCGGGGCCTGGGCACGCTGGTGGTGCTGAACGATGAAATCCACGCCGCCCGCTTCGTGCAGAAGGCGCATACCGCGCTGACCTCGGCCTTCGTGTCACCGCTGGCCGGGCCGCTCGGGCTGGTGGCCGAGGGCGTCGCGCGCATCTTCACCCGCGTCGGCCGCCTGCCGACCCTGGCGGCCGAGGCCGGTCCGCCCGCCCCGGTCGCGCTGCTGACCTGGGCGATGGGGGAGGACGGGCGCCTGCTCGGCGCCCTGCCGGGCCTGGGCTACGCCGGGGCGGTGGTGGCTGGCATGGGGGCGGGGCATGTGCCGGCGGCCGTGGCGCCGCTGCTTACCGACCTGGCCGCGCGGATGCCGGTCGTGCTCGCCACGCGCTGCGCGACCGGGCCGGTGTTCACCGGCACCTATGGCTATGCCGGGGCGGAGATCGACCTGATCGCACGCGGGCTGGTGCCGGCCGGGATGCTGTCGGGCGCCAAGGCGCGGCTGCTGCTGGGGCTGCTGCGGCGCGGGGCCGGGGGCGATGTGGCGGCGGGCTTCGCGCCTTACCGCTAAAACCCGACCAGGTCGGAGCCCTTCAGGCGCAGCATCTGGCGCGCTTCATCCGGGGTTGCGATGGCCAGGCCCATGCCCTCGATGATCTGGCGCACCAGGCGGACCTGTTCGGCGTTGCTCGTGGCCAGGCGGCCGGGGCCGGCCCAGAGGCTGTCCTCCAGCCCCACCCGCACATTGCCGCCCATCGCCGCGGCCATGGCGGCGATCTTCAACTGGTTGGCGCCCGCACCCAGCACCGACCAGCGGTAGGCATCGCCGAACAGGCGATCGGCGGTGCGCTTCATGTGCAGCACGTCATCCGGATGCCCGCCGATGCCGCCCTGCAATCCGAACACCGTCTGGATGAACAGCGGCGCCTTCACCAGGCCCTGATCGAAGAAGTATTTCAGGTTGTAGAGGTGCGAGGTGTCGTAGCACTCGAATTCGAAGCGGGTGTCGTTCCCGGCGCAGGTGGTCAGGATGTATTCGATGTCCTGGAAGGAATTGCGGAAGATGATGTCCTTGTTTTCCAGATAGGCCCTTTCCCAGGGGTGCCGGAAATCCTTGAAGCGGTTCAGCATACCGAACAGGCCGAAATTCATCGACCCGAGGTTCAGCGAGGCGACTTCGGGGCGGAAGGTCGCCGCCGGGCGCACCCGTTCCTCGATGGTCATGGTCGGTGCGCCGCCGGTGGTGATGTTCACGACGCAGTTGGACGCCTGCTTGATGACGCCGAGGAACGGGGCGAAGGCCTCCGGCGTCTGGTCCGGGCGGCCGTCGATGGGGTTGCGCGCATGCAGGTGGATGATGGCGGCCCCGGCTTCGGCCGCGCCGATCGCGGCGGCGGCGATCTCGCTGGCCGTGACCGGCAGGTGCGGCGACATGCTGGGGGTGTGGATCGCGCCGGTGACGGCGCAGGTGATGATGACGGGGCGCGGTTTCGCCATGGGTGCAACCCTTTTCCGGATGGACTTTGCGAGGCACCGCAGCACGGCCATGCTCCGCCGGCTAGGTCCCGCCGCGACAGGGAGCAATGCCGCATGCCAATGCCGCCCCCCCTCGCCGGGCGATCCCCGGCACCCTGCTCGCCGCGCCCTTCGTCGGCCGCGCCGCGGCGCAGGCGGCGTCGCCCTTCGCCTCGCTGACCGAACCCTCGGTGCCGCTGCCGTCGCAAGGCACGCGACAGCGCTTCATCCTGTCGCATGCGCCGATGGGGGGCGCTGGGCCGCGCGGGCCGACCTGCCGCTGCCGCGCAGCGAGATGTGCCGGGCCACGGCATGGGCCGGCAAGGTGCATCTGATCGGCGGCTGCGGATTGCAGTGGGTGAACCGGCCCTACCACCACGCCTATGATCCCACGACGAATGTCTGGCTCGACCCGGCGCATTCCCGACCGGGCCATGGAGGCTGCGGACCGGTCCCGCGTGAGGCCGGAACAGCCAGCATCGGCGGCGTTGCTCAAACCAGACAGCCGCCGGCGAAGCCGGGGCGGTTCACGCGGCGACCGTCAAGCGATGCCAACCCCACCAGATGGTCAACGCCCGTGGCATCGGCCAGCAGCGCGGCTTTCTCTGCACGGCTCAGGCGTTCCAGCGCCTCGCCCAGACTGCGTGCCTCCTGCGCCTTGACCAACGCGACCAGCAGCACCGAATCCAGGGGGTCGAGCCGTGGTCGGCGCGGCGGCGGCAACATCCGACGATGCGCCGCCAGCAGCGCCGGATCGGCTGCCAGCCGGTGCACCGCCTCGCACTCCTCCGCGTCCGACTGCAGCATCCGGCGGATCGCGTTGGACCGAGCCAAGACCACCGGCGGCGCTGTTTCCTCGGGGATGGACAGCAGCCGAAGGTGCCGCAGGAGCGGAACTTGGCGCGCAGTCAACGCCGCCAGCGGCACCGCCAAGGCGAGGCCGAGCGTGACGGGCAGCATCCACAACGCCAGGAAGGGCGAAACCAGCCAGGATCCGGTGCCGAGCAGCAGTCCCAAGGCCGTGTGACGCCAATAGAGCCTGACCACCTCGGCCAGACGCAGCGTGCCGTCGTCGCGCTGCTGCGGCTGCCAGCCCGAATCGCGGCCGAGCAGGATGGACATGACATCGACGCTCTGCGTCAGCATCGTCACCGGTGCCAGCAGGCCCGCCATGACGGTTTCCATCAGCATGCTGAGGAAGGATCGTGCGGTGCCGCCGATGCCGTGTCGATCCTCCCTGTGCAACAACACCACAGCCCATGACAGCAGCTTGGGCACCAGCAGCAGCGACATGGTGCCGATGAACAGCCACATGGCCCGGACAGGATCGACAACCGGCCAGTCCGGGAAAAGCGAAGGCCCGCTGGGAAAATACGCAGGCCGGATGAATCGCGCCTCCAACGCCCCGAAGATTCCCGCCACCAGAAACACCAGCCAGAGCGGTGCGGTGATGTAGGAGCCGATTCCGGTCAGCAGGTGCAGCCGGCTGATCGGGTGAAGCCCCTTGGCCGGCAACACCGCCGCATGTTGCAGGTTGCCCTGGCACCAGCGCCGGTCGCGGACCGCCAGATGCGTCAGGGCAGGCGGGCTCTCCTCATAGCTGCCGCGCAGGGCCGGCACCATGTGAACCGCCCAACCGGCGCGGCGCATCAGCGCAGCCTCGACGAAGTCGTGACTGAGGATGTGGCCGCCGAACGGATTGCGGCCGCGCAGCGTCGGCAGCCCGGCATGCTCGGCGAAGGCACGGGTGCGGATAATGGCGTTGTGTCCCCAATAATTGCCCTCCGCCCCGTGCCACCAGGCGATGCCCGCGGCGATGACCGGGCCGTAGACCCGCGCCGCGAATTGCTGCAATCGCGCGAACAGGGACGTGCCGTTGACGATCACCGGCAGCGTCTGGATCAGCCCGACATCCGGATGCCGTTCCATCGCCGACGCCAATCGCACCAGCGCCGCACCTTCCATCACGCTGTCGGCGTCCAGCACCACCATGTGGGGATACGCGCCGCCGAAGCGCTGCACCCATTCGGCGATGTTGCCCGCCTTGCGCTCGGTGTTCTTCGCACGACGCCGGTAGAAGATGTGCTGCTCGTCGCCGGTGCGTTCGCGCAGCGCCAGAAAGGCCGCTTCCTCCGCCACCCAGGCATCCGGATCGGTGGTATCGCTCAGGATGAAGACGTCGAAATGCGCTGCGGCGCCTGTCGCGGCAATGCTTTCGTGCACCGCCTGCAAGCCCGCCATCACCCGTTCCGGTGGCTCGTTGTAGACTGGCATCAGGAGTGCCGTGCGTGTGGAAAGCCGCGGCAGCGGAGCGTCCGGGTCGATGCCCAGGCGCCGCCCGCCGCCCGCCAGCAGGCTGGCGAAGCCGCAGACCGCGCTGACAAAGGACAGCGCGATCCATGCGAACAGCAGGACGAAAAGCACCAGCAGGATGATCTGCAGGGCGGTCGGCCGCGTGATGTCCAGCACGAGGCCCATCTCACGCGTCGCCAAAGCGGTCAGCAACACCGCACCACCGATGACCAGCAGCCTTCGCCACGCCATGCCCCGCGGTGCGGAGGGGCGCACCGCGGGCCCTCGCGACGGCGCGTCCCGCAGGGACTGCACCGGCATTTCGAGCGGCGCCGGCTCGGGCAGGGCCCGCCATGCCACTTCGGGCGCGGGGCTCAGGCTGTCCATCGATAGAGCCATGTCTCGGTCAGCGGTCGATCGCCGAGGGTCAGCAGGGCGCGGAGTTCCGCGAACGGCGCCGGGCCCGGTGCGAAATGAAAATGCACGCGCCATCCGCCGGTGTGCGGATTGGCCTGCACCACCGGGTTGCGGATCTCACCGGCGCTGCTGGTCAGGTCCAGCTTCGGCAGGATCCCCGCTGGAACCTGCCCGGCCTTGCCGCCCACCACATCCAGCACGAAAAGCCGCGCGCGCGGTCCCGATGCGCCGATCCGGGTGTCCACGAATTGCGCAAGGTCGGGATTGCCTGTCACTACGGGCAGCCAGTGCAGCC